>JBKOUQ010000078.1:0-10361 GCA_046723475.1 Candidatus Methylomirabilota bacterium
CCGCTGGGCCATGCCTCCGTGCGTTCCGCCGGACGGTCGAGAGTCGGCTGGTTGTACACTGTGCCTGGCCAAAGGCAGACAGAGTCAGGGCCGGGGTGGTGTAACGGCAGCCACGCTGGACTCAAAATCCTCTGTCCGCAAGGACCTGCGAGTTCGAGTCTCGCCTCCCGCACCATCCCTCCTCGCCAGCGCCGGTTGCGACCGAGGTTTCCTTGACAAGTCGCCGGATGCCTCGGTAACGTGAAGCCCCCGTGGGGCTGTAGCTCAGTTGGGAGAGCACAAGGCTGGCAGTCTTGGGGTCAGGGGTTCGAATCCCCTCAGCTCCACCATTTTCTCGCTCGCCACGGACACTCGCGGATCGATCACCGCCGCCACAGCACGAGGCGGCCGATCGCCAACACGACGAACAGCATCGGAATTGCGAGACTCACACCGTTGGTGATCACGCCGGTGATGGCGACACGCCTGGCGCGCAGGGGATTCGCGAGAGCACCGAGGGCTGACGCCAGCCCCGGGATCGTCAGCGCGAGGACGATCAAGGGGAACAACGGCAAGGCCCAGATGATGTCGCTGTCGCCCTTCCCGAACGGGCGCCACTCCATCCACCAATTTTCTCGGCGCCTGCTCCCTACGCCGGCCCGCGATCGTCACGTCATGACGCCCGAGAGCCGGCCGCCTCACCCGCCCAGATACAGGCGCTTCACCTCCGGATCGACCAACAGCCGCTGACCGGGCCCCTCGAAACGATTGCGGCCCAGCTCGAGCACGTAGCCGCGATCCGCGATCGCCAGCGCGCGCGTCGCATTCTGCTCGACCAGCATCAGCGTGAACCCCTCGCGCTTCATCTCGATGAGCGTGTCGAAGATCAGCGTCACGAACTTCGGCGACAGCCCAAGCGACGGCTCGTCTAACAGGATCAGGCGCGGCGAGGTCATCAGCGCCCGTCCGATCGCGACCATCTGCTGCTCGCCCCCCGACATCGTGCCCGCGCGCTGGCGCCGCCGCTCGGCGAGGACCGGAAACAGCGTGTACACACGCTCGAGCGCGGCCGCGATGCGCGCCGCCTCGCGCACGGTATACGCGCCAAGCTCGAGGTTCTCGAGCACCGTCATCTGCGGAAAGACGATGCGGCCCTGGGGCACGTACGCGAGGCCGCGGCGCAGCACGAGATCCGGACGCAGCCCCGTGATGTCCTCGCCGTTGAACAGGACCCGCCCGTGCCGCGGTCGCAGGAAGCCGACCACCGTCTTGAACGCCGTCGACTTGCCGGCGCCGTTCGGCCCGATGATGCTGACGATCTCCCCCGCTCGCACGTCGAGCGACACGTCGTGCAGGATGTCGATCTTGCCGTAGCCCGCGGTCAACCCGTGCGCGATCAGCAGCGGCGCCTGCGTCACGCGCGCGCCTCGCAGATCGTCACGCGCGCCTCGCGCTTCATCATGCGCGCGCCTCGCAGATATAGAGGACGTGCGGATATGGCAGCAGATCGACCATCAGATGCCGCCGCACCCGAAAGCCCGCGCGCTCCAACGCCGCCGTCAGCTCCTCGGTGCTCCAGTAGCGCACCGGCGTGCGCGGCGCCATCAGCCGATCGAGCGTCCACGTGAACCAGCGCTTGGGCGCGGGCCGCGTGTCGACGTCTTTCACGAGCAAGACGCCGCCGGGTGCCAGACAGCGTCGCAGCTGCGCGAGCAGCGACGGCACCGTGGGCGCCGGCACGTGGTGCACGATGTCGAGCATGTACGCGGCGGCCAGCTCGGTGTCGCCCTTGAAGTCGCGCGCGTCGCCCTGCTCATAGGCGACGTTGTCGAGCCCGAGCCGCAATGCGGCGCGGCGGGCCATCGCGATGCGGCGGGCGTTGAGGTCGAGCCCGCGCACGAAGCGCCCGGGGGCAGTCGCGGCGTAGTAGAGCGAGAACAGCCCGAAGCCGCATCCGATGTCGAGGACCGGGCCGGTGGCCGGCAGGTACTGACCGATCTCTTCCAGGAAGCGCTGGCGCAGGATGAGGAAGCGCGCCGAGCAGTACGCGCGCACGACAGGATCGTCGTACGCCCGGACGACGTTACGGATCGTTTCGTTTCGCATAGACGCGATAGCCCGGCGCGGTCACCGCCGGGGCGTAGCGTTCGCGCAGTCGGGCGGCCAGCGCCGGGAACCGATCGACGCGCTCGTACCCGCCGCCGGGCCAGCCGCGCGCGAAGAGCACGATCAGTTGCGGCGGGTGCGCATCGAGCTCACGAACCAGCTCGGCACGCAGGCCCTCCACGACCGGCGTGCTCTCGTCGTGGAAGAAGTGGAAGTCGTACAGAAAACGTGTCGGCTCGCGGACGTGCAGCCGGAAGAGCGCGTGCAGGCCGCCCTCGGTCGTGTCCAGGACTTGCACGGTGTCCCCGGGCGCCAGCCGCGGTCGCAGCTCACGCTCGAGCTCGCGTACGGTGCGCTCGCGATCCCACCACCATGCGGCGGGCGCAGCTTCGATTGCCTTGGCGTCGAGCAGCACGAGGGTCACGGCGACCGTCGATGCCAGCGTCGCCGCCACCAGCCACCGTCGCGCGGCGAGCGCCGCCGGCAGCTCGGCGCCGACGAGCAGCGCGCTGAACGCCGCGAGCGGATAGAGATGGTACTCCCAGCCCTTGCCTTGCCCGACGTAATGCGCGAGTCCATACATCACGCCGACCACGGCCAGGAGATGGCGCACGTCGAGCGCGCGCCGCGCGGCCCCAATCGCCAGCGACAGCAGCACTCCAGTCCCGAGTGGCACCCACGCGTACCAGCGATAGACCGTCCATGGCGAGTTGCGACCCAGGCGCGAGTACAGCGGAACGAGGTAGGCGGTCACGATGTACCACCAGGGCGCCAGTCCGCCGTTGGCGGCCAGCCACCCGAGGACAGCGATCGGCGCGACCGCGATGGCGGCAACGAACGTCACCGTGGCGCGACACGCGGCCCGCATACCGAGGGCGCGCCCGACCACGACCGCGACCGTTACGACCAGCATTCCGGCGAACAACGCCGCGTGCGGCTTCAGCGTGATCCCGGCGCCGAGCGCCGCGCCCGACCACGCGAGGCTGCCCCAGCGCCGGCGCTCCAGCGCACGCGCGACGCCGAGCACGCCGAGCAGCAAAAACGCGCACAGGACGAAGTCGCGTTGCCCCGCTTGCCACGCGCCGCCTGCGAGATGGTACGTGGCGAACACCAGCGCGCCGGCGGCCGCGGCGAGCGCGCCCCAGCGGGTGGCGAAGGCCGCGATCAGCCCGGCCGTGAGCCCGAGCCACGCGAGGTCGAACACCCGCCAGGCGAGGTCGCTGCCGCCGAGGGTGCGCAGCACCGCGAGATGCAGCAGGTACGTCCCCGGCTGGTTCATGTCGAATAGATCGCGGTAGGGCACGGCGCCGTCGCCGATCCGCCACGCGACGTAGTGCATGAGCGCGACGTCGTGGATCAGCGGCCACGGCGCCGACCACCACGCGAGGAGCGCGACGACCGCCCAGCCGAGCGCGACGAGTCCCGTGCTAACGGCCGAAATAGGCCTCAACGACCCGCTCGTCGTTCTGGATCGAGCCCGGCGCGCCTTCGGCGATCTTCTCGCCGTGGTCGAGCACGAACACCGTCTCGCAGAGCCCCATCACGACTTTCATGTCGTGCTCGACGAGCAGAACGGTCTTGCCCGCGTCGCGCAGGCGCGCCACCGCGTCGAGCAGATCGTTGAGAAGCGTGCGGTTCACGCCCGCCGCCGGCTCGTCGAGCAGAATGAGCGTCGGATCCGTCATCAGCATGCGGACGAACTCGACGAGCTTCTGCTGACCGTACGAGAGATTGCCCGCATACTCGCCGGCGAGCCCGCCGAGCCGCACGAACTCGAGCAGCTCGCGCCCGCGCCGCTCGGCGTCGGCCCGCGAGCCGCGCGTGACGACCAGGAGGTTTTCGAGCGCGGTGAGCTCGGGGAACACCCGAATGACCTGGAACGTCCGGCCCACTCCGCGCCGCGCAATTTGCCAGGGCCGGAGACCGTCGATGCGCTCGCCGCGAAGCTGCACCTGCCCCGTGTCCACGCGCTCGATGCCGGTGATGCAATTGAACAGCGTCGTCTTGCCCGAGCCGTTCGGCCCGATCAGACCGTAGATGCGCGCGGGCTCCAGCGCGAGCGACACGTCGCTCACGGCGGCGACACCGCCGAAGCTCTTGCGTACCCGCTCGACGCTGAGCACCGGCGGCATCGATCCTCAGCCGTCCCGCCGCGCATAGAGTCGGTGTCCCTCGCGGGCCACGACGAGCTCGTAGCGTCGCGCGAGCAGGCCGGCCAGCTCGGGAAAATGCTGGATGCGGTCGAAATGCTCCTCCGGCCATCCGCCCCGCATGAGCACGACGAACCGCGGCGGCCGCGCCTGCAATGCGCCGATGAACTCCGCGCGAAGCGCCTGCACGACCGGCCGGTCCGCCTCGTGAAAGAAGAACACGTCGTAGAGAAATCGCGTCGGCTGTCGCACGCCGAGCCGGAGCAGTGCCTGCAGTCCACCGTCGGCGATGTCGAGCACCTGCACGGTGTCGCCCGGGGCGAGGCGCGGGCGCAGATCGTCGACGAGCACCCGCACGCGACGCTCCTTGTCCCAGATCCAGGGCGCGTCGGCGGCCTCGAGACCCTTGGTGGTGAGCAGCACGAGCGCGGCCGCCAGCGCGATCGCCGCGGTACCCGACACCCACGCGCGCGACGCCACCAGCGCGGAGAACGCAAGCACGCACACGAACGCGGCGAGCGGGTACAGGTGATACTCGGAGCCCTTCGACTGCGCGATGTAGTGCACGAGCCCATACGCGACGCCGAGACCCGCCACGAGGTGGCGCACGTCCGCGCGGCGCTCCGCCAGCGCGCCGGCGAGTGAGGCGCCGGCCGCGAGCCCGAGCGGGATCCAGCCAATCCACCGATGCCCTTGCCACGGCGCGGAGCGTCCGAGATGGCCGTAGACCGGCAGCGCATAGCCGAACATGACGTCGATCCAGGCGCGGAGTCCACCGGCCAGCGCCAGCCAGAGCGCCAGCGCCGCGGGCACCGCGAGCGCGCCGACGACATACGCGGCGAGCGCGCGCACGCCCTCGCCCGCGCGGCCGCGTCGGATGGCGACAACGAGCACGATCAGTCCGAGCGCGCCGGCGAACAGCACGGCATAGGGCTTCAGGCCGACGGCCCCGCCGAGAGCGAGGCCGCCGGCGCCCAGCGTGAGCGCACCGCCGCAGCGCTCCACCCACCGGACGACCGCGACCGCCCCGAGCAAGAGGAACACGCAGAGCAGGAAATCACGCTGTCCTGCCTGCCATGCCCCGCCGGCCAGATGGTACGCGGCGAATCCGAGGCCGGCGCCGGCCGCGGGCAGCGGGCCCCACCGTACGGCGAGCAGCGCGACCGCCCCCGCCGTCACCGCGAGCCAGGTGAGGTCGAACACGCGCCACGCGGCGTCGCCCGCGCCGAGCGTCCGTAGCAAGGCGAGGTGCAGCACGTACACGCCCGGCTGATTGATGTCGTAGAGGTCGCGATACGGCACGTCGCCCTGACCGATGCGCCAGGCGATGTAGTGCATGACCGGCGCGTCCTGGATCAGCGGCCACGGCAGCGACAACACGAGCAGTGCAAGGACGAGCAGGGCGAAAACGCCGACCAGCACGGCGCCCGCCGCCGCGGTGAATCGTCTCAAATCGTCCTCGGCAATCGATAGCGCTGTTGAAGCAGCCCGAGCACGCCGCGCGGCATGAGCAGGACGACCGCCACGATCAGCGCGCCGAAGAGCAGCGGGTGCACGTACGGGTAGCGCGCCCACACGATCTCCTGCGCGACGAACAGCACCACCGCGCCGAGCACCGGTCCGAACACGGTGCCCTTGCCGCCGAAGAGCGCCATCACGATCATCGTCACGGTGATGGCGAGTGGGAACACGCTGATAGGCTCGATGTAGCCCTGGTCGCGGGCCGTGAGGGCGCCGGCGACGCCGGGGCCGACCGCGGAGAGCAAGAGCGCGCCGAGCTTGTGATGAAACGTGTCGATGCCCATGGCCTCGGCCGCCAGCTCGTCCTCGCGAATCGTCATGAGACGCAGGCCGAAGCGCGAGGTGACGATGAGCCAGGCCATCGCGGTGACCGCGAGCGCGAGGCCGCCCATGACGTAATAGATCGGGACGCTCGCGTCGAGCGTGGGCAGCGAGAGGCCGTTGCCACCGCCGGTGAGGCCTTCGAAGTACGAGACGAGGGCGCGCAGCACCTCGTTGAGCCCCAGCATGGCGATCGCGAAGTACGGGCCTTTCAGGCGCAGGCACGGATAGCCGATCACCACGGCCAACGCCGTGGCGGCGGCGCCGCCGGCGAGCGCGGCGAGCGGCCACGGGCACCCCGCGCGGGCCACGAGCAGACCGCCCGCATAGGCGCCGGTGCCGAAGAACGCGACGTGGCCGAACGACACGTAGCCGGTGAGACCGGAGATGACGTTCCATGAGCCGGCGAGCGCGATCCACATGAAGACCTGCTGTGCGGCCCGCACGCCGTAGCCGGTGCCGACGACCGGGTAGACGGCCAGCGCCGCGAGTGCCGCGAGCAGCAGGCCGAACACCGCGCGCTTCACGTCTGGCGCCCTCCGAGGAGGCCGCTGGGCCGCACGAGCAGCACCAGCACGAGCAGCACGTACGCGACGACCTCGGACAGCTGTGTGGTGAGAAACAGCGAGGCGAGCTGCTCGACGAGACCGAGGAGGAGACCGCCGAGCAGCGCGCCGGGATAATTGCCCGCGCCACCCAGCACGATGACGAGGAACGACTTGAACGTCCACACGCCGCCCATCTCGGGCTGGATGGCGACGATGAGCGCGAGCAGCGCGCCGCCCGCGGCAGCCAGCGCGGCCCCAAAACCGAACGTCAGCATGTGAATGCGTGCGACGTCGACACCGCAGACCATGGCGACCTCACGGCTTTGCGACGTCGCGCGGATCGCCTTGCCGAGCCGGGTTCGCTTGAGCAGGAGGAACGACACTCCGGTCACGGCGGCCGCGAACACGAACGCGAACGTCCGCGGCTTGGACAGCGCGAGCCCGCCGAAGACCCATGCCCCGGTTATGTACTCGACGGCCCGGAGAACGGAGGTGAACACGAGCTGGGCGAGATTGACGAGCGCGATGGAGATGCCGAACGTCAGCAGCAGCGACGACAGCTCGGGCGCGTCGACCACGCGAAAGACGAGCGTTCGCTGCAGCAGCACGCCGAGCACGAACAGTCCGGCCATCGCGATCGGCACGGTCAGGAACGGGTTCAGACCGGCGCGCGTGGTGAGGAAGTACGTCGTGTAGGCGCCGAGCATCAGGAGCGGTCCGTGCGCGATGTTGATGACGCGCATGACGCCGAAGATCAGGCCCAATCCCAGCGCGACCATGGCGTACAGGCTGCCGGCGAGGATGCCCGACACGACGACCTGCGCGAGCATCGCGGGGGTGACGACGACGTTCACGCCGACGATGCCCGCGCGTGCGGCAGGGCTAGCGGCTCGTCCAGGGTGGTGTCGGGAACAGCGGCTGGGACTTGGCGAGATCCTCCGGCCACACGACGACCTTCTTTTCCTTCTGCCACTGGAACGTCACCATTTTGTGCGCGACCTGGAAGCCGTCCTGGTCGACCTTGTAGTCACCGAACGGCGTCCGCATCTGCAGCTTGAGCAGCTGCTCGCGCACGCGGTCGGCGTCGAGGCTGCTGGCGCGCCTCACGGCCTCCGCGTAGACCAGACACCCGGCGTATCCCGCCGCGGAGTGGTAGGACGGCTCGTGGCCGAAATCCTTCTTGTAGGCGTCGAAGAACTCCTGGTTCCCGGGATACGGCAACACGTGCTCCCACTGCGTGGCGCCATAGATGTACTCGGCGTTCTGCTTGAGCGTGTCGTAGAACTCCGGCAGGTCACCGCCGACGGTGACGCCGAACATCTTCGGGTTCACCGCGAGCTCCTTCATCTGGCGGGTGAGCGCGACGGCGTCGTCGAAATACGTGGCCGCGGCGATGATGTCGGGGTTGGCGGCCTTCACCTTTGTCAGCAGCGCGGAGAAGTCGGTGTTGCCCTTCGGGTAGGCCTCCTTGAAGACGATCTGCAGTCCCTTCTTTTTTGCCAGCTCCTCGGCGCCGGACGCCGCGGCCTTCGAGAACAGTGTGTCCTCGTTCACGACCGCGACGGTCTTGAGGCCGCGCTTGACGCCCAGATCGATCAGGCCTTCCAGATACACTTCCGCCGGCGAGATGACCATGAAGACGTACTTCCGCCCCTTGCGGAAGATCGACGTCGTCGCGGCGAGCGGCGCGACCATCACCTTCTTGTACTTCTCGGTGACGTTCACCGCCGCCTCGGTGACCGGCGACGAGTACGGGCCCATCACGCCGTCGACCTTGTCCTCGGTGATCAGCTTTTCGTAGAGGCGCACCGCGGTGGCGGGCATCGACTGATCGTCGTAGACCACGAACTGGACCTTGCGACCGAGCAGGCCGCCCTTCGCGTTGAGCTCTTTCTCGCAGACCTGATAGCCTTCGTGCTGGTTCTTGCCGAGCTTGGCGTACGTGCCGGTCAGCGACAGCGACGCGCCGATGCGGATCGGCCCCTGCGCCGTCGCCGGCACGACGCTGCCGACCGCGAGTGCCGCCGCGACCGCAAACGCGGCCGGTCGTCTCAGGATCATGGAAGGAGCCTCCTGCCGAGGTAAGTACGCACGACTAAATACCATCTGCGATTTTCGGGTGTCAAGACAACGCAGCTTGGCGCGCGTGTTACGGTGAAGGCGTGACGCAGATCCTCCTCGTCGAGGACAATGTCGACGCGCGGGACGCGCTCCGTGCCCTGCTCGAGCTCGACGGTTACGAAGTCCACGCGGCGGCCGACGGCACCGAAGGTCTCGATCTGGCGCGCACGAAGCGGCCCGACGTCGCGCTCATCGACATCGGGCTGCCCGGCTTCGACGGCTACGAGGTGGCGCGGCGCATGAAACTCTTGCCCACGCAGCCGCGCTTCATGGTCGCGCTCACCGGCTATAGCGAGCCGGAGGACCGGCAGCGCGCGAAAGAGGCCGGCTTCGACGCCCATCTCGTCAAGCCCGTCGACCCAGACGACCTCAGCCGGCTGCTGACTAGTCTCGGAATTCCCGGTCCAGGATCTCGCGGATAAACCGGTCGAGCGAGACCGGATAGAAGCGGGCATCCGGCGAGGCGATCACCGCCGT
Source organism: Candidatus Methylomirabilota bacterium (assembly GCA_046723475.1). Taxonomy (GTDB): domain Bacteria; phylum Methylomirabilota; class Methylomirabilia; order Rokubacteriales; family CSP1-6; genus AR12. The sequence continues at coordinate 9,224 of JBKOUQ010000078.1, forward strand.
ATCGATCACCTCGCGACGTGTGAGCTCCTCCAGCACCCGGTCGATCTGGGTACTGGGGTCGGTCTCATGGCGACGGATGGCGAGGTCCTCGCTCTCGAGTGATAGCCGCGATGCGTAGCGAAAACTGAACACGCGCGCCACGATGCGCGCGTCCATGAGCTCGCGCTCACCGAACATGTCGCCGTAGGTCGGTGCGTCCCCACCCAGAATGAGCCGCGGTGAGACCTTGATCCGACCGCGCACTTCGACCGTTTTCGACGTGCGCTCGTACTCGGCGGGGCCGAGCAGCACGTAGGGCAGCACGTGATACCCGGCGATGATGCCGCGCAGCGGGGTTCGGACGACCCGCGTCTCGTCGAACACCGTGCGCAGGAACTCCTGATCCGACCACTCGGCCATGGTGTGAGTGTAATCTGGAGCGCATGGAAAACCCGGTCTCCACGTCGCCAGTCGAGTGGGTGTACATCTGCGACCGTTGTGGCGAGCGGATGGAAGAGCGGAAATGCAAGATCATCTGCCCGAACTGCGCATACTGCCGCGACTGCAGCGACCCGTGATCGTGCCGTAGGCTCATGGCCGGCCGCCGCGTCTTCCTGCTCTCCCCCGCGAACTGCGGCGGCGAGCGCGCCCAGCTGCTTTTCTCGCCGCGCGCCAAGTTCGACCTCGCGCGCCGCCTGCGCGGCCGCGGCGGCGTGCCGCTGGGCGAGGTCATGTCGTTCGTGTCGGGTCTGTACTTCCGCGGCAAGCTCGCGTATGCGGCCCATTTCGGGGTCCCGCTCGTTATCACGCCGCACGCCGGCCTGCGACCGGCGGACGAGGCCGTGACGCTGGCGCGCCTGCGCGCGGCCGCGCGCGTCGACATCCATCCGGCGAACGCCCGCTACCTCCGCCCGCTGCTCGCGTCCGCCCGGACCGTTGCCGCCGCGCTCGACGCTGACGACGCCGTCACGCTGCTCGGCAGTATCGCCTCCGACAAATACGTGACGGCGCTGCTCGAGGTGTTCGGCGCGCGGCTGACGTTTCCGATCGCGTTCGTCGGCCGCGGCGACATGAGCCGTGGCGGGCTGCTGTTGCGCGCGGTGCGCGCTGGACGCGAGCTCGACTACGTGCCCATCGCGGGAGCCGTGCGGCACGGGCC
>JBKOUQ010000145.1:0-9289 GCA_046723475.1 Candidatus Methylomirabilota bacterium
GACGACAGTGTCGCCCGCGGGTGCGCCAACGCGGGGCTTGGCACGCCGGCTCGCGCCAGCGCATCCCAGAGCTCGCGGCGGCGCGGCAGCGACGTCGCGCCGACGCCCACGATCGCGCCGTCCACGCGGCCCTCGGCGAGAAGCCCGGGCGCGTCGTCGTCTGTGCCCAGCACGTCACCACGCGCGGCGCCAGGACGCTCGGTGAAGCCCGCGATCTTGAAGCCGCACGCCTCCGCGACGTCGGCGACCGCGCGTCCGTGGGCGCCGCCGCCGAGGATGAGTAGTCGCTGTCCCGCCATTGCCGCTATCGCCGCCCGTCGGGAATCGGTACGCGGCCGCGCGCCAGCAGCAGCTCGGCCAGCAGAAAATCCCATTCGGTATCGATGTTGGCCGACGCCTCGAAGCTCATGACGATGCCGCGGTTGTCGTCGCCGAGCACTCGGCCCTGCTCCATGAGCACCGCATAGCGCGTCGCATAGACAGCACCGGAGGGCTGGTACACGGGCGGTGCGTCCTGCCGCCGCACGTACTTGTGACCGTCGTGGAAGAGCGGCGTCGTACGATCGCCGTCGAGCGTCTTCATGAAGAACGGGTGATACGACGCCTCGACGAGCGTCTGCGCGGAGTCGGCGCCGCTGTCGAGCACGCGAGTGACCGTGCGATCGATATCGGCGCCGACGCGAAACGGCGACGTCGGCTGCAGCGTCACCACGACGTCCGGCCGCGCGCCGTGCGTCTGCTCGAGCCACCGCACCGCGTGTTGCAGCACGGGCACCATGCCGGCCTCGTCGCTCGCCAGCTCGCGCGGCCGCATGAACGGCACCTCGGCGCCGTGCCGTCGCGCCTCTTCGGCGAGCGCGGGATCGTCCGTGGAGACGACCGTGCGCGTGAGCCGCGTCGCCTCGCGCGCGGACGCGACGGCATGCCCGATCAGCGAGAGCTTGCCCAGTGTCTTGAGATTTTTCCCGGGCAGGCCCTTGGAGCCGCCGCGCGCAGGAATCACCGCGAAGACGTACGGCGTCGCCACGCTAGACCTTGACCCAGCGGCGCTCGGCCGCCGCGCGCCGCGCGGCATCGATCACCTGCATCGTGCGCAGTCCGTCCCAACCGTCGCAGCGCGGCGCCGCCTCCCCGTTGATGCAGGCCAGGAAATGACGCGCCTCCTCGACGTACATGTCGTTGAGCTGCCCGCCCGACGGGTAAACCTCCCAGCGGTTCGCCTCGGCGTCGAACACGCGCAGCTCGTTCTCCATGCGGCGCCACTGCATCACGCCCCGCTCGCCCAACAGCTCGAAGTGGCTGTGCACGTTCCAGGCGAACAGGTTCATGTGGATGTTGCCGATCGCGCCCGAGGCGAAGCGCACCGTGAGATCCGCGATGTCGTCGCTCGTCATCTCGAAGCTCGAGACGTGATCGACGGCCGCGCTCACCTCGACGATCTCGCCGCACAGCCAGCGCATGTAGTCGATGGCGTGACTCTCGTCGAGCAAACATCCACCGCCCTGCCGGGCGTCAGCCATGTAGGACGTGCGATATGTCCCGGGATACCGGTGCGCGTTCAGGTGATAGGCGTACTCGGTGCGCGCCGCGCGCACCGCGCCGATCCGCTCCGCCTTCAGCATCGACTCGGCGAGCAAGAGCGGCGGCCAGTACCGCCAGTTGTACGCCGTCAGGACCCGGCGGCCCTTGGCATCGCAGTCGCGCAGCAGCTCGGCCACGCCGTCGACCGACGCCGCGAGCGGTTTTTCGATCATGAGGTGCGCCCCGTGGGCGAGCCCGATGCGCGCGAGCTCGAGGTGCGAGCTCGGCGGCGTGCAGACGACGACGCCCGCCGCGCCGGCCACCGCCTGCTCCGCCGTATCCGCGATGTGCGCGGCGGGAAACTGCCGTCGCGCGGCGGTGCGCTGCTCGGCCGAGGCGTCGTAGGCGGCGACATCCGCTCCAATCGACTGAAAGTTGCCGAGGTGGCGACGGCCGATCGAGCCGAGGCCGAGAATGGCGATCTTCATGCGACTCCCTCATGCAGGCGTTGCCATTCGGCCTCGTACTGGTCGATGCGACGCACGTCGCGCAGGACCATGAGCTCTCGCAGACCGTACAGCTCCACCGCGTTGAACTTCTTCGAGATGACCGCGGTGACGCGCGTGGCGTCGCCGAGATCGAGCAGAAAGGCTTCGAGCGAGCCGTCGTACTGCTCGAGGATCCGGTCCTTGTAGGTGTAGTACCACTCCGTGCCGGGATACGGCGTGGCGAAGAACGGCTTGACGTTGAGGCCGAGCCGGTGCCAGGCGCGGATGTTCTCGCGGATCGACTCGAAGTCGTCGTCGGGGAAGCCGAACATCTGGTTCGGGATCGGCCGGATGCCGGCCTCGAGCGTCCAGCGCAGCGACCGCTCGTTGGTCTCCGGCGTGGCGCCCTTACCGACGGTCTTCAGCACGCGCGGCGAGAACGACTCGTAGCCGTACAACAGATGCGAGCAGCCGGCCTGCTTCAACGTCTTCAGCAGCTCGGGCGTGATCATGGTCGCGTGGCTCGTGCCCCCCCAGTGCACACCGCTGCACCGCTCGGGATCGTGCGGGACGCCGTCGCGCACGCACTGCGGCTGGAGGCCCTCCTCGATCCAGAGGCGCGCGATGTCGGTGAGCCACGTCTTGCCCGACGACTGGTGCATCGTCATGAGGTTCTCGTCGAGGAAGCCGATGAAGTCGACGCCGTAGCGTGCGCGCGCGTGCTTGACGAGATCGACGACGTAGCGCGGGCTGTGATACCGAATCAGCCGCTTGTAGCCGAAGCGGACGTCCCGGCCGCCCGGCGTGTCGACGATCTGCATGTCGCCGGCGATGCCGAGATGGAAGCAGAACCGGCAGATGAGCGAGCAGCCGTACGACGCGTTGATGTCCAGCCGTCGCTTGGCCAGCATGCCCTCTTCGCTGAACAGGGCCATGCTGTTCGGGAAGTAGACCTCGTCCAGCGGAAACAGGTCCCACGCCGGGTACGGCAGCCTGTCGATGTCGTCGACGAGCGGCCGCTCGGCGTTGAGCCGCGAGCGTCCGTCGGCGTCCCGCCACACGATCCCGCGCACGCTGGTCCAGTCGCGGGCGCCGGCGTCCACGCGGGCGAGAATCTCCGCGAACGTCTCGAAGGCCTCGCCGACGACGCCGACGTCGACGTGCGGCAAGAATGCCATGATGTCGTGCGGCATACTCGTCAGGAAACCGCCGCCCGCCACGACGAGCGCGCGAGGGGCGGCGGCCTTCGCGAGCCGCACGATGTCCTTGATCGAGCGATACGCCGTCGTGATGCCGCCGGTGGCGATCACATCCCAGTCGTCGGCTTTCAAAATGTTGACGAGGATCGACTCCGGCGCCCGCCACGCGTTGGCATCGTAGACCTGCACGGCATGACCGTCGCGCATGGCGATGGCCGCGAGCAGGGCCATGCCGTACGGCACGTGCCGCGGCGCGTCTTCCTCGCGGATCACCGGGTTGACGAAGAGGACCTTAGCCATCGTGACTCCCTTGCGCGCGCGGATTCATCGCACGGCCTCGACGCCGAGCGCCTGCAGCGTCCACGCGCTCGGCGCGGCGTTGCGGTCTCGGGGCAGATCGTTGGTGTCCAGTCGTGCCAGCTCGAGTGGCGCGCGGAAATCCGACACGAGGCCAACGCGCGTCGTGAACCCGAGCGCACAGCCCGCCTCGCCGAGCAGCGCGAGCGTGTCGGCGTTGTAGGCGCCGAAGGGATAGCACATCGTCCAGTCGCCGGCGTCGCCGCGCAGATCGGCGAGAAACCCGCGCGTGAGCTCGATCTCGCGCGCCTGCGCTCGCGGATCGAGCGCGTCGAGCCAGACGTGCTCGGCGCCGTGCCCACCGATCTCCATCCCGCTTGCGCGCATGCAGCGGAGCTGCTCGCGATCCAGGTAGAGCTCGCGCGCGAAGACCGCCTCGTCGACACCGACGTACTCGTCGAAGAGGGCGGCGGTGATGCGCGCCCGAACGTCTTCGGGCAGGCCGCGCTGCAGCACGCGCTTGACGAAGATCACGTCGGCGGTGTCCCCGAAGCGCGATGCCTGCGCGTACTGTCGCCAGAGCTCGTCCGCCGAGGGGATGTCCGTCGTGCGACGTGCTTGCTCCACCAGGTCCGCGACGCGGCGGCCGAGCGCGACGTGGTCAGCGGCGCACGCGAGAATGAACTGGATCTTGTGCGTGTCGAGCACGCGCTCACGCGCCACGGCGCGCACGGGCGGAAAGAAGACGCCCGACCAGCCGCGGTTCACGAGCCGCGGGAACACGACGCTGAAATGGTCGGCGAGACCGTCGTCGAACGTCAGCAGGCACGCGCTGGCGGGCAGCGGACGCTGACCGCGCGACGCGGCCAGCACATCGCGGGCGCTGCAGACCTCGTAGTGGCGGGCGATGTAGTCGAGCTGCGCGTCGAAGTCGTGGGCCTCGAGGCCTTTGATCGCGGGATAACGCGATCCCGCCAGCGGCCGCACGTAGTGGTACACGACGATCGTCAGCATGATCAGCGGGTGAAGGCGGCCACGAACGCCGAGCTCCACGCGAGCGACGCCGGCGAGCGCTCGAACGGCTCGAAGCATTCGGCCAGCCGGTTGTACGCGCGTGGCGCGAGACGCTCGCACGCGGGCGGAAACGGGTGGGGATGGACGCCGACCACGCGCGCATCGCGAAAGCCGGCGGCCACCGCCGCCGCAACGACCTCGCTCGGCGCATGCTGCCGGCGGACCGCCGCGAACGCCGGCGGGGCCGGTGTGCCGTTGAGGTCTTTCGCGTCGTCCTCGATGGCCTGCTCGAGCTGCGGCAGCGCCTCGCGCAGGCGGGACACGAACTCGGCGAACACGTCGCGCCACTCCGCACCCGCGCGCATCGTGCCGACCTCTTGCAGGAGTGCCGTCGCCGCCCCCGACTCGATCTCGCGCGCCGTGTAGTCGTTCTGGCTGGCGAGATTGAACAGACGGTTGCGGCACGAGACGACGAGCACGCCGCCCGGCCGCACCCACGCCGCGGCCCTCGCAAAGAACGCGGCGTCGTCTTCGAGATACTCCAGCAGCCCGAGCGCCGTCACCGCGTCGAACGTCGTGCCCGCCATCTCATGAACGAGCACGTCGCCGACCACGAACCGCATCCGACGCCGATCCTGGTCCGGGAGCTCGGCCCGGCGCCGCTCGGCCTCCGCGATCATGCCGTCCGCGATGTCGACACCGGTCGCATCGAACCCCAGCCGCGCGGCCTCGATACACAGATCACCGCCGCCGCAACCGACGTCGAGCAGCCGGCCCCGCGCGCCGCCCAGGCGCTCGGCGACGAGATCGAGCGCGACGCGAACCCGGCGCGCACCGATCGGATAGCTCGTCGGTAGCGCCGCACCCGCACCATAGGCGGTCTCGAGCCAGCGACCGGCGCCGTCGGAGAAATAGCGTCGCGTGTAGTCGTCGCTCACACGGTCCCCGAAGTCTTGGCGAGAAAGTCGTCGAGCGGGACCATCGGCACACCGTCGCCGAACAGGATTCCGCCCTCCGTGCAGTTCACCGTCTCCGCGTCCGCGTCGTGCACCATCTCGAGAAAGACGTCGCGGAACCACCAGTACGCCGGATCGCAGAACCAGCGCTCGCCGAGCGGCGTGTCGACGTGGACGTACGCGCGCACGAAATCGTCGCCGAACAGCTCGCGGAGCTCCGGGTAGTATTGCGTCCGCTCGTACGGCGTGCCCGCGGGATACCCGAAGTCGATACCGACGAGCGCCAGGCGACGGCGGCCGAGGACGGCGTGAGCGAGCACCCAGGCGGCGGTGCCGACGTTTCCGCCGCCGTTGAGGCAGGGGAGCGCGTTCGTCTCGTACAGGCGGCGCGAGACGCTGTCGGGCGCTTCGTAGTCGTCGTACATCGGATTCCACCAGTACGTCGGCATGCCCGCCTTCGTGCATCGCCCCACGACCGCGGGCGCGACGGACGTCGCCAGCGAGGCCGCAATGCGCGGTCCCGCGTCGTCGACGAGACGCACCAGCGCACGATTGGCCGCGATCTCGTCGGCGGCCATGGTTGGGTCCATCTCTTGACGGCGGAAGTAGTCGTCCGCCGGCGGCGCGGCGAGGTCGGGATCGCCGAACCAGCGCACCATGCGCTCGGCATGCGGATCGACGCTCACGACCACGTGCGGGACGACGCCCGCGCGCAGACACGCGCCGAGCGCGCCGTCGGCGACAACGATTGTTCCGGGGAAGCGCGCCGCGCGAATACGCTCGAGGCTTTTGCGCCGGTGCAGGCTGGGGCCCGCGCCGACGACGATGGCCGCGTCACCGCAGCCGAGCGGTGCGTCCGCCAGCTCGAGGACCGAGTGCGCGATGAACGGTCGGTTCGCGTCCGCATTCGCGAGGCCGAGCTCGGCGATGCGCTCGAACGTCGCCTGCCCGAGCCGCGAGGCCAGCTGCCGGCCGAAATCCGACGGCGCGCGCTCGCTCAGCGGTCGGCCGCCTTCTCGGGTCCCTTCCACACAAAGGCCTTCTTGCTGACGAAGCAGATGCTCCCACCGAGACGCGCGAGCGCGGCGCGCTCGAACGCGTCGGTCGTATCCGCGGGGTCGCGTGCCTCGTCCAGCTTGACGTCGAGCTTGTAGTTGCCCCTCAGGTACTGCGTCATGTCTCCTCCATCGTCACCGCGGGTGTCGTGAGACGTCGCATCGTGAGGATCCGATCGGGCGCGATACCGAGCGTCGTCAGCTCGCTTACGCAGTCCTCGGGCCGGTCGAATGTCGCGACGACCACGGCGTCCACCGCATCGGGTCTGAGATCGCCGAGCGAGCGAACGGGCAAGCCGAGGAAACCCCCGCCCGCCTCGCGCGCGTAGACGCCGATCGGCTCGAGGCCGAACTCGCGCAGCGTCAGGTACGCGAGCTCGGCGGCCTCGCCGACGCCGTACAGCGCGAAGCGCTTCATGCCGCTGCCCGTGAGGACCGCCATCGCGTCACGCAGGTTGTCGCGCGTGCGGCGATAGAGACGGAGCGAGTAGCCCACGTACTCGTACGTCAGTCGGGCCTTCTCGGCCATTCCGCGTGGCGTCAGCACGTACTTGAGGCGCTTGCGGGCATATGGCTTGGCGGGGAACTCCGTGACCTTGATATAGCCCTTCGTCACCAGACGCTTGAGATACAGGTTGGCGAGCCCGAGCGCGACGCCCAGCCTTTCGGCGAGCACACGCTGGGTCAGCGGGACGCCCTCCCCAACGGCGGTCAGGATCTCGAGATCGCGCTCCGCGTGTCGCAGCATCAGCAGCGTTCAAGATATGAACATACGGCGCCCGACGGGTCAAACAATAACGTCGTGGCCGAGCCCGGGGCGCCGGATCGCTCCGTTGCGACGGACGTTTATGCGTCAGCCGATCCGGCGCGGAAATCGAAGCAGGACGGCCGCATACGCCAGGTTTGCCCTCGGCGCCGGGTGTCCGACAGCGACGATGGCTCCGGCGACGGCCAGCCCGGCGAGGGTTCCGACGGCCGTCGCGCCCGACAGCCCGAGCGCCGCGGAGGCAAGGTGCGCGGCCTCGCTCGCGACCGCCCCGGCCGCGAATGCCGCGAAGTAGAGCCACGTGACATTCGGGAACCGCACGTCCGCCACCTCGCGCGCCCATCGCACGAACGTCCACGCCGGAACGACGACCAGCACCAGGCGCACGAGTGACGCGCCCGTCGCGCCGGCCAGGGGCACGAGCACGGCGAGCAGCGCGACGTAGAGCGCGAAGCGCGCGAACACGACGGCCACGAACCGCGCGTGCGCGTCGAGCGCGTAGAGCACGAAGTGGTAGGGATTGAGCGCGGTCTGCAGCAGCGCCGTGGTGATGAGCACGGCCAGCGGGGTCGACGCCGGGAGGAACGCGGGCCCGTAGAGAGCCGCGATCGCCACATCGCGCAGCCCCCACAACAGCAGGGCGGCCGGGGTGACGAGAAACAGCAGACGATCGACGGCGGCGCCGAACAGGCGCCTCGCCTCGTTCTCGTTGTCGGCGGTGCGTGCGGCGAACAGCCGCGACAACCGCGCGAACAGCATCTGGAAGGGATATGCGTTGAGCGTGCCGAGCAATTCCCAGGCACCGCGCGCGACCTGATAGTGGCCGGCCGCGGTGAGCCCGGCCCAGCGCGCGACCACGACCCGGTCGAGCGAATCCTGAAGCAGGCCGATGGGCGTCGTGACCAGCAGCGGCCGCGCGTGCGCCCAGTAGCTCGACACGATCGCGCCGTCGGGCGGCTTCAATACGAATCGACCACGGCCGAAGAGGAGGACGCCTCCGACGATGAAAACGAGGATCGCTTCCAGCGTGTATGTCCATGCGACCATCCGGACGTCCGGGTACCACACGAGGACCGCCGTCGTCGCGACGAAGCGGCAGGCGCGACTGAAGAGGAGTGTCCCAGCGTGGGCAGCGGCCCATTCGAGTGCGAGGAACGCCCCCGTGAACGCGCCGGCGATACTCGTCAGGATCTGTGCGAGCAGCAGCGCGACGACGACGCTCGCCGGAACACCGGCCGGAAGCAGCGCAGGAGCCCAGTGCGCCACGGCGACGAGCGCCACGACCTGCACCGCTTGCAGACTGACCTGCAACACGAGCATCGTGCCCACGCATCGGCCGACGTCCTGGCCCTCTGCCACCCGCTTCAGGTGTGCTTGCGCGAGTCCCGGTAAAAGCAACGAGCCGATCACACCGGCAAGGCCGAACCCGAACCCGAGAACGCCGACGGCCTCGGGGCCCAGGCGCCGCGCGGTGAGCATCATGGCGAGAAACCCAAGTGCAGTCGCCGTCCATGTGCCGGCGACGAGGATGGCCGAGCGCCGGCCGAGCGTGGCCGGTCTCTCGTTCATGGAACTCCTACGGCGTGGTGGGTGCCCTGCGGCGCGGGACGAGCGAGCTCGGCTGGGCTACGCGCCGATCACCTGGACAGTGATCTCGCGCTTTCGGGGGCCGTCGAACTCCGCGAAGATGACCGACTGGAACCGGCCAAGCGCCAGGTCGCCGTTGTTCACGCCCAGCGCGACCGAGCGGCCGAGCAGCGCCGCTCGCAGATGCGAGTGGGCGTTACCGCGCTCGCAGTCGGAGAAGCGGGGGTCGTCGTGGCGATAACCGCCGCGCTCGGGCACCAGCTTCTCGGCGAGCCCCTTGAGGTCGTCGATGAGCGCGCTCTGGAACTCGTTGATGAACACCGCACATGTAGTGTGCAACGTATTGATCAGCGCAATACCTGTCGATACGGGGGACTGCTGGACGGCGTCCCGGACGTGCTTGGTG
>JBKOUQ010000060.1:0-7712 GCA_046723475.1 Candidatus Methylomirabilota bacterium
CGGCCACACCGAGCGCGGCCGCGCGAGGGTTGACGTGCGCGACGATGCCGTCGGCATAGACGCTCTCCCCGTCGCCGATGCGCGCGGACTTGGCGGCCACCGCGGCCGCCGGCACGCCGAGTCGATCGGCAAGCGGCAGACCGGACACGCCGGCACCGTCGCGCCCGACGCCCGCGTCATGCGCGATCAACCCGCGCACGCCGATCTCCAGCGCGAAACCGAGCGACATCGCGCCGGCGAAGGAGCCGACGACGACGACATCGTCGGCGCCGGCATGCCCGGCGACGCGGGTAATCGTGTCGAGAACGGCGATGCGACCGTGCGGGCCATGCCGGATGATGTGCAGGGCGCTCCTCCCGGGGCGCCATTATCGCGCAATGGCGCGCGCGGCTCGCCTGCGGTCAGGCTTTCTCGTCGACCTCGGACGCGGGCCGCTCGCCCACCGGCGGTGCGCCGGGACTGAGGTTCAGCGGCTGCCCTATGCCGCGCGCCGCTGCAACCGGAAACGGAGCAGTGCGCCCACGCCGCCGGCCTCGTCCAGCAGGCCCGCGTCCTCGACGAACGTCACGCGCGCGTCGGTTTGCCGCGCTTTCGTCACCAGCGCGTCGGCGGTCTCACGTGCCTTCGCGCCCTCGAGCCGTCCCGGATCCGCGACGATCAGCAGCTCGTGCACCATCCCCTGCTCGAGGGCCGCCGTCACGCCGGCGACGCCGCTCATGCCGAGCCCGCCCGCGCGGTACGCATCGAGCACCCGCGCCACGCGCTCGGCGTCGTCGCGCGCGTCCGCGCCGCGGGCCGCATGGAGCGTGTCTCTCAGGATCTCGCTCTCCGACGACGAGAGGTCGACGTTGCCGATCTCGATGACGCGCTCCGTGAGTGGCTTCGGGAGCGCGTCGCGCACGAGCGGGACGACGACGTCATCGCCGGCCAGGAGCACGCGATCGATTCGTTCCTCGCGAACGATCCGCTCGAGCGTGTCGACCAGCTCCTTGACGTGCTCGCGCTGGAACTTCTCGACGTGCCGCTGGTAGCGCGCCTGCGACCAGCCACCCGCGGCCGAGCGCGCAACCTTGGTGCTCTCGACCTCGGCACGCGCTCGAATCGTGCCGAGCGCGACGACGTAGATGCGCGCGACATGCGTGTCGGTCACCACCACCGCGTAGCCGCGCCACTGATCGAGCACGCGCGCGAGCGGATAGAGATGGGGCGTCGGCGCGACGACGAGCTCGGTCTCCACCGCGGCGTCGAGCTCCACCGCCTCGAACAGTGCCGAGCCTTCACACGCGAACACCGCGAGCCCCTGCGCGGATGCCCGTGGCTCGGCGTCCAGCCCAGCGCAGAATCCGCGCCGCGTCGTCGTCGTACGCGACGCGCGCGGCGGTTCGCTCGCCGAACGCGCGCGCACGCTCGGTGAGCTCTTTGCGGACGATGGGTGCCCAGTGGGGCGTCCCGTGTTGTCGGGCCGCGCGTCCACGTAAAAGACTCAGACACGGTCGGTCGGCTCGACCGCGGCGAGGCGATCGAGTAGCGCGTCGAGATCCATGGCGCCCCCCTTCACGCGGGGCGGCTGCAAGGCGAGCGCCAGCGGCGTCGATCAGGCGGGCGTCATGTCGATGCGCGTGTGGTCCCAGACGGCAAAGCACGCCTGGTGAAATCGGATCACGCCACCGCGCGGATGCTCGCATTCGCACTCGATCTCCGACGGCGCAATGGTTCGCTCGCACACGACGCAGCGCTGGCCGGAGCCCGGGCCGAACCACGTGACCGAGCACTTCTCGCTCGGAAGCTCATCACGATCGAGCTTCGTGCGGACGATGACGCGGATCTGTTCCACATCCACGCTGTCTTCCTCCGGGATGTCGGTCGACTTCCGGCCTCTGCCTGCGAACGCGGTGCCAGCGACCGCCTCGTGTTACTCTTCGCCGCATGGCGCCGACGACCATGCGTGCGTCGTCCTACGACGGTCCGGGACGATTCTCCACGGGTGCCGTGCCCGTTCCGGCGGCGAAGGCCGGCGAGGCGTTGCTCCGCGTGCGGCGCGTCGGCATCTGCGGAACGGACCTCCACATCTTTCAGGGTCACCTCGACCACCGCGTGCCGCGCGGGGGCGTGATCGGCCACGAGACGTTTGCGGAGATCGTCGAGGCGCCGCGCGACAGCGGCTTTTCGGCCGGCGATCGTGTCGTCGTCGAACCGGTCGTGCGTTGCGGTACGTGCCGTGCGTGTCGGATGGGCGCGTCATACCTTTGCTATCAACTGAAGGTGCTCGGCGTCGATCTGCCGGGCGGCATGCGCGAGTACTACCCGGTCGCGACGGAGCACCTGCTCAAGGTGCCCGACACGCTCGATGACGACGCCGCCGCCGTAATCGAGCCGCTCGCCGTCGCGACGCACGACGTGACGCGCGCCGCCGTGAAGCGCGGCGACCGCGTGCTCGTGTTCGGCGGCGGCCCGATCGGCACGCTGATCGGTCTCGTGTGCCGCGAGCGCGGCGCGGACGTCGTCGTCGCCGAGGTCAACGATTTTCGCCTGCGCCTGCTCGACCAGCTGAAGCTCGCCACGCTCGGCCCGGGCCGCGATCCCGTGAAGTTCGTGAACGAGTGGACCGACGGCGTCGGGGTCGACGTCGCGTTCGAGGTGACCGGTCACCCCGCCGCGGTCCGCGCGATCACCGACGTGGTGCGCGTGTGGGGCACGATCAGCATCGTCGCGATTCACTCGGAGCCGATGCCCGTGAATCTCTATCAGATGTTCGCGCGCGAGCTCACGATGCACGGCAGCCGGCTGTACACGCGCGCGGCCTGGGAGGAAGCGATTCGTCTCGCGGCCGGCGGCGCGGTGCCGCTCGCGCCACTCGTTACGCGGAAGATTCCACTCGAAGCCCTGACCGAAGGCATGCAAGCCGCGCTGGGAGGCGCCTCCGTCATGAAAGTGCTGGTGGAGCTGTGAGGGCGTTGGTGATTGCGGCCGCGGCGCTGCTGGTCGCCGGATGCACGACACGCTTCGACGTCGCCGGCGCGCAGTGGACCAAGCCGGGCACGCAGCTGCCGCAGACGACCCAGGACGAGATGGACTGCGCGCGTGCCGCCGTCGACGCGCGGCCCTTCCCCGACACGATCGTGGGCGGGTTGGCCGACATCGCGGCGGCCAAGTATCAGGACGTCAAGATGAGCCGCGACTTCTCCCGGTGCATGACGAGCCGGGGATACCAGCCGACGCGCGGCTGAGCGTCAGGCGACGCGGTCGCGCAGGCCGCGCTCGCCCGCCATTCGCGCACAGTTCGCACAGCAGAAAAAGCTCCCCGCGGATTCCACGCCGTGGCCGATGACCTTGCACCCGCAGTGCGCGCACGCGGGTGCCAGCTGGTGGATCGCGCACTCGAAGCTGTCGAAGACGTGTCGTCCGCCGGCGGCAATGACTTCGAACGTCTTGTCGTACTCGTTGCTGCACACCTCACACTTCGCCATGACGCGTTCCTCCTGAGCGCCGGCTGCTGCAAGGCCAACGCCGTCGAGGTGCCGGCGGCGTGACGCTCGACATCGTCGTCGGCGCCGTGGTCATCGCCGGCGCATTCCTCGTGCTCGGACTCGCGGGTTTCGGCAACGGGCTCGTCGCGCTGGCCGTGTTGCCGCTCGTGATGTCGCCGGTCGCCGCGATCGTGCTGCTCACCGTCTATACGGTGCTCGCGACGATCGTGATCTTCGTGCCGCTGCGCGCGGACTTCGAACCCGCCTGCATGCCGGCCTTGCTCCTCGGCACGCTGCTCGGCACGCCGGGCGGCGTGTGGCTGCTTGCGGTCTTGCCTGCCACCGTGTTGACGCGGCTCATCGGTCTCGTGCTGCTCGCGGTGGTCGGCCTCGAGTGGTGCGGCCTGTACCCCCAGCGGCTCGCCGGCCGTGGCTGGGCAATGGCCGCGGGCGTGGGCGCGGGCATCCTCGGCGCGGCGGTCGGCACACCAGGGCCGCCGATGGTCCTCTACATGACCGCGCAGCCCTGGTCGCCGCGCACGATCAAAGCCAACCTCCAGGCGTTCTTCCTGGTGAATCAGGTGTTCATTCTCCTCGGCTACTGGTGGGCGGGGCTGTTGACCGCCGACGTGGGACGCTATGCGGTGATCTATGTCGTGCCCGCGGCGGCCGGCCTCGTCGCCGGCATGGCGCTGTTCGCGCGTATCGATCACGTGCGGTTTCGCCGAATCGTGTTCGCAATCCTCTTCGTCTCGGGACTCGTGCTCGTCGTCCGCGGCTGACGGCGGCGCTTGCAGCCACGTGCTATCGTGACCGCACCCGGCACGACCCCACAGAAAGGACTCACCGCCATGAGTGCGAAACGCTTGCAAGTCGGTCCTCGGATGAGCCAGGCCGTCGTCCACGGCAACACCGTCTACCTGGCGGGCCAGGTCGCCGGCGACGAGCCGACGACGAAGGCGCAGACCGAAGCGATCCTGAAGAAGATCGACGCGCTGCTCGCCGCGGCGGGCACGAACAAGTCGAATCTGCTGTCGGCGACGGTGTACCTGGCCGACATGAAGACGTACGACCAGATGAACGCGGCGTGGGACGCGTGGGTCGACCCGATGAACACACCGGCCCGTGCCACCGTCGAGGCCAAGCTCGCGCAGCAGAAATTCCTGGTGGAGATCGCGGTCGTCGCGGCGCTCTGACATGGGCCGCTTCACCGGCAAGGTCGCGCTGATCACGGGCGCGGGCGGCGGCATCGGGCGGGCCACCGCCGCCCGCCTCGCGGCCGAGGGGGCGAGCCTCGTCCTGGTGGACCGCGCGGGCGGCACGCTCAAGGAGACACAGACCGCCGTGGAGCGCGTCGGCGCGCCGGCGCTCGCCGTCGAGGCCGACGTGAGCCGCTGGAGCGACGTGCAAGGTTACGCGACGGCCGCCGTCGAGCGGTTCGGTGGAGTCGATCTCTTCTTCAACAACGCCGGCATCCTCGGCGACGTCGGGCCGCTGATCGAATACCCGGAGGAGACGTTCGACCGCGTGATGGCGGTGAACGTCAAGGGCGTCTGGCTCGGTCTGAAGGCGGTGGCGCCCGCGATGATCGCGCGCGGCGGCGGCGCGATCGTCAACACCGCCTCGGTCGCGGGACTGCGCGCCTCTCCGACGCTCGGGCCCTACGCCGCGAGCAAGCACGCGGTGATCGGGCTGACGCGCACGGCGGCCGTCGAGCTTGCCCGGCGTAGCGTTCGCGTCAATGCGGTGTGTCCCGCGCCGATCGACACGCCGATGGTGCGCCAGTTCGAAGCCGCGCTCGGCGAAGGCGGCCACGAGCGGCTGCTGGCGCGCATCCCGATGCAGCGCTTCGGCGAGGCCGACGAGGTCGCCGCGCTCGTTGTGTTCCTGCTGAGCCCGGACGCCGCCTACGTCAACGGCGGCGTCTATACGGTTGACGGCGCCTCGACGGCCTGAGCCCGTCGATCAGTTGCAGGCTTCGAAGAGTCCCGCGGCGCCCTGCCCGCCACCGATGCACATCGTCACCACACCGTAGCGCGCGCGGCGGCGCAGCATCTCGTTGGCGATCGTGCCGACCATGCGGGAGCCCGTCATTCCGAACGGGTGGCCGATGGAGATCGATCCGCCGTTCGGATTGAGCTTCGCCGGGTCGAGCCCGAGCCGGTCGCGGCAGTACACCACCTGCGACGCAAACGCCTCATTGAGCTCCCACACGTCGATGTCGTTGATCGAGAGCCCGTGGCGCTTCAGCAGTTTGGGCACCGCGTACACCGGACCGATGCCCATCTCGTCCGGCTCGCATCCCACGACGGCGAAGCCGCGGAAGACGAGCTTGGGCTTGATGCCAAGCTGCTTGGCGCGGTCCATCGACATCAAGACCGTCGCGGAGGCGCCATCGGAGAGCTGAGAGGAGTTGCCCGCGGTGACCGTCCCCTGCCCGCTCGTCTTATCGAAGTGCGGCGGCAGCTTCAGCAGGCCTTCGAGCGTCGTGTCGGCGCGATTGCACTCGTCCTTCTCGACGTAGTACGGCTCCTCGCCGATCTTTTCGCCGGTCTTCTTGTCGAGCACGGCACGGGTGACGTGCATGGGCGCGAGCTCTTCCTTGAAGAACCCCTCCTGCTGCGCGCGAGCCGTGCGCTGCTGGCTCAGCAGCGCGTATTCGTCCTGCACCTGACGGCTGATCTTGTAGCGCTTGGCGACGACCTCGGCGGTGTCCCCCATCACCATGTAGATGCCGGGCAGGTGCTCCTTGACCCACGGATTCGGCGCGGTGTCCCGCTGCATCATCGTGATCGACTCGATGCCGCCGCCGATCGCGACATCGGCGCCCTCGTTGATGATGTAGCTCGCCGCGACGGCGATGGCGTTGAGGCCGGACGAGCAGAAGCGGTTGATCGTGAGCCCGGCGACGCTCACCGGCAATCCGGCGCGCATCGCCGCCACGCGGGCGATATTGTGGCCCTGCGTACCGTGGGGCTGGCCGCAGCCGAGAATGACGTCCTCGACTTCTTTCTTGTCGAGCTGCGGCACCTTGCCGAGCGCGTCGCTGATGCAGTGTGCGGCGAGGTCCGAGGGCAACGTCATGTTGAACGACCCACGCTGGGATTTCGCGAGCGGCGTGCGGCTGCTGGCGACGACGACGGCCTCTCTCATGGCGCTTCCTTTCGTGGCTCGGCGGGTTGGGGCGGGGGCCAGTGTACCGCTACTCGGGCCCGGCGGGCAGCAGGTCGGGCACGCCGCAAAGATCGCGGAGCTGGTGGTCGGGGCGCGGAACGCCCGCGGCGAGCGTCACCCCGCGGCGATTGATCCACGCCACGCGGATGCCGAGCGGCTTGGCGCCCACCATATCGGTGTGCTGCGACTGCCCGCAATGCAGCAGGCGGCCGAGGTCCGTCCCCGCCGCCGCGAGCAGCGCGCGAAAGAGCGCGCCGTCGGGCTTGTAGCCACGCGCGCGCTGCGCGGTGCACACGAGGTCGAAGCGGCGTCCGAGATCGGTCACGGCGAGCAGGTCGTCGTCGATGTTCGAGGCGACGGCGAGCCGCGCGCGAGCGCTCAGCCGCTCCAACGTGTCATCGACGTCGGGAAACCGTCGAAAGCGCGGGAACGCGTCGAAGTAGTGCGCGATCAGATCGGCATCGCCGCGCACACCGAAGTGCGCAAACGTCTCCGCGAGCGAGGCACGGCAGATCTCGCGATACGGCCGGTACGGCTCCCAGTATCTCCGGATATTCGCCGATTCCCAGTGCTCCCAGAACTCGGTCACGTCCAGGTGCGGCGCCCCGGCCGCGCGCAGGATCGCCGCGAACGCGTCGCGCGAGCCGCCCCGAACGTCGACGAGCGTGCCGTAGACGTCGAAGGAGACGACGAAGGGCCTGCGCACGTGCGTCATGTTCCGGACGGTAGCCCTGGCTCGTCGTTTGCTCGCTCAATGAACCAGTCGCCTGGGGGTCGACCAAGTATGAAACGCATCACGCTCATTCTTGCAGTGCTCTCCACGGTTCTGTCACGGCCAGCACACGCCGACACCCTCGACTTCACCTGGAACTCGTCCACCTGGGTCAAGAGCTACGAGAACTCCACCCAATTCGCGGTCACCGGCCCGTTCACGCTCTCGGGAACGAGCACCGTCACATTCGCCGAGCTCGTCACCGGCGGCGCTGCCGCGCGCACGCTGACGTTCGGCGGTCATTACGGAGGCACGTTCACCGCGAGCGGTGACGGCAGCTACAACGGCGCCATCACGTT
>JBKOUQ010000238.1:0-5005 GCA_046723475.1 Candidatus Methylomirabilota bacterium
AGCTCGTGCGCGCCGACCGTGAAACCGATCAGCCCGATGAGCAGACCGACCGCGATCGCGGCGAGCGCACCGACCCACACCGCGCTCCAGATTGGCCAGGGCCGCCAGTTGTCGTACTCAGCCATGGAAGTTCCTCCTCACGCGGGCGAACGTTGCATCGGCCGTGCCGGCGACCGCGAGGCCCCGTTGATTTGGGCTGCGACTTCGCCTACTTTGGGCGGCACCATGAAGAGTGTGTACGACGACGCCTATCGCCGCTCGCTCAGCGACCCGGCGGGTTTCTGGGCCTCCGCGGCGGAGGATTTGTATTGGGACCGGCGCTGGGACCGCGTCTTCGACGACCGCCGGCCGCCGTTCTACCGCTGGTTCAGCGGCGGCATGCTCAACACCTGCTACAACGCGCTCGACCTGCACGTCGACCGCGGCCGCGGCAAGCAGCGGGCGCTCGTCTACGACAGCCCGGTCACCGGCACGCTCCGCGAGTTCACGTACGACCAGCTCCGCGACGCGGTGGCTCGCGTCGCGGGCGCGCTCCGCCGCCAAGGCATTTCGCAGGGCGACCGCGTGATCATCTACATGCCGATGGTGCCCGAGGCCGTCATGGCCATGCTCGCCTGCGCGCGCATCGGTGCGGTGCACTCCGTCGTCTTCGGTGGCTTCGCGCCGAACGAGCTGGCCAAGCGCATCGACGACGCGCACCCCAAGCTCATCCTGTCGGCCTCGTGCGGAATCGAGCCCGGCCGCGTCGTCGCGTACAAGCCGCTGCTGGACGGTGCCATCGAGCTGTCGCGTCACAAGCCGGAGCGCTGTGTGGTCCTGCAGCGTCCCGAGGCGGTAGCACCGCTCGTGCGCGGACGCGATCTCGACTGGAACGATTTCGTCGCGGGTGCGGAGGCGGTCGAATGCGTGCCGGTCGCGGCGACGGATCCGCTCTACATCCTGTACACGTCGGGAACCACCGGCGTTCCGAAGGGCGTCGTGCGCGACAACGGCGGCCACGCCGTCGCGCTCAAGTGGTCGATGACCGGCGTGTACGGCATGGGCGCGGGCGAGACGTTCTGGGCTGCTTCGGACATCGGCTGGGTCGTCGGGCACAGCTACATCGTCTATGCGCCGCTGCTCAAGGGCTGCACGAGCATCCTGTACGAGGGCAAGCCGGTCGGGACGCCCGATCCCGGCGCCTTCTGGCGGGTGATCGCGCAGCACGGCGTCAACGCGCTTTTCACCGCGCCGACCGCGTTCCGCGCGATCAAGAAAGAGGACCCGAGCGGCGCGCACATCGCCAAGCACGATCTGAAGGCGTTCCGCACGCTGTTTCTCGCCGGTGAGCGCTGCGATCCCGATACGCTGTTGTGGGCGCGCGAGCGGCTCGGCGTGCCCGTCATCGATCACTGGTGGCAGACGGAGACCGGCTGGGCGATCGCAGCCAACTGCGTCGGCCTCGGCATGCTTCCCGTGAAGCCGGGATCGCCGACGAAGCCGGCGCCGGGCTACGACGTCCGCGTCCTCGACGAGTCGAACCACGAGGTGGCTGCGGGCACGATCGGATCGATCGCGATCCGCCTGCCGATGCCGCCGGGCTGTCTGCCCACGCTCTGGAACAACGACGCCGGCTACCAGGCGTCGTACCTGACGCACCACCCGGGTTTCTACCTCACGGGCGACGCGGGCTATCGCGACGAGGACGGCTACCTCTACATCATGAGTCGCGTCGACGACATCATCAACGTCGCGGGTCACCGGCTGTCGACGGGCGCGATGGAGGAGGTCCTCGCCGCGCACCCGGATGTGGCCGAGTGCGCGGTCGTCGGAGTCGCCGACGAGATCAAGGGTGAGATCCCGGTCGGATTCGTCGTCACGAAAGCCGGCGTGTCGCGTGCCGAGGCGGACATCGTCAGCGAGCTCATCGAGAAGGTGAGGGCTACGATCGGGCCGGTGGCGGCATTCAAGACCGCCGCCGTGGTGAAGCGGCTGCCCAAGACACGATCCGGCAAGATTCTGCGTGGCACGATGAAGAAGATTGCGGAGGGCAGCGAGTACACGCTGCCCGCGACAATCGACGATCCGGTGATCCTGACCGAGATCACCGAGTCGCTGAAAACCCTCGGGTACCCGCGGAAGACATCATGAGATTCCCGCTCCCCGGCTCGAGCCCCGAGCAGCTCGGCTTCGATCCAATCGCCATCGACCGTCTCCTGGAGCTCGTGAGTCGCCACGTCGCCGACGGGCGCTATCCCGGCGCGCAGCTCGCCATTGCCCGTCACGGCAAGCTCGCGCTCTTCCGCGCCGTGGGCGACGCGCGCGTGGACCCCAAGCGTGTGCCGGCGTGCGAGGACACGCTGTGGCTGCTGTACTCGAACACCAAGGTCCTCACCGCCTGCGCCGTCTGGCTGCTGGCCGAGCGCGGGGCGCTGTCGTTCACCGACACGGTTGCCGCTCACGTGCCGGGCTTCGAGGCCAACGGCAAGGGCGAGATCACGGTCATTCAGCTGCTCACGCACCAGGCCGGGTTCCCGAGCGCTGACATGCCGTCGCAGGCGTGGGACGATCACGAGCTCCTGCGCAAGACCGTGTGCGAGTACACGCTGGAATGGGCGCCCGGCAGCCGCGTCCACTATCACGGCCGCGCGGCGCACTGGACGGCGGCGGCGATGATCGAGGCCATCACCACGCGGGACTACCGCGCATTCATCCGCGACGAGGTGATCGCACCGCTCGGGCTCGCCGACGACCTCTTCGTCGGCTTGCCCGACGCGCAGCACGAGCGGGCGGCGGACATGCACGAGCCCGGCCCCGACGGCCGGCCCGCCCGGCGCGCGGACGAGAACAACGCCGCGTTCCGGCGCGCCGGCACGCCTGGTGGCGGCGGCTATGGCAGCGCGCGCGGGATGGCCGCGTTCTACCAGATGCTGCTCGCGGGCGGCACGCTCGGCGGTCGGCGGCTGCTGTCGCCGCGCACCGTCGCGTACGTGCTGCGCAACTACACGGGCGACCGGGTAGACGGCTACATGGGCATGCCGATGCATCGCGGCCTCGGCCCGCATCTTCGCGGCACGACGGATACGATCCGCGGGCTCGGCTCGCTGGCCTCCCCGCGCACGTTCGGTCACGGCGGCGTGGGGTCGTCGTATTGCTGGGCGGATCCGGACTCCGGCGTCTCGTTCTCGTACATCACGAACAACCGTGTGCCCGATCCGTGGCACAGTCTGCGTATGGATCGCGTGAGCAACGCCGTGCACGCGGCGATCGACTGATTTCGCACAGGGAGGCGTTCCGATGTTTCGTGATCTGATCACCGACGAGGCAGAGCTGCGCGCGATGCTCGGCAGCCCCAACGAGATTGCCGCGAAGAAGCAGCTCTCGCGGCTCGACGCGCACTGCCGCGCGTTCATCGCCCACGCACCGTTCGTCGCCCTCGCCACGTCCGATGCCGCCGGCCGCTGTGACGTATCGCCCAAGGGCGACCCCGCGGGCTTCGTGCGCGTGCTCGACGACACGCATCTCGTCATCCCGGACCGTCCCGGCAACAAGCGGTTCGACGGCATGCGCAACATCCTCGCGAACCCGCACGTCGCCCTGCTGTTCCTGGTGCCCGCGCGCGGCGAAACGCTGCGCGTGAACGGCCGCGCCTGCATCACCCGCGATGCCGACCTGCTCGCCGGCCTGGCTGTGGGCGGCAAGACTCCAACGCTCGCGGTCGGCGTGGCGGTCGAGGAGGTTTTCATTCACTGCGCAAAGGCGTTCAAGCGCTCCGGGCTCTGGGAGCCCGCGCGCTGGCCCGATCTCGCGGACCTGGCGCCGACGGCGCAGATGTTCCATGACCAGGTGCCGATTCCCGGGATGAGCGTCGACGACTTCGCCCGCCGGCTGGAGACCGGCTACCGCACCGGGCTGTACTGATGTACTCCCCGGAATACGCCGCCGCCGGCGGCCGCGACGCGGAGACCGCCCTCGCGCCGGAATGGCTCGCCTGTACGTCGCACCTCGCTCGGGCGCGCCTCGCGCGGCCCCCATCCCCGGAAGGGGGTTGCGCGGCGACCAGCCAGCCGTCGGCTGCGCGCTCGGCGCGCCCTGCGCTTCGGGCGACGACGACGGCTCGCCATACGGCGCTCGCACGGTCTCCGCGTCACGACCGCCGCGACGGCGCATTCCGGGCGAGTTAGGCGCCATGTGGAGAATCGGGATCGACGTCGGAGGCACGTTCACCGACCTGGCCGCGGTGGACGAGACGGGGCGCATCGTCATCGCCAAGTGTGCGTCGACGCCGCGCGATCAGTCCGAGGGCCTCATGGAAGGCCTCGACCTGCTCGCCACGGAGTGCGGCACCGATCTGGCCGGGCTGCTCGCGCGCACCGAGCGCATCGTGCACGGGACGACGGTGGCCACGAACGCGTTGCTCGAGCGCAAGGGGGCGACGGTCGGGCTGCTCACGACCGAGGGGCATCGCGACATCATCGAAATGCGCGAAGGCCTCAAGGACGATCGCTACAACGTCCGCATGCCGCCGCCGGTGCCGCTCGTGCCGCGCGCCCGGCGGCTCGGCGTGCGCGAACGCGTGCGCTTCGACGGGCGCGTGATCACGAAGCTCGACGCGAAGTCGCTCGCGCGCGCGATCGCGACGCTGGCGCGCGCCGGGGTGGAAGCGGTCGCCGTCTGCTATCTGCACTCCTACCAGAACCCCGTCCACGAGCTGGCGACCGGCCGTGCGCTCGCGCGCGCGCTGCCGAAGGCGTATCGCTCGCTCTCGATCGACGTGCTCCCGCAGATCAAGGAGTACGAGCGCGTGTGGACGACGGTCGTCAACGCGTACGTCGGGCCCGCGCTCGCGCGGTACCTCGCGCACCTCGGCGCGAAGCTCAAAGCGCGCGGCTATCGCGGCGACGTGCTCGTGATGCAGTCGCACGGCGGCGTCGCGCCGATCAAGGAATCACAGCGCCTGGCCGCCGGCGCGGTCCTGTCCGGCCCCGCGGGTGGCGTCGCGGCCGGCCGCTACTGCGTGCGGCTG
>JBKOUQ010000011.1:0-15991 GCA_046723475.1 Candidatus Methylomirabilota bacterium
CCCTACCTGTTGAAGGATCTCGGCGCGCTCTACACCGGCGTGGTCACCACGTTCGGCAGCAGGCTGTTCGCGGACAACGTCCCGGATCACGACAGCGAGATCGTCGCGCGCATGAAGCGCGCCGGCCTCGTCATCGCGGGCAAGTCGAACACGCCGGAGATGGGCATCGCGCCGTCGACCGAGCCGCGTCTGTTCGGTCCCACACGCAATCCGTGGAGCCGACAGCACAGCGCGGGCGGCTCGAGCGGCGGCGCCGCGGCGGCCGTCGCCGCCGGCATGCTGCCGATGGCGCACGCGACCGACGGCGGCGGCTCCATCCGCATTCCGGCCTCCGCGTGCGGACTGTTCGGGCTCAAGCCCACACGCGCGCGCAATCCGATGGGCCCCGACGCGGGGGAGGGCTGGAGCGGCGCCTCCGTCGGCCACGCCGTCACGTGGAGCGTCCGCGACAGCGCCGCGCTGCTGGACGCGACGTCCGGTCCGGACGTCGGCGATCCGTACTGGGCACCGCCGCCGCCGCGGCCGTTCCTGCAGGAAGTCGGGCGGGATCCTGGCCCGCTGCGTATCGCTCTGACGACCACGCCCTGGATCGAGGGCCCGGTGGATCCGGAATGCGCGGACGCGGCGCGCGGGGCCGCCAACCTGTGTGCGAGCCTCGGCCACCATATAGAGGAAGCGCGCCCGCAGATCGACGAGGCGGTCTGGGCTGCGGCGAGGCGTATCATCGTCGTCGCCAGCCTCACGTTCGCGCTCGACAGTCGCGCGGCGGCGCTGGGTCGTCCGCTGCGCGAGGACGACATCGAGCCGATTACGTGGTCACGCGTGCAGGAGGCACGTGGCTACTCCGCGGCCGACTACGCGCGCGCGATCCACACGGTGCATCGCACCGGGCGCGCCGTCGCGCGGTTCCTCGAGCGCTACGACATCCTCATCACGCCGACGATGGCCAAACCGCCGCACCCGCTCGGCGTGATCAGCCTCTCGAATCCGGACTTGGCGGCATTCGACGCGGCCGCCGTCGCTTCGGTCAGCTTCACCGCGCTCTTCAATTCGTCCGGGCACCCCGCCATGTCGGTGCCGCTCGCGATGTCGAAGAGCGGGCTGCCGCTCGGCGTGCAGTTCGTCGCGCGCTTCGGCGACGAGGCGCGGCTATTTCGTCTGGCCTCGCAGCTCGAGAGCGCGCAGCCGTGGAGGGAGCGCCGGCCGCGCCTCGCGTGACGACGGAAGGAGGACGCGGATGTTCCGAACGGTGGCGGTGCTGCTTGCTTTGTGGGCTTCGGCGTCGCTCGTCTCGGTGGGAGAGTCCTCCCAGCGCGTCGTAGACCTCAATGAACCCGGCGTGCTGGAAGCGCTTCAGAGCTCGAATCCAGTTCACTACGAAAAGATCCAAAGGATACTGCAGGACGTTCTCCACCATTCCGACGCCGGAGTGCCTCGCTGGTTGCAGACGACGTTCGATGCCCGCGACGTGAAGTACATCCCGATCGTGCTCACGAGCCATCCGCCTAAGCGAAAGCTGTCGTTCATCCTTGACGCTACCCCGTATGAGGCGGTCATCGTGCTTACAAACGTGCGTGGCGACATCGTCCCGGCCAAGTGACGATACCGACTGACCGAACCGTGCCGCCCAGACAGTGAAGCGCTCGACATCGTGGATGCGACGATCGTGCGGCTGAACTAGCTGTGAACACCGCCGCGAGGATTCGCGCAACGGTCTCGTCGCGATCGTGCGCACACACGACGGGCACGTGCTTCAGTTCATGGTCGACTTCACCGCCTGACCCTCCTATGTCCGCTCGACGATGTGCAGGCCGCGGTCGCGGTCGATCAGATAGATGAGGCCGCGCTCGTCGTAGCAGACGTCGTTGCTGCAGACGCGCCCGCCGCCGACGGGGTCCGGCACGAACGAGGCGACCTCGCGCGGCGCATGCGGTCGCGCGATGTCGACGACGCGGAGCCCGTGCGCGAACCACGCGACGGGAATCTCCGTGCCGCGCACCTCCTCACATGGCTGGTGGCAGGCGGTGAACTCGGGCTGCGGCGCGCCGTCGATGCCGTCCACCTGGAACGACGCGAACGGCATCGGCCGCGTCTCCTCCGAGATGTCGACGAGCCACAGGAACGCGGGCGTTCCCGGCGGGATGCGCATCACGTCCTCGTCGGCGACCAGCAGGATGCGACGGCCCGCGACCGGGAAGGGGATCGGCAGCGCGGTGTGCGTCGGCGTGCTGAACGGCGGACTCCAGTCGAGCCCCGCGATGAATTTCGGCTTGCCCAGGTCCTCGATGTCGAGGATCACGAAGCCGCCGTTCCAGTAGGAGACGTAGAGTCGATTGCCGAGCCGGATGGGGTGATGGCACCGATGCGCGCGGCCTTCCCACGTCGGCGTCTCGCCCCCGGCGGTCCACTGGCCGGGCATCCACCAGCGCGCGACCTCTTGGGGATGTGCGGGATCGGCCAGGTCGAGGATGCCGACGATGTTGCCCCGATAGCCTTCGAGATCCGGGGAGAGATAGGCGTAGCGGCCGTCGAACGTGAAGCGGTGCACGCCCTTGCATTCCCAGAACGCGATCTCCCGCGGCCGGTCGGGGCGTGAAACGTCGAAGATCGCGAGCCCGCCCCGCATGCCGGGCCCGGGTGTCGTGCGCGGCGCCGCCTCGCGGTTGGCGAGCATCACGTCATTCACCACGCGCACTTTGTGTGAGTGCACGTCGGGCGGGATCGTCACCTCGGCGAGCTTGCGCGGGTTGGCGGGGTCGCTCACGTCGACGATCGTCGTGCCGTGAGGCGCCTTCATGTGCGCGACGTACGCGGTGCGCCCGCTGACCACGACCTGTCCGCCCCCCGGGCAGTCGAAATACCCGACCGGCTTGATGCCTCGCGCGTGTGCCATGACCGCCTCCAGGCGTGTGATAGGCGTGTAATATACGTCGCCACGGAGGGTCCTTCATGAACCGTACTCGCGCTGTTGTCGGACTCGGTGCCGCGATCCTCGTGCTCGTGGCCGCCATCGCGTTAGTGCCCGTTGCGCGCGCGGCCAACCCCATCAAGATCGGATTCGGCATGGCATTGACCGGCGGCCTCGCCGGCAACGGTCAGGGCGCGCTCCTGGCCATGCAGATCTGGAAGGACGACGTGAACAAGGCGGGCGGGCTGCTGGGCCGGCCCGTGGAGCTGATCTACTACGACGACCAGACGAACCCGTCGACCATTCCCGGCATCTACACGAAGCTCCTCGACGTCGACAAGGTCGACCTGGTGGTCTCGGGCTACGGCACCAACCTCATCGCGCCAGCGATGCCGCTCATCATGGAGCGCAAGCTCCTGTTCATGGGCCTGTTCGGCCTCAACAACAACGAGAAGTACAAGTACTCGCGTTACTTCCAGATCTCCCCCGGCGGCCCGCAGTCCGCGCTGTCGTTCTCCGACGCGTTCTTCGAGGCCGCGGCGCGGCAGAACCCGAAGCCCAAGAACGTCGCGCTCGTCGGCGACGACGCCGAGTTTCCGCAGAATGCGCTGGTCGGCGCGCGCGAGCACGTCAAGCGGCTCGGCTTCCAAACCGTGTATGACAAGACGTATCCGCCGAACACCGTCGACTACACGCCGATCGCGCGCGCGATCAAGGCCACGAATCCGGACGTCGTGTTCATCGCCTCGTATCCGCCGGGCTCGACGGGCATGATTCTCGCCGCGCAGGAAGTCGGGCTCGAGCCCAAGCTGTTCGGAGGCGGAATGGTCGGCCTGCACTTCACGTCGCTGCTGACCAAGCTCGGTCCCAAGCTCAACGGCATCGTCGACTACGGCTTCTGGGTTCCCGAGCCGACGATGAAGTTCCCCGGAATCGACGCGTTCTTGCAGAAGTACCAGCCGGCGGCGGCGAAGGCCGGTGTCGATCCGCTCGGCTACTACCTTCCGCCGTGGGCGTACGCGAACATGCAGGTCCTCGCCAAGGCGATCGAGGCAACGAAGGGTCTCGATCAGGCCAAGCTCGCCGACTACATCCACGCCAACGAGTTCGACAC
This sequence comes from Candidatus Methylomirabilota bacterium, assembly GCA_046723475.1. Lineage (GTDB taxonomy): Bacteria > Methylomirabilota > Methylomirabilia > Rokubacteriales > CSP1-6 > AR12. The sequence continues at coordinate 4,023 of JBKOUQ010000011.1, forward strand.
CATCGTCGGCAAGGTGAAGTTCGGCTCGGACGGCGAGTGGGAGAAGGGCCGCATGATCCTCATCCAGTTTCAGGGGATCAAGGGCAATGACATCGAACAGTTCAAGCATCCCGGGCGGCAGGTGATCATCTTCCCCGATCAATACAAGTCCGGGAACCTGATCTACCCGTACGCGGCGGCACGCAAATAGGCGCGTGTTCTCCTGGGACCTGCTGGCCAATGCGGTGGTCGCGGGACTGCTGCTCGGAGGCTTCTATGCCGCGGTGAGCCTGGGGATCGGACTGGTCTTCGGTCTGCTCGACATCGCCAACATCGCCCAGCCCGCCTTTCTCGTGCTCGGCGCGTACATGTCGTTCGTGCTGAACGAAGTGTGGGGCATCGACCCGATCGTGACCGGGGTCCTCCTGACCCCGGTCTTCTATCTCATCGGTGCCGTCGTCTATCGCGTTTACTATGGCAGCTTCGAGCGACGGGGCGACGAGGGGCTGCGTGGCCTCGTGTTCTTCTTCGGCATCCTCTTCATTCTCGAAGTGAGCCTCAGCCTGAAGTTCGGCGTCGACTATCGGCTGGTGCAGGCGGAGTACATCGGCCGGTCGATCGAGATCGCCGGCGTCGGCATCGCGTTCCGCTATCTCATCCCGTGCGTCATGGGGATCGCCATGACGGCGACGCTGTACCTCTTCCTGAGCCGCACGTTCTACGGACGGGCCATCATGGCGGTGTCGCAGGACCAGGGCGCGCTGCGTCTGATGGGCGCGAATCCTGTGCAGATCAAGACGATCGCGTTCGGTATCGGCATCGCGGCGGCCAGCCTCGCGGGCGCGCTGCTCATCACGATCACGCCCGTCGTGCCCTCCACCGATCGGGACTACATCGGCCGCATGTTCGCGATCACCGTCCTCGGCGGCATGGGCAGCATCGGCGGCACGCTTGCCGCGGGCGTCATCCTCGGTGTCATCGAGAGCCTCATGGCGACGTTCTTCGGCCCGTCGTGGGCGCCCGCCGTCTCCTTCGGCATCCTGCTGCTCGTTCTCGCCGTGAGGCCGGCGGGGTTGTTCGGACGGTGATGCGGCGCGCGGGCTGGCCGCTCCTGATCGGCGTCGCCGTCGTCGTTGTGGGCATCGCGATCGCCTCGCTGCGCGCCAACCCGTACCTGTACTTCGCCGGCTACGTAATACTTCAATACATCGTCATCGCCACCGCGTGGAACATCCTCGGCGGGTACGCCGGCTACGTGAATTTCGGCACGCCGGCCTTCTTCGCGCTCGGCGCGTACACGGCCGTGTTCCTGATCCGGTCGGTCAAGCCGCCTCTGCCCGTGCTGATGCTCGCGGGCGGGCTGGTGGCCGGACTCTTGGGGCTCGGCATCGGGTATCTCACGCTGCGGCTCAGGGGCGTCTTCTTCTCCATCGCGACGCTCGCGCTCTCCGTCGTCCTGCAAACGGTGATGGTGAACTGGGAATACGTGGGGGGCTCCCGCGGCCTCAGCGTCATTCGTCCGAGCGGGCCGCCGTTCGGCAACTACGTCGTGTTCCTCTTCACGATCATGGTCGCGCTCGCGGTCTTCGCGGTCCTGGTCGCGCGCTTCATCGAGCGTTCCTGGATCGGCCGCGGGCTGTCTGCCCTGCGCGACAACGAAGAGGCGGCGGAATGCATGGGCGTGCCGACGCTACGGCTGAAGCTGTTCGCCACGACGGTCAGCGGGTTTCTGCTCGGCCTCGCCGGCGCGCCGTTCCCGTACTACGTGACGTTCATCGAGCCCAATTCTGCCTTCGCGCTCGACTATGCGGTGAACGCCCTCGCCATGCCGATGATCGGCGGGACGACGAGCTGGATCGGGCCGGTCATCGGCGCCGTCTTGCTCGGCTCCGCGCAGCAGCTCGCCACGGTGACGATTTCCTCGGAGCTGAGCCTCCTGATCGTCGGCGTCGTGCTGGTCGGCTTCGTCGTCGTGGCACCCGAAGGGATTCTCGGCCTGATCCGTCGGCTGCGAGGGCGCTGAGCGATGGCCGACGCGCTGCTCGCGGTCGAGGGCGTCACCAAGCGCTTCGGCGGCTTTCTCGCGCTCAACCAGGTCTCCATCGCGGTCAAACCCGGCGAGCGCTTCGGCCTCATCGGACCCAACGGCTCGGGCAAGACGACACTCATCAACTGCGTATCGGGTGCGCTGCGGATCGACGGCGGACGCATCGTCTTCGACGGGCGAGACATCACATCGATGCCAGCGCACCGGCGGACCCGGCTCGGCATCGTACGCAGCTTTCAGATCCCCAAGCCCTTCAGCAGCATGACGGTGCTCGAGAACCTCGGCATTCCGCTCGAGAACGCCGCCCACGGCCGCGGCGCCGACGGCGTGGACGCGATGGAGATCCTCGAGGCGATCGGCCTCGCCGCCAAGGCGCATCTGCGGCCGGCCGGGCTCACGCAGATCGAGATGCGCAAGCTCGAGCTCGCCCGCGCGATGGCGGCCCGGCCGAAGCTCCTGATCTCGGACGAGGCGATGGCCGGCCTGTCGAGCGCCGAGGTCGACGACATCCTCGCCATCCTGCTTCGCCTCAACGCCCAGGGCATCACGATCATCATGATCGAGCACATCATGCGAGCCGTGATGCGCTTCTCCCAGCGCATCGTCGTGCTCGACGCGGGCGAGCGCATCGCCGAGGGCACGCCGGACGAGGTCGTCCGCAACCCCGCCGTGGAGAAGGCCTACCTTGGCGAGTAGGATCGTCGTCCGTGACGTCGACGCCGGCTACGGCGCGGTCCGCGTGCTGCATGGCGTGTCGATCGAAGTGCGCGAAGGCGAGACGGTCGCGCTGCTCGGCACCAATGGCAACGGCAAGAGCACGCTGATCAAATGCCTCATGGGCATGGTCAGGCCCGAGGCGGGCGAGGTGTTCCTCGAGACCGACGGCACGCGCGTCGATCTCACGCGCCGCTCCACCGAAGAGATCGTCGGGCTCGGCATCGCGCTGGTGCCCGAGGGACGCCGGTTGTTCCCGAAGCTCACCGTCGAAGAAAATCTGCTGCTCGGCGCCTACCGCAAGGCCGCGCGTGCCGACATCGAGCGCAATCTGGCGTTCGCCTACGAGGCGTTCCCGGTGTTGCGCGGCCGGCGCGGGCAGCTCGCGGGCAGCATGAGCGGGGGAGAGCAGCAGATGCTCGCGATCGCGCGCGCGCTCATGTCGTCGCCGCGGATCCTGTTGATCGACGAGCCGTCGGTGGGGCTGGCGCCGATTCTGGTGTCCCGCGTGATCGCGAAGATCCGCGAGCTCAAGGAGCGCCGGCAGCTCACGGTGTTGATGGCCGAGCAGAACTTCAACCAGGCCACCAAGATCGCCGACCGCGGCTACATCATCGTGCACGGCAAGATCGAGTTCGAGGGGCGGAGCACGAACGAGCTGCGGGAGAACGAGCTGGTGAAGAAGTACTACCTCGGCGTCTAGCCCGTCGCCTGGCGCAGCGTGATGCCGCCGTCCACCGCGATCCACTGTCCGGTGATGTTCCGGGCCGCATCGCTCGCGAGGAATGCCGCGAGGTGGCCGATGTCCTCGGACGTCTGCTCGCGTCCCAGTGGCACGCCGCGCTTGACGACCTCCAAGAACACGCCGCGGGCGTCGAGCGCCGCGTACTCCGGCACGCTGAGCTTGAGCGCGCCGGCCAGCCCTTCCCAGGCGCGCGTCCAGAGAAAGCCGGGACAGATCGCGTTCACGCGGATGTCATGCGGCGCGTACTCGAGCGCCAGCGTCTTGGTGAGCGAAATGACGCCGGCTTTGGCCGCCGCGTAGGCCGGCAGCCTGGGCGACGCGACCAATCCGGCGATCGAGGCGATGTTGACGATCGCTCCGCCGCCACGCGCTTTCAGATAGCCGAACGCCGCGCTCGTCGTCACGAACGTGGTCCTGAGATTCTGGGACAGATACTCGTCCCACTGCGCTGCCGATAGCGCACCGCTGCCGAGACTGCCCGGCGCGGCTCGCGGAACGTTGGGATCGCTGGCGCCGCGTCCCACGCCGGCGTTGTTGACGACGATATCGAGCCCGCCGAACGTGTCGACCACGGCGCGCAGCGCCTTCACGGTCTCGGCCTCGACGGCCACGTCACAACCCACCGCCAGGCCCGGTGTCGGCAGCGCCAACGCCGTTTTCTCTGCCTCGGCACCATCGAGGTCCAGCACCGCCACGCGCGCGCCCTGCGAGGCGAGTACCCGCGCGATGCCCGCGCCGATACCCCGCGCACCACCGGTCACGATCGCCGTCTTTCCCGTCAGCATCGCGTCGCCTCCTTGCCGGTCGCGCCGTCCGGATTACTTGGCATCGTCGGCTGCTCGACGACACCGATCGTCGCGTTCCGTCCGTGGATCGCCTGCGCGCGCGCGACGGCGTCTTCCACCGTCGGCGCGACGTCCCACCCCAGGTGCCGCGGCACGTCTGTATCCCGGGCCCCCGCGACGATCACCCGCCCGACACGCGACAGCCGCTTGAGCGGATGCGTCGCGAGAATGCCGTGGATCGGGTGGAACGCGAAGCGATGCCGGTACGCGTCGATGTGCGCCTCGTGGTGCGCGAACTCGTGCTCGAAGCGCGCGGTGATCTCGTACGGATCGCGCGTGCTGGGCAGCACGCGCTCCCACACGTCCGGATACGAAGGATGGTGCACGCGGTCCCACGCGTCGGTGACCGCGGCGGCCATCACGACCGTGCAGCCCGGCTTCGCGGCCGCGTCGATCATGCCGCCGAGATAGCCGAGCCCCATCGAGATCAGCGTCAGGATCGGATTGACGGAGGCCCAGATGGCGTACGGGCTCGAGCTCGGGACACCGTACACGAGGATGTCGACCGGCTCGGTCGCAACCGTCCGTCGCGAGACAAACCGCTGCATCTGGACCTCGAGCGCCGCCGCGCGCGTCTCGTCCACGCCGCCGGCGAAGACGCGCGCCGCATGGAACGGATCGGCGAGCACCGTGTCGAGCTTGAACACGCGCCGACCCAGCCTCGCCTGCAGATGATGGCCCATCTCGTCCAGCACGGCGTGCATCCGGTTGCGGTGCAGCGACATCGACATGCCGTCCGGATCGTGCGTCACGCGGATCGACCGCCACGTCGAGAGACCGACACACACGGACTTCCACCCGCCGGTGAAGCCGCGAATGTAGTTCGTGTTCACGTACACGGTGAGGTCGGCATCCGTCACGAGCCGGCTGATCTGCACGGGATAGGCGTGTTCCGGCGTCTCGCCGAGGTCCGCGATCTGCTCGGGATCCTCGGCGTCGTGACACGACAGCCGCGTACCGAACTCCGCGACGAGGGCAGGGTCGAGGAGCCGTTCGAGCTCGGCCGGCCGACACATTCGGTGCAGCGCGTTGGCGCAGACGAGATGTACCTGCGAGCGCGACACGCCGGCCGTCGCGAGCTCGTCGAGCACGGCACGGATGGCCACCGGGCGGATCGGCCCGAACGATCCGGTGGTGTGATCGTCGAACGCGATCGTGACGCGCGCGCCCGGTCTGACGAGATCGCGGATGCGCGGCAGGCCACGCGGGGCGGCGAGCGCGTCGCGCACCGCGCGGTTCAGATCGGCAAGTGGCGTGAGCGGGGCGACGGCGTCGCTCGACAGCCGTCGCGTGCCGGGCGGCAGCGTGGCTGTCAGAACGCCGTCGGCGTACGGGAGGTCGACCTTCACGATGCGCTCACGCCGCACGCCGCGGGGCGGCCATCTGCGCTCACGCCGTCCACTCCGGCGGGCCGTCGTCGGTGAAGCCGCACTGCTCGCACGGATGGAAGTAGTGCATGGCCGGCGGCATGGCGACGGCCAGCCGCAGCGACACGTCGTCGCCGACGTTGACGATGTGATGCACCGTACCGCGTGGCACCCACACGATGTCGTCCTTGCTAGCGCGCACGAGCGTCCCGCCGGTCAGCTCCCACTGCAGCGTGCCCGCGAGCACCACCCACCACTCGTCGAAGTCGCTGTGCCAGTGCGGCCGGTTGCCGCCCCCGGGCGGGCTGGCGATGAGTGTCACGAGCTGCCGCTCGTCGGCGATGATGCGCTTCGACCAGGGCGGTGGCTTCATCTGCGCCATCACGTCGGCGAGGCGCGTGTGGAGCACGTTGGGCCAGGTGGCATTGGCGGCGAGCGGCGGAATCGGGCCTTGCACGATGGTCGGCGTCATGGCGATAGCTGAGCACAGGTTGGACGCGCGTACTAGACTCAGGCACCCGTTTTCGACGAGGAGGCCACTATGCGTGCACGTCTCGTCCTGACTACGGCCCTCAGCCTGGCGCTCGCCGCGCCCGCCCACGCACAAGCTCCGCGCTCCGGCGGCGAGCTGGTCTTCGTCGTCGGCTCCGAGAGCCCATCGTACGACGCGCACCGCGAAGAGACGTTCGGCCTCATCCATCCGACCGCGCCGCACTACAGCACGCTCCTGCGGGTCGACCCCACCGACGCCACGGGGACAAAGATCATCGGCGACATCGCCGAGAGCTGGACGACCGCCAAGGACGGCCTGACCTATACGTTCAAGATCCGCCGCGGCGTGAAGTTTCACGATGGCGTCACACTGACGGCGCGGGACGTGAAGGCGACGTACGACAAGATCATCACGCCGCCGCCAGGCGTGAGCAGCCCGCGTAAGGGTCAGCACGCCGTCGTCGAGGCGATCGAGGCGCCCGATGCCGAAACCGTCATCTTCCGGCTCAAGCATCCGTCGGCCGGATTTCTGTCCGGCCTGGCGTCGCCGTGGAACTGGATCTACCGCGCCGACATTCTGGCGAAGGATCCGCACTGGTACGAGAAGAACATCCTCGGCACGGGACCGTTCACGTTCGTGGAGCACGTGAAGGGCTCGCACTGGGTCGGTAAGAAGTTCGCCGACTACTGGGATCGCGGCCGGCCTTATCTCGATGGGTACCGCGCGATCTTCATTCCGAACACGGCCGCGCGCATCGCGGCCGTGCGCGGCGAGCGCGCGCTGATCGAGTTCCGCGCCTTCAACCCGTCGGCGCGCGACGTGCTGGTGGCCGCGCTCGGCTCCAAGATCACCGTCAAGGAGAGCGCGTGGGACTGCGCGCTGTGGGTCGTGCCGCACCACGAGAAGAAGCCGTGGGATGACGCGCGCGTGCGGCGTGCGCTCACGCTGGCCGTCGATCGGTGGAACGGATCGAAGGCGCTGTCGCGCATCACCATCCTCAAGGAGGTCGGCGGCGTCCAGGTCCCCGGCACGACCTACGCGGCCAGCGACGGTGAGCTCACCCGGATCGCCGGGTTCGGCCGCGACATCGAGGCCGCCCGCGCCGAGGCGCGGCGGCTGCTGCGCGAGGCCGGCGTGCCGGACGGGTTTTCGTTCGTGTTCAACAACCGCAACCTGCCGGAGCCGTTTGAGCCGCTGGCCATCTGGCTCGTGGATCAATGGAGGAAGGTCGGGCTCAACGCCACCGTGCGGGTCCTCGAGAGCGCCGCGTGGTTCAACGCGCTGCGCACCGGCGACTTCGACGTGAGCATGGACGGCCAGTGCGGCTACATCGTCGAGCCCGACCTCGACCTCTACAAGTTCCTGTCGGCCGATCGTACGGACGCCTCGTACGGACGCTACACCGACCGCACCCTCGACGCGCTCTATGACGGGCAAGCGCGCGCGCGCGACGTCGACGAGCGGCGCCGGCTCGTGCGCGACTTCGAGAAACGCCTGCTCGACGAGCAGGCGCACGTGATCCCGACGCTCTGGTGGCACCGCATCGTGCCGCACCACGCGCGCGTGCGTGGCTTCACCATCACACCGAGCCACTTCCTCAATGGCCAGCTCGACACGCTCTGGCTGGCGGAGTAGGCCTATGCGCATTCCGATCGCCCTCGCGCTCGTCTCACTCGCGCTGGTCTCGCCGGCCGCTGCCCAGGAACGTCCGCGCTCGGGCGGCGAGCTCATCTTCGTCGTCCCGTCCGAGCCACCCTCCTACGACGGGCACCGCGAGGGTACGTTCGGCGTGGTGCATCCGCTCGCGCCGCACTACAACACGCTGCTGCGAATCGATCCCACCGATCGCACCGGGACCCGAGTCGTGCCCGATGTGGCAGAGTCGTGGACGACATCGGCCGACGGCCTCGTCTACACGCTCCGGCTGCGGCAGGGCGTGCGGTTCCACGACGGCAGCCCGATGACGTCGCGTGACGTCAAGGCCAGCTACGAGAAAATCGCCTTCCCGCCGGCGAGCGTCGTCTCGATGCGCAAGGGCGCGTACACGGCGATCGAGGTCATCGAAGCGCCCGATCCGTACACGGTGGTGTTCCGCCTCAAGTGGCCCCAGGCCTCGTTCCTGACCAACCTGGCCTCGCCATACAACTGGATCTACAAGGCCGACATCCTCGCCAAGGACGTCCGCTGGTACGAGACGAACGTGATGGGCACCGGTCCATTCAAGTTCGTCGAGCACGTGAAGGGCTCGCACTGGATGGGCAAGAAAAATTCCGATTACTGGGACAAGGGCCGCCCCTATCTCGACGGCTACCGCGCGCTCTTCATCTCCTCGTCGTCCGCGCAGGTCGCAGCGCTCCGCGGCGAGCGTGCTCACATCCAGTTCCGCAGCGTCAGCCCGGCCGACCGCGACGCGCTCGTCGCGTCGCTCGGGCCGAGGATAACGGTGCAGGAGAGCCCGTGGGACTGCGGGCAGCTCGTTACGCTGAACCACGAGCGTAAGCCGTTCGACGACAAACGCGTGCGGCGCGCGCTGACGCTGGCCCTCGACCGCTGGGAGGCGTCGAAGAGCCTCTCGCGCATCACCGTGGTCAAGGAGGTCGGTGGAATCCAGGTGCCGGGGACACCGTGGGCCACGCCGCCCGCGGAGCTCGAGAAGCTCGCGGGCTACGGGCGCGACATCAAGGCGGCGCGCGCCGAGGCTCGCCGGCTGCTGCGTGAAGCCGGCGTGCCGGAGGGCTTCGCGTTCACCTTCAAAAACCGCGGCATCCCGCAGCCGTACGAGCCGATCGCGATCTGGCTCATCGACCAGTGGAAGCAGATCGGCCTGAACGTCCGGATGGAGACCGTCGAAGCGTCCGCCCACATCTCGCATCTCCGGCGCGGCGACTTCGAGGTGGCTAGCGACGCCCAGTGCGGCTTCGTGGTGGAGCCGGACTTCAACATCCAGAAGTTTCAGTCCGCAGGCATCTCCGACAACAACTACAGCCGCTACAAGGACGCGGTGCTCGACGATCTGTACCTGAAGCAGTCGCGCGCCGTGGACGCCGAGGAGCGCAAGCGCTACCTCCGCGCGTTCGAGAAGCGGTTACTCGACGACGAGGTCCACTATCTGTTCACGCTCCAGTGGCATCGCATCGCCGCCCACAGCGCCAGGGTGCGCGGGTGGACGATCACGCCCAGCCACTTTTTGAATCAGCAGCTGGACACGGTGTGGCTCGCGGAGTAACGCCGCGGCCTGGACCCATTCCGGGCGCACCAATGATCAGAAGCGGTCCGGAGGACCGGGGCTGTAAGGACCGGCACCGACTGCTCGGCGAGGAGGTGCATTACTTCTACACGCTGTAGCACTACTGGCTGGCGGAGTAGCAAAAGCGGTCGCCCGTCCACGCGAGGGAGACTGGAGATTCAAGGATGTCGATTCTGGTTGTCATGCGTCGAGTCGTCGTCGCCGTTGTCTTCTTCGCCGTGATCGCGGCCATTCCGGGATCGGCGGCGGTGCCAGCGCCGGCCACGGTTCTGATGATCACGCTCGGCGGCGTCGTCGCGTTGTCAGCGCCGAAAGTGCGGCATCACCTCGCGCGCGAACAGCTCCATCGAGCGGCGAATCTTGTCTTGCGGCAAGCCGCCGAAATTCATCCAGCAGAGGACGTGACCGACCCCGGTTGCGCGCATCGCCTCGATCTTGCGGGCGACCGTGTCGGGTGAGCCGAAGGCGACCGTCTCGCGCACGAGGTCCTCCCAGTTCACCTTCGCCAGCCGCTCCGCGAGCTGGCGGAAGTGCGGCTGCAGGCTCGGATGCGCTTCCTCGATGCGGTCGGGAATCACGAAGCGGCGGAACGATTCCTGGTACCAGAGCTCCGCGTCCTTGGATTCGGCCAGCGCCTGCGCGTCCGTGGGCGCCACGTAGATCTGACGCGACACGCCCCACCGCGTGAGGAGACCGGCGATGTCATCCTCGGACCGTCCCGCCTTCCGCGCGGCCGCCACGTACGCCGCGCGGTTCGTGAGCAGCTGCTGCTCGGCGTTGCCGCGCAGCACGGAGTTCAACATGGGCCACCCGCGCGCGGCCGTGCCCTCGATGCTCTCCTTGCTGCCGCACACCTGGTACACCGGCGGATGCGGTTTCTGGAATGGTTTCGGCATCACGCGCGTGTTGCGCACGGTGAAGAAGCGCCCCTCGTACGAAAACGGCTCCGTCTCGGTCCACGCCTGCGTGATGATCTCGACGGCCTCTTCGAATCGGTCGCGGTTCTCCTGCTGCGGCACGTTGTAGCCGCGAAACTCCGCGGGGCGGTTGCCGCGGCCGAAGCCGACCTCGAGCCGCCCGCGCGAGACGATGTCGACGAGCGCCATCTGCTCGGCGAGGCGGAGCGGGTGGTGAAAGGGCAGAATCGCCGCGGCGAGCCCGATGCGTACGCGCCGTGTGCGCGAGGCCGCCACCGCGGCCAGCGTGCCGGGATCGACGGCCAGCCCGTAATCGATGAAGTGATGCTCCGTCAGCCAGATCTGATCGAAGCCGAGCTCCTCGGTCCACTCCATCTGCTCGAGCTCGCGGTGGACGACCTCGTCGTGGCGCAGCCACGGGACCGCCTGGAAGAAGAAAAACGTTCCGAACCGCATCGGCGTGGTCATGGCGTATGGGTATACCATGGCGCGCGATGGACGAGCCTGTCCGCGTCTCGCTGCGTGTTCCCGGCACGGCGGCGATGCCCGAGCTCATGCGGCTGCTGCAATCGATCGAGGCGGCCGGCTTCGAGGGGGCGGGGATCCTCGACAGCCAGATGCTCTCGCGCGACACCTTCGTGATCCTGGGCCAGGCCGCGACGAGCACGACGCGGCTGACGTTGTTCCCCGCGGTGACCAACCCGTTCACGCGTCATCCGTCGGTGCTGGCGAGCGCGATCGCGACGGTCGAAGAGATGGCGCCCGGCCGCGTGAAATTCGTCATGGGCACCGGCTACACCTCCGCGAGCACGATCGGCCGTAAGCCCGCGACGCTCGCGGAGATGCGCGGGTGCATCGAGACCGTGCGCGCGCTGCTGGGCGGCGAATCGGCCGACTTCAACGGCACGCCGGGACGCCTGGGCTACGCCTCCGGGCGCCGGATTCCGGTCATCATGGCGGCGTCGGGACCGAAAGCGATCGAGCTGGCCGGAGAGATCGCCGATGGGGCGTTGCTGCTCGTCGGTTTCAATCGCGGTATCGTCGAGCGCGCGCTCGAGCATCTCGAGCGCGGCGCCAAGCGCGCCGGACGGCGCCTCGACGATCTCGAGATCACGTGGGCGGTGCGCGTCGGCACGGCAGCCACGACGGCCGAGGCGCGACGCCTCGCACGACCGACGGCCGTGCACTGGGGCGTGCTCCGCTGGGGCGGTCACTGGATCGAGCCGGCCGGACTGCGGTTGCCCAAGCTCGAGATTCCCGACGCGGTCTGGAAGATCTATCCCGATCTCTCCCACGCGCACGACTGGGAAGCGGCGATTGCCGCGACGTCGTTCGTTCCCGACGACGCCGTCGCGCAGCTGTGCGACGCGATGGGCCTCGTCGGCACGCCGGCGGACTGCGCCGCGCGGATCGTCGAGATGACCAAGCTGGGAGTGCGCAATCTCTATCTGATGCCGCTGCTCACGTTCGGCTTGCCCGAGCCCGAGATCACCGCGTTTCGCGACGTCGTCTTCCCGCGTCTGCGCGACGCCGGCCTTCGCTGACCGAAACGCGCGACGTCGGGGAAGGCGGTGCGCCTTCGCCGACGCCTTTCAGTACGCGATCGCTCTACGGC
>JBKOUQ010000170.1:0-14380 GCA_046723475.1 Candidatus Methylomirabilota bacterium
CGCCTGCGGCGACCGCGTCTGCCGCGCCGAATGCGCCCGACCGTCGAGCGCCGGAGGCCGCGTCCGCCGCGCCGAATGCGCCCGACCGTCGAGCGCCGGAGGCCTCCGAAGGCGCTCCGACGGCAAAATCCGAATGACCGAGATCGTCGGCTTCTGGGTCGCGGCCGTGGTCCTGGTCGGCGCAAGCCTCGCCGTCGTGCTGACACCGAATCTGTTCCACGCCGTCCTCTGGCTCGCCTTGGCGCTCGTCGCCACCGGCGGCGTGTTCTTGCTGCTGGACTCGCCGTTTCTGTTCGCCGTTCAGCTGCTCCTGTACGCCGGTGGCGTCGTGACGATCGTGGTGTTCGCGATCATGCTGACCGAACGACTGGTGGGAGAATCGATCCGCCAGACGAGCCGCTTCGTGTTCAACGGCGCCGTCCTTGCGGCGGCACTCTTCGTGGGGATCGCGGGCTTCTTGCTGCACGCGGCGCCGGCCGCACCGCCGACGCCAGCCGCCCCGGACCAGGTCCGCGCGGTTGGCGGCGCGCTCGTCGGCTCATTCGGCGCGCCGCTACAGCTGCTGGGCGTGCTGCTCGTCGTGGCGCTCGTCGGCGCGCTGTATTTCGCGCGGGCGGAGGACTGAGGTGCCGCTGAGCGCATACCTGATGCTCGCCGCGCTCGTCTTCGCGATCGGCTTCTTCGGCGTGCTGACGCGTCGCAATGCCGTCGGCATCCTGCTCGGCATCGAGCTGATGCTGAACGCCGTCAACATCAACCTCGTGGCGTTCTCGCGATTCCGCGGCGACGTGGCGGGGCTGATCTTCACGCTGTTCACCATCGCAATCACCGTCGCCGAAGTGGCCGTCGGGCTGGCGATCGTCATCGTGATCTTTCGCGTACGGCGGACGGTCGAGGCCGATCACCTCGACCTCTTGCGAGGCTGAGCGTGCGTCTCGGCTCGCCCGAGCTCGCGCTCGTCGTCCTGGGGCTGCCATTTGCGAGTTTTCTCGCGATCGGCCTGCTGCGGCCGCTGCGGCGCGCGGGCCGTCCCGCCGCCGCCGTGTCCATCGTGGCCATGGCGGGCGCGCTCGCGGTGGCGGTGACGATGTGGTGGGAGGCCATCCCCGCCGCGCCCGGCCTCAATCCCTCGGCGGTGTGGTCGTGGCTTCCCGCCGACGGTGGGCCCATGGCGAGCGTCGGCGTCTGGGTCGACGACATGGCGATGCAGATGTGCCTGCTCGTCACGCTGATCTCGCTGCTGGTGCAGATCTACTCGTGGTCGTACCTCGCCGACGAGCCGCGCGCGTCGCTCGGGCGGTACTACGCCTATCAGTCGTTGTTCGCGTTCTCGATGCTCGGTCTCGTGCTCGCGCCGGGTTTTCTCCAGATGTTCGTGTTCTGGGAGCTCGTCGGGCTGTGCTCGTACCTGCTCATCGGATACTGGTACGAGCGACCGTCGGCGGCCCGCGCCGCCGTGAAGGCGTTCTGGATCACCAAGCTCGGCGACCTCGGGTTCACCGCCGGCATCGTCATGCTCTGGGCCGGTGCGGGGACGTTCGACTTCTGGCCGCTATTCCAGGCCGCGGAGAGCGGCACGCTCGCGGTGCCCGCGCTGGGCGTCGTGATGTTCCTCGTCTATCTCGGCGCGGTGGGCAAGTCTGCCCAGTTCCCGCTGCACATCTGGCTGCCCGACGCCATGGAGGGCCCGACGCCGGTGTCGGCGTTGATCCACGCCGCCACGATGGTCACCGCGGGTGTCTATATGGTCGCGCGCGCGCACCCGCTGTTCGCGCTGACGCCGTCGGTTCTCGAGCTCATCGCGTGGAACGGCGCGTTCACCGCGCTGCTCGCCGCGACGATGGCGTGCGTCGAGCGCGACATCAAGCGCGTGCTGGCCTATTCGACGGTTTCGCAGCTGGGCTACATGATGGCGGCCAACGGCGCGGGTGCCCCCGACGCGGCGTTCGGCCACCTCACCACGCATGGCGTGTTCAAGGCGCTGCTGTTCCTCGGCGCGGGCATCGTGATCCACCATTTCCACACCAACGACGTGTTCCGAATGGGCGGCCTGTTCGTACAGCGGCCATGGGTCGGCGGTGCGTTTGTCGTCGCCACGCTCGCGCTCGCCGGCGTCCCACCACTGCCGGGCTTCTTCTCCAAGGAAGCCGTACTGGCGGCGGTGGTCGAGGCCCACCTCTCCGTGCCGTTCGTCATGCTCCTCGTCACGTCGTTCCTGACGGCGTTCTACATGTTCCGCGTCGTGTTCCTCGCGTTCTTTGGCCACGACCAGGCGCACCACGAGCACGCGCCTCCTCCGCTCGCCATGGACACCGTGTGTCGCGTGCTCGCACTGATTACGCTGGCGCTCGGTGGGCGCGCGCTGTATGCGCTGTACGTGGGCCATCATGCGGAGGAGGGCCCGGGCTGGCTGTCGTGGATCTCGGTCACGCTCGCCGGTGCGGGCATCGCGCTGGCGTGGGCCGTCTACCAGGCGCGCGCGATCGATCCGGCCAGGCTGGCCGCCGCGCTGGCCCCGATCGATTTCCTTGCACGGCGCCGCTATTTCCTCGACGCAATCTTCACCGGCGTCTATCGGATCGTCCTGCTCGGGTTCTCGCGTGTCGTCGGCTGGGTCGACCGCTACCTCGTCGACGGCCTGCTGAACGCGCTGAGCGCAGGCGCGCTGCGCGCCGGCGACCTCCTGCGGCGGATCCAGACGGGCCACGCGCAGGATTACGTCTACGGCGTCGCGCTCGGGGTGCTGCTCCTGCTCGTCTGGGCGCAGCTGCGCTGATGACGGCCCGCGCGCCGGGCGCAGGTCACCTCTGATGCGTCTGCCGATCCTCTCACTGATCACGTGGATGCCGTTCGTGGGCGCCGTGCTGATCATGTTCACGGCGCGGCGGAGTCCGCTGGCCGTGCGCCTGATCGCCGCGGTCACGACCGGCATTTCGACGGTGCTCTCGCTCGCGCTGTACGTGGCGTACGACCGCGAGGCCGCGCTGAACGGTCCCGGCTTCCAGTTCTACGAAAAGATCCCGCTCGTCCCGCCGCTCGGCATCAACTACGAGCTCGGCGTCGACGGCATCAGCCTGCTGATGGTACTGCTGACCTCGATCATCATCTTCGCCGGCGTGTTCGCCTCGTGGACGGTGGCCACGCGCAGCCAGGAGTTCTACGCCCTTCTCCTGGCGCTCGTCACGGGCGTCTACGGCGTGTTCGTCTCCCTCGACCTGTTCGTCTTCTTTCTCTTCTACGAGCTCGCCGTTCTGCCGATGTACCTGCTGATCGGGATCTGGGGCTCGAGCGGCCATGTGCCTCCGCGCGGTATTTTCGCGTGGGCGTATCGGGAGACCGGCGTCGGCAGCAAGGAATACGCGGCGATGAAGCTGACCCTGTATCTGCTCTTCGGGTCGGCATTCATCCTCGTCGGCATCTTTGCGCTCTACGTCGCCGCGGGCACGACGTCGTTCTCGTTCCTGGAGCTGGGCTCGGCGAGCTTCGATCCCTCCTTGCAGCGCTGGGTCTTCCTGGCCTTCTACGTCGGTTTCGGGATCCTCGCCGGCATCTGGCCGCTGCATACGTGGTCGCCCGACGGCCACGCCTCGGCCCCGACGGCGGTGTCCATGCTCCACGCCGGCGTGCTGATGAAGCTCGGCGCGTACGGCGTCGTCCGCGTCGGCATGGGGCTCGTGCCCGAGGGCGCCGCCGACCTCGCGTGGCTCGTGGGCAGCGTGGCGTGCATCAACGTCGTCTACGGCGCGTTGTCCGCGATGGCCCAGGTCGACTTGAAATACGTCATCGCGTACTCGTCCGTCTCACACATGGGCCTTGTGATGCTCGGGGCGGCGACGCTCACCGAGGCCGGGCTCAACGGCGCGGTCTTCCAGATGTTCGCTCACGGCGTCATGACGGGATTGTTCTTCGCGCTGGTCGGCCTCGTCTACGAGAAGGCGCATTCGCGCGAGATCTTTCGCATGGGCGGCTTCGGCCACGTGATGCCCGGGATCGCGACCGCATTCACGATCGGCGGTCTGTCGTCGCTCGGGCTGCCCGGCACGTCGGGGTTCGTGGCCGAGATCCTGACCTTCATGGGCACCTGGCGGTCCGATTTCCACTGGTGGCTGGTACCGGCCGTGGCAGGGACGTTCCTCACGGCGGTGTACGTGCTGCGCGTCGCCAAGCAGATCTTCTGGGGACCGCCGTCGCCCCACTTCCATCACCTCGAAGACGCGCGCGGACCGGAATGGGTCGCGCTCGTCATCCTCGTCGGCGTCCTGGTTGTCTTTGGCTTTGTGCCCGGCATCGCGCTGGCGCCCGTGGACACGGCGACGGTGCCGCTGCTGTCGAGGATTCTCGAGCCATGATCACGACGCCGTACATCCTCGAGCTCGGTGTCGGTGCGCTCATGCTGATCGTGTTCGCGGTCGGCGTGTTCGCGCGCCGCGGCGTCGGCGCGCTGGCTGCGGTCGGTGTCTTCGTCCTCGTTGCGGTGGCGTTCGTCCTGGCGCCGTCGGGGCCGGCCTTCGGAGGAACGTTCGTTCAGGACGGTCTGGCGATCTTCGTCAAACGCGTGTTCCTCGCGGCGACGTTCATCGGAGTACTTTCGGGCCTCGGCTCGCCGGACGTCGTCCTGACGCGGCGGAGTACCGAGTACCACTTGCTAGTGCTCGCCTCGCTGCTCGGCATGCTCGTGCTCGCGTCCGCCCGCGACATCATCGTGCTGTTCGTGGCCTTCGAGCTGATGTCGATTCCGCTGTACGTGCTCACGGGCTTCGCCAAACGCGAGCCGGAGCCGATCGAGGCGTCGCTGAAGTTCTTCCTGGTCGGCTCCGTGTCGTCGGCGGTCATGGCCTACGGGCTGTCTTTCGTCTACGGCGCGAGCGGTAGCACGTCGCTCGCCGCGATCGCCAAGGCGCCCGTCTCCCCGATGCTCATGCTCGGCCTGTTGGCCGCGCTCGCGGGCCTTGCCTTCAAGATCGCCGCCTTCCCGTTCCACATGTGGGTGCCCGACGCGTACGAGGCAGGCCCGACGCCGTTCGTGGCGTGGCTGAGCGTCGCGCCCAAGGCGGCGGGGTTCGTTACGCTATTTCGCGTCTACTTCGAGGGCGTCGGTGACCGTGCCGGGGTATGGGCTCCGGTGGCGGCCGGCCTCGCGACACTGACCATGCTCGCTGGCAATCTCATGGCGCTGCCGCAGACGAACACCAAGCGCCTGCTCGCGTACTCGGGTATCGCCCAGATCGGCTACATGCTCGTCGGGCTCGCCGCCGCGTCGGCGTCGGGGACGGCGATGATCCTCTTCTATCTGGTCGCATATGTGTTCGGGAACATGGGGGCGTTCCTCGTGGTCGAGGCCGTCGCGAGGTCCGAAGGCTCCGTGGCGACGACCGCCTTCCGCGGTCTGGCGCAGCGTTCGCCGCTGCTCGCGCTGGCGATGCTGCTGTTCCTGCTCTCACTCGGCGGTATACCGTTCGTCGCGGGGTTCTGGGCCAAGCTCTACGTCTTCTGGGCGGCGGCCGAGCGCGGGCTCTATTGGCTCGTGCTGGTGGGCGCCGTGCTCACTGTGGTCGCCCTCTTCTACTACCTGCTCGTCGCTCGGAGCATGTACATCGATCCGCCGATCCGGACGGATCGGGTGGTGGTCGCGCCGGCGCTCGCACTGTCGCTCATTCTCTGTGTCGTCGGTGTCGTGGCGCTCGGGGTCTACCCAAAGGGCGTCGTGATGGCGGCGCTCCGCGTCGCCAGCCCTCTGTTTTAATTTAATGGGGGCCCCGACATGGCCCCCATACCCCCAAACGCTCGGAACCGCGCCGGCGTAGCCGTCGCGGTCCTCGGTCGTGGGTGCGCGACGTCGGGGGCCCCGACATGGCCCCCATACCCCTAACGCTCCTCACCGCGCCGGCTTAGAGTTTGCGCTCGTACAGATACCTTGACGCGGTGTGCCGGCGGGAGTAGCTTTCTGTACCGACCGGTTGGTACAGATGACGACTGCCAGGACAGCGACGACGGCCCCGACCTCCGCCTCCAGGTCCCGCGACCGCGACGGCAGGAGCACCCGCGAGACGATCATTTCGTCCGCCATGCGCCTCATGCACGTGCACGGCTACTACGCGACGTCGCTCGACGATGTGCTGCGCGAGAGCGGGGTGGGGAAGGGCAACTTCTATTACTACTTCCGCAGCAAGGAAGAGCTGGGCTACGCGATCCTCGATGAGCTCGTCGCCGGGTTCGTCGAGCGCACGCTCGAGCCGTGTTTCGCCGATCCGGACGGCGCGCCGGTCGGGCAGATCCGCTGCTTCCTCGATCGCCTCGTGCAGGCGCAGCGCGATCGTCAGTGTCGGGGCGGCTGCGCCATGGGCAATCTCGCTGCCGAGCTGTCGGACGTGCACGAGGGATTTCGCAAACGCCTCGCATCGGTGTTTACGGCGTGGCAGGCGCGACTCGCGACGGCGCTGAACGAAGGGAAGCGTCGCGGGCAGGTGCTGACGACGTGCGATCCGCAGGCAGTGGCCCGCTTCGTCGTCGCCTCTCTCGAGGGGGCGATCCTGCTGGCCAAGCTGAGCAAGGACATTGAGGTGATGGAGCAGTGCGTGGGAGAGCTGAAGCGGTATTTGGGGGCCTACGAGGTGACGGCATGACCGTCTCTCCCGGACCGCGCGTGGACGCCGACGCGGGCCTGGTCGAGGCGCTCCGTCGCGACGAGCCCGAGGCCACCGAGCAGCTCGTCGAGCGCTTCGGGGATCGGGTGTACCGGCTCGCCCTCCGGATCACCGGCAGCAACGAGGACGCGGAAGAGGCCGCACAGGACGCACTGTGGACGGCCGCAAGAAAGATCGGCACGTTCAAGGGCGAGTCGGCGTTCGGCAGTTGGCTCTACCGCATCACCGCGAACGCCGCGTACCAAAAGCTTCGCGCGCGTCGCGGAAAGGCGCGTGAGGTCGCGCTCGACGACGTTCTGCCGTCTCTGGATGGCGACGGTCGCCACTTCGAGCCGATGGCGGACTGGTCGGAGCGCGTCGACGAGCGAACGCTGAACGGCGAGCTGCGCGAAGTGCTGGAGCGCGCCATCGACGGTCTGCCGCCTGACTACCGTACGGCGCTCGTCATGCACGACGTCGAGGGCCTGTCGAATCCCGACATCGCCGAGGCGCTCGGCATCAGTCTGCCGGCCGTGAAGTCGCGCGTGCATCGCTCGCGGCTCTGGGTCCGCAAGCAGCTTGCGGACTATCTGCAGCCGCGCTGACGGCACACCGTCCACGCGGAGCCAGAGTTGACGCCCCCGCGACGGCTGTGGTCTGATAAGCGACTGTCACTCCAACACCCGCGAGAGGTCGAGCACACATGGAAGCGGTAATCGCGACGGGCGGCAAGCAATACTGCGTCACGACGGGCCAGGTCATCGCCGTGGAGCGTCTTGCGGGCGAGAAGGGGGCAAAGGTCGAATTCGCCTCCGTGCTGCTCGTCAACAAAGACGGCGAGATTATCTCGGGTCGCGATCGCCTGGCGAAGGCACGCGTCGCGGGTGAGGTGGTCGCCCAGGGCCGCGGCCGGAAGGTCCGCATCGTGAAGTTCAAGCGACGGAAGAATTACCGGCGGCACCGCGGACACCGGCAAGCCGCGACGACCGTGCGGATCACGAACATCGAGGTTTGAGGTATGGCGCACAAGAAAGGTGTCGGCAGCTCGCGCAATGGTCGTGACAGCAATCCCCAGATGCTGGGCGTCAAGCGCTTCGGCGGACAGTTCGTGACCGGCGGCAGCATTCTCGTCCGGCAGCGCGGCACGCGGTTTCGGCCCGGGCTCAACGTCGGGCTCGGCTCGGACGACACGCTGTTTGCCAAAATCGACGGGTACGTGCGGTTCGAGCGCCGCGGCGACAACCGCTACGTGAGCATCCTCACCACCCCGGCCTGATCGCGTGCGGGCGTCGCGCCCGCTCCTGCCCCGGCAGCCAGGCAAGCCCCGCGATGTTCGTCGATGAGATCGATATCTTCGTCAAGGGAGGCGATGGGGGCGCCGGCTGCATCTCGTTCCGACGCGAGAAGTTCGTGCCACGCGGCGGCCCCGATGGCGGCGACGGGGGCGCCGGCGGCTCGGTGATCCTGGAGGCCGATCCCGCGCTCACGACGCTCCTCGATTATCACTACCAGCGGCATTATCAGGCCGAGCGCGGCCAGCACGGCGAGGGCAACAATCGAGCGGGCGCGTCCGGCGACGATCTCGCGCTGCGCGTGCCCGTCGGCACGGTCGTGAGCGATCGCGATTCCGGAGAGCTGCTCGGCGATCTCACCGCTCCGGGACAACACGTTCTCGTCATACGTGGCGCGCCCGGCGGTCGGGGCAATGCGCGCTTTACGTCCTCCACCAACCGCGCACCGCGCCGCGCCGACCTCGGACGGCCGGGCCCCGGTCGCTGGCTGCATCTCGAGCTGAAGCTGCTCGCCGACGTCGGGGTCATCGGATGGCCGAACGCGGGCAAGTCGACGCTGGTGTCGCGTGTGTCCGCGGCGAAGCCCAAGATCGCGGACTACCCCTTCACGACGCTGGCGCCGACGCTCGGCATCGTCCGTGGCGACGCCGATCGCTCGTTCGTCATCGCGGATCTTCCCGGGCTGATTCCCGGCGCGGCGGAAGGCAAGGGGCTCGGCCATCAGTTCTTGCGCCACACCGAGCGCACGCGCTTGCTCATCCATCTGCTCGATCCCGATCCGAACACCGGGCGGGCACTCATGGATGACCTGAACGCGATCAACGGCGAGCTCGCCGCGTATTCGCCCGAGCTCGCTGCGCGACCGCAGATCGTCGCGGTGAACAAGGCCGACTTGCTCGACGGCGCGCCGGACCGCCGTCGCGAAGTGGATGTCGTCGCCGCGCGCTGTGCGGAGGTGGGCCAGCCGTTTCTTCTCGTGTCCGCCGCGACGGGCGCGGGATTGCGAGAGCTGGTGGCCGCGGTCACAGCGCGGCTGGATACTGTCGGATGGCTTCGCGCCGCCAGCTAGGCCGGCTGCGCCGCCTTGTCGTCAAGGTGGGCACGTCGCTCATTGCCGCGCCCGGGACCGGTGCGGATCCGGAGCGCATCGCGACGCTCGCCGCCGAAGTCGCCAGCGTGTGCGAGGGCCGCGAGGTCGTGCTGGTGAGCTCGGGCGCCATCGCGACGGGCATGGCGCGTCTGGCGCTACCGGTCCGGCCGCGCTCGATGCCCGAAAAGCAGGCGGCGGCCGCGGTCGGACAGTCGGCGCTGATGTGGCATTACGAAGCCGCGTTCAAGCGCCACGGCGTTGCCGTCGGTCAAGTATTGTTAACCGCCCAGGACATCGCAGATCGCGCGCGCTACCTCAACGCCCGTAACACGCTGCTGGCGCTGCTACGGTTCGGCGTGCTGCCGATCGTCAACGAGAACGACACCGTGGCCGTGGAGGAGATCAAGGTCGGCGACAACGACAATCTGAGCGCGCTCGTCGCCTCGCTCATCGACGCCGATTTGCTCGTGCTGCTCACCGATGTCGAAGGCCTGTACACGAGCGATCCCGCGTCGGATCCCGACGCACGCGTCATCGAGACCGTCGAGGCGGTCACCGACGCGATCACAGGGCTCGTCTACGACGGGGTCGGCGCGGGCGCGGTCGGCGGCATGGCGACCAAGCTGCAGGCCGCGCAGAAGGCGGCGGCGTCCGGCGTGCCGATGATCATCGCCAGCGGCCGGAAACAGGGCGTGCTCGCGCGCGTACTCAAGGGCGAGACGGTCGGGACGTACTTCGCGCCCAAGGCGGATCGGCTCGGCGCCCGCAAGCGCTGGATCGCGTTTGCGGTCACGCCACAGGGCCGCCTGACGGTTGACGCCGGGGCGCGGCAGGCTTTAACTCAGCATGGAAAGAGCCTGCTGCCCTCGGGGGTCCTGGATGTCGAGGGCGACTTCGCGGCGGGCGAGGTGGTGGCCCTGGTCGGAGACGGTCGGGAGTTCGCACGCGGGCTCGTCAATTTCGACGCCGGCGAGCTGCGTCGGATCCGCGGCGCGAAGACGCGCGACATCGCGACGCGACTCGGGTACAAGAGCTTCGACGAAGTCATCCACCGTGACAATTTAGTCATTCTGTGACTCGCGGCTAGTAGAGCGTTGTCAACGGCAGGCGTAATCCCGTTGGGGGGGTGTCGGGGGGGAGCGGCGGTCGCTCCCCCCTGATACAAAAAGGACAGCCATGGACGTGAGGCAGCTGGTCGAGTCGAAGGCGCGTGCGGCACGCGCGGCCGCGCGTGCGCTGGCGGTCTGCGGCACGCGGGTGAAGGACGAGGCGCTGCTGCACATGGCCCGCGCGCTCGAGGAGAAGACCCGCGCGTTGCTCGAGGCCAACCACGCCGATCTCGAGCGAGCGCGCACCAAGGGGCTCACGCGCGCGTTCCTGGACCGCTTGACGCTCACCGAGACGCGTATCGAAGACATGGCAAATGGCCTGCGGCAGATCGCCGCCCTGCCCGATCCCGTCGGGACGGTCGTGGAAGCGTGGCGACGCCCGAATGGCATCGAGATCTCGCGCGTGCGCGTCCCGCTTGGCGTGATCGGCTTCATCTACGAGTCGCGCCCGAACGTGACCGCCGACGCCGCCGGCCTGTGCGTGAAGTCGGGCAACGCCGTGCTTCTCCGCGGCGGCAGCGAAGCGATCGAGTCGAACACGCTCATCGCGGCCGTGCTCGCCAAGGCGCTCGAGAAGACCGGGGCGCCGTCCGACGCCATCCAGTTCGTCGACGTCACCGATCGCGACGCGGTCGCCGTCATGCTCGAGCAGGACCGGTATCTCGATCTCGTCATCCCGCGGGGCGGCGAGGAGTTCGTCCGGTGGGTCGCCGAGCGGTCGCGCGTGCCCGTCCTCAAGCACGACAAGGGCGTCGTCCACGTCTTCGTCGACGCCGGCGCCGACGTCGACATGGCGACGGCCATCGTGATCAACGCCAAGACCCATCGGCCGTCGGTGTGCAACGCGCTCGAAACGCTTCTCGTCGACCGTGCCATCGCCGAGCGCTTCCTGCCGGCCGTGGCCGCCCGGCTGGCGGACGCGGGCGTCGAGCTGCGCGGCTGCGAGCGCACGCGCGCGCTCGTCCCCTCGGCACGCGTCGCGACGGACGCGGACTGGGACGCGGAATATCTCGACCTGGTGCTGGCCATCCGCGTCGTCGACGGAGTCGCCGAGGCGATCGATCACATCCGGGCGCACGGCACGGGACTCGCCGAAGCGATCGTCACCAGCGACCTCGCGCGCGCCCGCCGCTTTGCGCGCGAGGTGGATGCGGCGGGCGTCCTCGTCAATGCGTCGCCCCGTCTGCTCGACGGCAATCAGTTCGGCATGGGCGCCGAGATGGGCATCTCCACGTCGCGTGTGCACGCGCGCGGTCCCGTGGGCGTGCGCGAGCTGACGACGACGAAGTTCGTGGTGCAGGGCGACGGACAGGTGCGGGAATAGCCGGGTGCCGCGGACGGCGGTTTTCGGCGGCTCGTTCAATCCGATCCATTACGGCCACCTGCTGCTGGCCGACGACCTGCTCGAGATCCTGAGCCTCGACCGCGTGCTGTTCGTTCCCGCCAAGCATCCGCCGCACAAGGACCCGACGCGGCTCGCGCCTCCGGAAGATCGCCTCGCGATGGTGCGGCTCGCGACACAAGGACATCGGGGCTTCGAGGTGTCCGACATGGAGCTGGCACGGCCCGGTCCATCGTTCACGGTCGACACGCTCAGCACGTTGGCGCGGCCGGGCGAGACGCTGTTCCTCATCGTCGGGTCCGAGACGTTTCTGGATCTGTTGTCGTGGCGGGATCCGCGGCGCGTCGTGCGGCTGGCGCGTGTGGTGATCGTGCCGCGTGTGGGGAGCCCGTTCGACACGGTCAGTGAAGCCGCGCAGAAGGTCCTGCGTGAGCTCGGCGTCGACGACGGGTTTTCGAGCGTCGACGGCGGACGCGTGCCCTCGCGTGGTGTGATCGTCTCGACGGCCGCCTCGATGCCGATCTCGGCGTCGGAGCTGCGGCGCCGCGTGCGCGAAGGACGCTCGCTCTCGTTCCGGCTGCCGCCGGCCGTCGAGGACTACATTCGCGTTCACGGACTCTACCGCGAGGCGCCGGGTTGACAGCAGCACCCTCGTCGGCCGAGGGAAAGGTCCGGCGTGCCGCGCGCGCGGCGCTCGACAAAAAGGCCATCGATCTCACGGTCCTCGACGTGCAGCACGTCTCGAGCGTGACCGATTTCTTCCTCGTCTGCAGCGGCCGCTCGGCGCCACACGTCAAGACGATCGCGGATGCGATCCGCGACGAGCTGAAGACCGACGGTGTGCGGCCGCTGCACGCCGAGGGTCAGGCCGAGAGCGGCTGGGTGCTGCTCGACTACGGCGACGTGCTGATGCACGTGTTCCTCGAGGACACCCGCACGTATTACGCGCTCGAGCGTCTGTGGGGCGACGCGCCGTCGCTCTCGGTCTCGGGCGACGATAGCGCCTGACCGGCGGCATTGTCGTCGTCCGTGCACGGTGGACAAGAGTGGATAACTGTGGACAAACAAATGCGTCTGCGCTTGCGCGCGGACGTGCGCGCGTGCTAGCGTACGATAATTCGCGCCGCGCACGGCGCTCGTCGTGTACGGCATCGCCCTGATGGAGGCGTTCATGAGAAAAGATCGACTGGCGCAGTTCAAAAAGCGCCTGCTCGAGAAGCACCGGCAGCTCGCCGACGAAGTCGGCCGCACGGCGCTCTACGGCAAGGACCAGGAAGACGACTCCATCAAGGATCTCGGCGATCAGGCGAACACCGCCTACACGCGCGAATTCTTCTTCGAGCTCGGCAACGGCGACCGTCGCATCCTCCGCGACGTGGTCGCGGCGCTGCAGAAGATCGACGACGGCTCGTTCGGCAACTGCGAGCGCTGCGGTGAGGCCATCGGCGACAAACGGCTCGAGGCCCTGCCCTTTGCGCGCTACTGCATCGACTGCCAGCGCGTGATCGAGCAGGAGGAGCGGATGGCGGCCGGCTAGTCCCGCCTCGCCCGTCCGCCGTCCGTCGCATGCCGGTCGTCCCCGTCCGCGCTTCGCTCGCCTCGCTCGTCGCTGTCGGTCATCGCGCCCTCCGCGTGCTCGGACTCGAGCGCGCGCCCGCAACGGGCGACAACGATCCGCAGGCCACCGAGGCGATGCATCGTGCGGAGGCGGCACGCACGTTGGGCCACGTCGACGAGGCTCGCACGCTGTACCGCTACGTCGTGCAGCGCTGGCCGGCGCACGTCGGCGCGCTGCACGCGCTGCGCGACCTCGCCGTGGAGGCGCGTGACTGGGACGAGGCCATCCGCATCCAGGAAAGCATTCTCGCGCTCGCGCCGTCGCGCGAGCGTCACGCCGAGGCCGAATGGCTCGCCGTCGGCTACTACGAGCTCGGGCGACTGGAGCTCGCGCGCGGTGAAGCCGCGGCCGCGGCCGCGCATTTTCGCGCAGCGCTGCGCGCCGACCGCGACTTCGTGCCGGCGCTCGTCGCGCTCGGCGATGCGCTCGAGGCGGCGGGCGAGGCGCGCGAAGCGGTGCGGGCGTGGGAGCGCGCGGCCGAGACACACCCGGTGCTGCCGCTGCTCGCACGTCTCGAGCGCGCGTATCGCGAGCAGGATCGGCCCAGCCGGATGATCGCCCTGTACCGCAGTGCGGCCGAGCGGGCGCCCGACGACCTGGCTCTCGCGGCGGCGCTCGGGCGTGTCTACTTCGAGCTCGAGATGCTCGACGAGGCCGCCGATCAGTTCGAGAAGATCGAAGTGCGTGCGCCGGACCTGCCGACCGTGCACGCATTTCTCGGCGCCGTGTTCGAGCGCCGCGGCGACGCGCGCGAGGCGTTCGACGAATACCGGCGCGCGCTGCGTCTGGCGCACGCGTTCGACTGGCCGCATCGTTGCACGGCGTGCGGCGCGATGGCGCCACGCTGGCAAGACCGCTGCGCGGCGTGCCGACGCTGGAACACGCTGCGCCCCGCCTCGGCGCGCTGAGCGGCGCGGTGCGTGCGTGGGCGGTGGCCGCGCTCGATCTCGTTTTTCCGGCCCGCTGTCCCGTCTGCGACACCGCGCTCGGCGCGGGACGGCGCGACCCGCTGTGCGGCGCATGCTGGGACGCGATCGTGCGCATCGGCGCACCGTTCTGCGGCCGGTGTGGCGTGCCGTTCGAGCGCTGGCGCGTCGACACCGCGGGCTTCCCGTGTGACCGTCCGCCGCTCGCCGACATCGTGGGGCGCTGCGGTCCATGTACGACGTCCCCGCCCGCATTCGACTGGGCGCGGGCCGCCGGCGTGTACGCGCCGCCGCTACGCGAGGCCGTGCAACGCTTCAAGTTCGGTCGACGTCCGGCGCTGGCGCGGCCGCTCGCCGCGCTCCTAGCCGAGCAGTGCGCG
>JBKOUQ010000051.1:0-32072 GCA_046723475.1 Candidatus Methylomirabilota bacterium
GGCCACACCATTCTGATTGAACCTGGTTGCGTCATTTTCGAAGTCCGGCTTTCCAGTCGTAGTGCCGTAGCATATTCCGGTGCGCATGGGGGACAGCGCTTCCGGCTCGATATGCGCATCGTCGAGTGCCATCTGAGCCGATGCAACCGCGAACTGCGAAACTCGCGACATAAATTTATCGCGGTAGCGGTTTCGGCGGTCCATGTACTTCGACAGATCGAAGTCTTTGACACGCGCTACGACGGGACATGCAGCGTCATATTCATCGGGCGAGCTGAGTTTTTCGATTCCGGATTGGCCGCAAACAAGCGTGTCTTCGAACCGCTCTTTGCCGATGCCATTCGCTGCTACGACGCCGAGACCCGTGATCACAACCCGACGTCTTTTTACCAAACGGCCGCTCCTGCGAACCTATTGTCCGGTGAATGCTCCGGCGTCGCCAACGTTGGCCGGAACACTATAAGGTAGGATTCCCGCTTTTTGAATCCATTTAGATACACCTACCTGCTGCGATCGACGCGCCGGTGCCCCACAACACCTGGCGTAGGCCGGAGACGAGACCCCACGATATCCGGGGGGGCGGATGCTATAGTCGGGGCGCATGGCGGGTGGGATCCTTGACGGCCTCAACAGCGCGCAGCGTGAGGCGGTCACCCACGACACCGGCCCGCTCCTGATCGTTGCCGGGGCGGGGACGGGCAAGACCACGGTCATCACGCGCCGCATCGCCTACCTGATCGAGCAAGGCAAAGCCCGGCCGGAAGAGATCCTGGCCCTCACGTTCACCGACAAGGCGGCGGCCGAGATGGAGGCGCGAGTCGATGAGCTCGTGCCGTATGGATACGCCGAGGTCGAGATTGCCACCTTTCATGCCTTCGGTGATGCACTGCTGCGGGCGCACTCGCTCGAGATCGGCCTGCAGAACGACTTTCGCGTGCTGAGCCGCGCCGAGCAGGTGATCTTCCTCGGCGACCGGCTGTTCGATCTGCCGCTGGCGCGGTACCGTCCGCTCGGCGAGCCGACGCGGTACTTGCAGTCGCTGATCACGCTGGTCAGCCGCTGCAAGGACGAGGACATCTCGCCCGAGGACTACCTCGCGTGCGCCGCGCGTTTGCGCGCGGCGGCGGGGGAAGACGAGGCGCTCGACCGCGCGGATGCGCAGGCCGAGCTGGCCGCGACGTACGCAAAGTACCAGGAGCTGATGGTCCGCAACGACAAGATCGACTTTGGCGATCAGATCGTGCTGGCGCTCCGCCTGCTGCGCTCGCGCCCGCACGTGCTGAACGCGTATCAACGTCGCTTCAAATACGTGCTCGTCGACGAGTTCCAGGACACGAACTACGCGCAGTTCGAGCTGGTGAAGCTGTTGGCCGCGCGCCACGGCAACGTCGCCGTGACCGGCGATGACGACCAGGCGATCTATAGGTTTCGCGGGGCGGCGATTTCAAACGTGCTGAGCTTCCTTCGGCACTATCCCGACGCGCGGCAGATCGTCGTGACGGAGAACTTTCGATCTCATCAAGCGATCCTCGATGCCGCGTACAAGCTCATCCAGTACAACAACCCCGATCGGCTCGAGGTGAAGAGCGGCATCGTCAAGCAGCTCACCGCGGTCCGCGAGCCGCCGGGCCCCGCGCCCCGTCACGACCACTACGAGACGGCCAGCCAGGAGGCCGATGCGGTCGCCCAGACCATTCGGGATCGGGTCGAGCTCGGGCAGTGGTCCTACAGCGACGTCGCAGTCCTGGTGCGGTCGAACGACGACGCGGACCCGTTCCTCCGTGCGCTCAACCTGCGCGGCGTGCCGTGGACGTTCTCGGGCAACGCCGGACTCTATGGACGCCCGGAAATCCGGCTGTTGCTGGCGTTCCTGCGCGCGGTGGCGCATCCCGACGACTCGGTCAGCATGCACTATCTCGCGTCGTCGGATCTCTATCAGGTCCCGATCATCGATCTCACCCGCTGTGCGACGCACGCGGATCGCAAACATCGCTGGCTGTTCGACGTGCTCAAGGACACCGAGCACATTCCCGAGCTCGCGACGGAGCTGTCCGAGGAGGCCCGCGGGGCCATCCGCCACCTCGTCGGCGATCTCGTCCGCTACATGGAGCTGGGCCGCGAGATGCCGACAGGGGAGCTGCTCTACCAGTTCCTCGTCGACTCGGGCTGGCTGGCGCGGATGTCGAAGGCGGTCACCGCGCGCGACGAGGCCGAGGTACAGAACATCGCGAAGTTCTTCCGGCGGATCCAGGATGCGTCCCGTGCGTTGAAGTACGACAACATCCGCGAGCTCGTGAAGCACCTGGAGGCGCTGATCGACGCGGGCGAAGATCCCGCCGTGGCCGAAGCCGACGTCGAGACACCGGCCGTGCGCGTGCTCACCGTGCACAAGGCGAAGGGACTCGAGTTTCCGGTGGTGTTTCTCGTGCACCTGGTGCAGGGAAGGTTTCCGACGCACAAGCGCCGCGACGCCCTCGAGCTGCCGGCGGAGCTGCTCAAAGATCTCGCGCCGACCGGTGAGTTTCACACGCAGGAGGAGCGCCGGCTGTTCTACGTCGGCATGACGCGGGCGCGTCGCGAGCTGTTCCTGACGAGTGCCCGCGATTACGGCGGCACCCGGGAGCGCAAGGTGAGCCAGTTCGTGCTGGAGGCTCTCGACCTCGGCAAGGACGCCGCGCGGCCGTTCAAGGGCAAGGCGGTGGAAGAGATCGATCGCTTCGCACCGCCCGTCGTGCACGAGGGCGCGGCCGCGTTGCCCATGCCCGTCGACGAGCCGATCACCATCAGCCACAAGCAGATCGACGATTACCAGACGTGCCCGCTCAAGTACCGCTACGTGCACCAGCTCCGCGTGCCGATTCTGCGCCATCACACCGTCGTGTATGGCGCGACGATTCACGAGGTCGTGGAGTTCTATCTCAAGCGGCGCGTGGAAGCCAACTACACGTCACTCGAGGATCTTCTCGCGGAATACGACTCCAAGTGGGTCAATCAGGGCTTTCTGACGTGGGAGCACCAGGAAGCGCGCAAGGCGGCGGGCCGCGAGGCATTGACACGGTTCTGGCACCATGAAGAGACGGCCGGCAGCAAGCCGACCTACATCGAGAAGGATTTCGCCTTCAGCATCGGGGCCACACGCGTGCGCGGGCGCTTCGATCGCGTCGACGAGGATCTGCTCGGCGCGACGATCATCGACTACAAGACGAGTGAAGTCACGCGCCAGAAAGACGCCGACCGGCGCGTGGCCGATAGCCTGCAGCTGAAGATGTACGCCTACGCCTGGCGCGAGAACACCGGCCGTCTGCCCGAGCGCGTCGAGCTCCGCTTCATCGAGTCCAACGTGGTGGGTCGCCACGTCCCCACCGATGCCGACCTCAGCGAGGCACAATCCGCCGTCGAGGCCGCCGCGGCGGGAATCCGCGCGCGGCGCTTCGAGGCCACGCCGTCGCGCAACGCCTGTCGCTGGTGCGCCTACCGTCAGATCTGTCCGTTCACGGCCACGCGCGAATAGCGCGCCGGCGTCAGCGCACCATCGCCGTGCGCGCTCACGGCTTGAACACGGCGAAGCACTTGTTCGAGTTGAACGACCACGTCTCGACGAAGTCGCACTCGTCGGGCTTGCGCCCGAGCTCCTCCATCGCGCCCACGAGCATGTACCAGTTGAGCATCTCCTGCTGACCGGAGGCCTCGATCGCTTCCAGCGGCGTCTTGCGCCACGTCTCGTATTCGCCGACGCGCAGGGCCTCGTAGAGGCGGCGATCCGCCTCGACGTCGGGGTAGAGCTGATGGTGCTTGTCCGTGAGGAACGCATGTGACCAGCTCGACGACGCGACCAGCGCCGTGCGCCACGGGCTCTCCCGCATCGCGCGCGCGGTCGCAGCGCCGACCTGCATGCAGCGCCGCGGCGTCGGCGACGGCGGGTCGAGCTCGGCCTCGGGGATCGGCCGCGACAGGTTGCTGCGGAAGCCACGCTGCGCGATGACCCGCCGCCCGTAGCAGTTCACCTGGAACGCGACGACGGGATAGCGAAAGCCGGCGCGATCGTAGTCGAGGAACATGATCGTGTTGAGGAAGGCGTGCGCCAGCCCCGAGTGATGCAACGGGCGGTATGCGTACGGCATGTCGATGCCGTCCTCGAGCAGACGTCGCGTGAGATATTTCGCCGCCTCGCGATGGCCGGTGATGCGGAATACCGTGTCCGAGCCTTCATTCCAGACGTTCGGCGTCTCGACATCGCGCGTGCGGTGGCGCGCCTCGACCTGGTCGTAGGCGAGCAGGCAGAAGGGCGGGATGATGTCCTCGGTGAAATTCTCGTACTGGTCGTCGCCCCAGATCAGCACGACATCCGGCCGGAAGTCGTCCAGCAGTCGCCGCGCGTGACGGAAGTGGCGCACGAGCGTCTCGCGATGCGCGGCCGCCGACGCGGCGCCGCCGTCGTCGCCGTACTCGCGCCGCATGGGCGCCGGCCAGTTCGCCGGGTCGCGATATCGCTCCGGCAAGCCCGGATCGCGCAGCACCGTGCGCAGGATGCCGGCCATGTTTTCGTCGCGCCCTACGAGCGGCGGGTAGTGCGTCAGACCGAGTCCGAGGATTTCGCCCACGTTCGGGTCCTCCTCGCGCGTCAGGGTATCAGAGGATAGGCCACACTTTCGACGGCGCCTTGGGAAACAGTGCCTGCAGCAATGCGCGCGGCTCGGCCCCGCGCGTGATGCAGTCGGGGAACGCGGCCTCCAGCTCATCGAGCGAGCGATAGCCGAACAGCAGCTGTAGAAACGTCAGGTCGGGAAACATCGCGGAGGCACGGCGCTCGTCGGGCGTCGGCAGCCCAAAGTCGACGCCTGCGGCGGTGAGGGGCGGCCGCCACGTCTCGACGGTGGCAATGCGACCGCGGTCGAGCACGAGCCGCACGCCGCTGCGATAGCAGCTGAGGCGCAGCTCACCCGTGTGGCCGACGACGGCCGATGCCGCCAGCCGGTGCTCGAGGACGGGCCCGAGGTGTCGCACGAGCCGGGGCAGATCCGGCGCGCGCAGATAGTACGCATACGCGCGTCGCGCGCCCGCGAACTGCAAGACGCCGCCGAAGGGGTGCGCGGCGCCGAGCAGCCAGAAATCGATGAGCGCGAGCTCGCGCTTCGCCGAGCTCGCATACGTCTCGCCCGTCTCTCACAGGTACGCGAGCAAAGGGAACGCGATGGCGCGCCACGACACGCCCGGCGCGACTTCGAGCTCACGAACGGGCAGGGCGGGGCCCCACAGCCGCGGCACGTGCTCGACGTAGCCGGCCGGCGTGCCCGAGAAATGGCGCGTCGGCCGGCGTGGCCGGGCGCAGCCGATATGGCGGTTCCGCCTGCGCCACTGCGGCCGCGACGCCGGCCGTGTACACGCGCGGCCCGCCGCCAAGCTCGAGCGCGGGCTCGTAACCGAACTGCCGATAGAACCACGGGATACCGTTGATGGCGAGAATGTGGTGCCCACGCTCGGCGCTCCATGCGTGCGCGACGTCGAACATCGCGCGAACGAGACCGCGCCCACGGTGCTCGGTCCGCGTCCCGACGATTTCCGGCTGGCCGACCGCGAGCGGCAGGCCGCCGTACGCCCACGTGTGCGAGAACAGCACCATCGCCGAAACGATCGACGTGGCGTGCGTGTCTTCGATGAGGAGCGCGCTGTCGGCGCGGAAGGCGGGGTGCCGGCCGTCGATCAGATCGCGCGCCCACGTGCCCATCGCGGGCTCGGTCTCGCGGCCGTCTTGCGAGCGCAGCACGTCGGCATAGAAGTCGGCCAGACGATCCGCATCCGCCGCCGTCGCGCGCCGCATGATGAGAGCGCCGCCGAGGTCTCGCAACATGATTTGCGCAGAGTAGGTGCGCCCCGCCTGTTCGTCAATCGCGCGTGCTACCGTGGCGATATGGATCGTCACGCCGGACCCCCGCGCGGCGCGGACAGCCCACCCGTCCCCGAGCCGACGTTCGCCGAGCGGGCACGCACGCTCGCCTACCTTGGTCGCACGGGCACGCTCGCCACGCTCTCGCGGCGACATCCGGGCCACCCGTTCGCGTCGGTGATGCCCTACGCGCTCGACGAGGCGGGCAAACCGCTGTTTCTCATCAGTACGATGGCGATGCACACGCAGAATCTCGAGGCGGATCCGCGCGCGAGTCTGCTCGTCATGCAGCCGGGATGGGCTGGTGATCCGCTTGCGGCCGGACGCCTGACACTCATGGGCGCCGCGCGACGCCTCGCCGCGGGCGACGTCGCCGTCGCGCGCGACCGCTATCTCGCGCGACACGAGCGCGCGCGCTACTGGGTCGACTTCGACGACTTCGCGTTCTGGCGGCTGGACGTCGAGGACGTGTACTTCGTCGGGGGCTTCGCGGCCATGGACTGGGTGACCGCGGCCGAGTATGCCGAAGCCCGCGAGGATCCCCTCGCGGATGCGGCCGCGGACATCATCGACCACATGAATCGCGACCACGCCGACGCGCTGATCGAGTACGCGCGCCACTTCGGCGGCGAGACCGCGGACGAGGCGACGATGGTGAGCGTCGACCGCCTCGGGTTCAAGCTGCGGCTGCGCGCGGGCGAGCGCCTCTCGAGCATTCGCATCCCGTTTCCGCACGCGGTCCCCACCGCCGCCGAGACGCGCACGGTCCTCATCACGATGCTGCGCGAGGCGCGAGCCGCGCGCTGACGGATCAGGCCGCGGTCGCGCGGCTCGGCTGCGGGCGGCGCGCCAGCTGCACCAGCGAGCCGGCGTGCAGCCAAAGCGCGAACGGCACCAGGAACCCGGGCAGCCAGATGTACGGAAACGTGGCGAGGAACGTCGTCGGCGGATCGGTCACGAACGCGCGGAATGGTGTCGGCAGTGCGAGCTGCGCGTGGATGACGACGTTCGCGAGAATCAGGATCCCGGCGATATTCCAGAAAGTCCCCACCCACGATGGCCACGCGCGGCGCTCGACCACCATCCAGCCGACCGGAATCGCCGTCAGCCCGACCAGGATGTCGATGTTGCGGCCTTCGAATGTGACGAGCTGGGGCACGCGCCCCTGCTTGGAGAGGGCCCACAGAATGATCTCCATGAGAATGCGGAACGACTGGAGATAGACGAGGCGTTCGGGCGGCGTGACCGCGAGAAAATGCCGCATGCCGTGCGTCGGGAGCATCAGCAGCCCGACGGCGAGCGGCAGGATGCCGGCCATCGCGAGGCGCGGCGGCATGCTGTCGAAGTCGAGAAAGTAGCCCTGGCCAGCCAGCACCGCCAGAACCCCGAGCCAGATCGCGAGACCGACGCCGACGCGTGCCCGTCGCCACACCAGAATCGCCGCCAGCACCAGGACCTGAGCGATGAAGACAAGGTCGACGGCCAGCGTCACGCGAGCGATCGTACCACGCGCTTCGTAGGTCTCCGGATGGCATCATGGCCGCGTGCCAGCCGATATCGGGGATGTCGAGGCGCCGCGCGCGCCGTTCGTCGCGCTCTCCGCGCTGTGGCTCGTGCTACCCGGGACGCTTTGCAATCTCCACTGCACGCACTGCCTGAACGCGAGCGGACCGCGCGATCCGTGGTTGCCGCCGCTCACCGTCGAGACTGCGCGGCGAGCGATTGCGGATGCCGAAACATTCGGTGTGCGCGAGATCTACATCACCGGCGGCGAGCCGTTCCTGCACGGTGACATCCTGCCGGTGCTCGAGGCCAGCCTCGGCGCCGCGGCGACGACCGTCCTGACCAACGGCACGGTCATGACGGACGCGCTCGCCGACCGCCTCGCCGCGCTCGCGCAGAGCGCGCGCTATTCGCTGGAAATCCGCGTGAGCCTCGACGCGCCTGATGTGGCGACCAACGATCGCGTGCGGGGCGCCGGCACCTGGCGGCGCGCGGTTCGCACGATCGGCCGGCTGGACGCGCGTGGTCTCCTGCCGATCGTGACCGCGACGGAGCAGGACGGCGCCGTCGGCACCTACGACCGGTTTCGCGCGCTGCTCGAGGAGCTCGGCGTCGCGAAGCCGCGCGTCAAGATCTTGCCCGTGTTTCCGGTCGGCCGTGCGGCCGGCGTTTCGCGCGAGCGCTTGTCCGAGGCCGATCTCGATGGCTTCGATCGCACGGCCCTGCCCTGCGCGGAGACGCGCGCCGTCGCGGCCGGAGGCGTGTACGTATGTCCCATCCTGGCCGGGCTGCCGGAAGCCCGGCTCTCCGATGGCGAGCTCGCAGCGGCGCTGCGGCCAGCGCCGCTGGCGCATCCCGCGTGCGTCACCTGCTATCGGACCGGTGCGACGTGCCGCAACACGTGACGGAGTATCGGCGCATCGCGGTCCTCGGCGGCGTCTATGCCAACGCCGCGGCGCTGGCCGCGGTGCTCACGGATGCTGTTGCGCGTGACGCCGAGGCCGTATTCTGCCTGGGAGACCTCGGGGGGTTCGGGCCGCATCCGGATCGCGTGTTTCCGCTGCTGCACGCGCACGGGGTGTCGGTCGTGCGCGGCAACTACGACCAAGCGGTGGCCGACGGTGCGTCGGACTGCAACTGCGGCTACAGTGACCCGCGCGACAATCACTACGCGCGACTGAGCTACGCGTACACGGTCGCGCACACCTCGACGGAGAACCGCGCGTGGCTCGCGACGCTGCCCGCGCACCGGCGGCTGCGCCTCGGACCGCACCGCGTGCTCATGTGTCACGGCTCTCCACGCCGGATCAACGAATTCTTGTGGGAGTCGACGACGCCGGACGGGCTGTTGCGCCGGTTCCTCGCCGAGCACGATGCGGACGTGCTGCTCTGCACGCACACCGGCATCAAGTGGCGCCGGATGCTGCACGACGGCGCCGCGCACGTCGTGAACGTGGGTGCGGTCGGCCGCCCCGAGAACGACGGCACCCCGCGCGTCTGGTATGCGCTGCTCACCGCGACGCCGGATGTCGACGTGACCTTCGTGCCCGTGGCCTACGACCACGAGTCGACGGCGCGTGCGATCGAGGCGTCAACCTTGCCGCGAGAATTCGCCGAGACGCTGCGCACGGGCTGGTGGACTTCGTGTCTGGAGAACCTGCCGTCGCGCGAGCGCGCCCGCGGCCGGTTTTGACCGGGCTCGCTGTCCGGTTTTGACCGGGCTCGCTTGACACTCACGAGCGCGGCCCGTACGGTACGCGTCACACTGCAAGGAGGCCCGCCATGATCCGCGTCTCCGTGATGTACCCGACCAGCGAGGGCAAGAAGTTCGACTATGACTACTACGCGAACAAGCACATGAAGCTGGTGCGGGAGCGCTGGGGCGCCATGGGTCTGGTGAAGGTCGAGGTCGATCGCGGCGTCGCGGGCGGCGGGCCTGGCGCGCCGGCCCCGTATGCGGCGGTGGGTCACGTCTACTTCCGTTCGCTCGACGACTTCCAGAAAGCGTCGAAGGCGCACGGCAAGGAGCTGTTCGCCGACGTGCCGAACTTCACGACGATCACGCCGCAGGTCCAAATCGCCGAGATCATTCTGTCGTGAGCGCCTCGCCCTATGACGTCATCGTCGTCGGCGGCGGCAATGCCGCGATGTGCGCCGCACTTTCGGCGCGTGAGCACGGGGCACGCGTCGTCGTGCTCGAGAAAGCACCCGAGGCGTGGCGCGGCGGCAACGGGTTCTTCACCGCGGGCGGCTTCCGGTTCGCGTTCAAGAGCTTCGACGAGGTGTGCGAGCTCGTCGGCGACCTGTCCGACGAGGAGAAGGCGTCGATGGAGGTGCCGCTCTACACCGAGGACAACTACTACGACGACCTGATGCGCGTCACCGAGGATCTGGCCGACGCCGATCTCGCATTGACGCTGGTGCGCGAGTCGCAGCCAACGATGCGATGGATGAAGTCGCAAGGCATTCGCTGGATCCCGATGTTCGGCCGCCAGGCATTCAAGGTCGGCGGCAAGTTCACGTTCTTCGGCAACCTCGTGCTCGAAGCGGTGGGCGGTGGCCCGGGCCTCATCGACATGCACTACGAGTCGGCCAAAAAGAAGGGCATCGACGTCCGATTCGAGGCCAAGGCGCATCGCCTGCTCACCGACGCGCGGGGCGCGGTGACCGGTGTCGACATTCGCACGCCCGACGGCCGCATCGAGTCGCTCGCCGCGAAGGCCGTCGTGCTCGCATCCGGCGGCTTCGAGGCCAACGTCGAGATGCGCACGCGTTACCTCGGGCCCAACTGGGACCTTGCACGGGTGCGCGGCACGCCGTACAACACCGGCGACGGCATCCGGATGGCGCTCGAGATCGGCGCGCAGGCATGGGGGCACTGGAGTGGCTGCCACGCGGTGCAGTGGGACTACAACGCGCCCTGGCACGGCGACCGCAAAGTCGGCGACAATTTCCAGAAGCATTCATACCCGCTCGGCATCATCGTCAACGTCGACGGGCAGCGATTTGTCGACGAGGGCGCCGACCTGCGCAACTACACCTACGTCAAGTATGGCCGTGAGGTGATCAAGCAGCCGCGCCGCGCCGCATTTCAGATCTTCGACCAGAAGGTGGTCGACCTTCTGCGCGAGGAATACCGCATCCGCGAGGTCACGAAGGCGGAGGCGAACACGCTCGAGGAGCTCGCGCGCAAGCTCGAAATCGACGTCGACGGCTTCGTGCGCACCGTCCGCGACTTCAACGCCGCCGTGCAGCCGGCAACGTTCAATCCCGCGGTCAAAGACGGCAAGGGCACGCGCGGCATCAAGCCGCCGAAGTCCAACTGGGCGCAGCCGCTCGATACGCCGCCGTACGTCGGCTACGCCGTGACGACGGGGATCACGTTTACGTTCGGCGGCCTGCACATCACCACCGACGGGCACGTCCTCGACGGTGAGAGCCGCGCCATACCCGGTCTCTATGCCGCCGGCGAGCTGGTGGGCGGGCTGTTCTACAACAACTACCCCGGCGGCGCCGGCCTCATGGCCGGCGCCGTATTCGGGCGTATCGCGGGGCGCTCGGCGGCGAAAAGCGCCAAGGCGTAACGCTCAGTAACCGAGCGCGATCGGCACGCATCGACCGGCCGCCTCACATACCTGATCGGCCGGGATCGTGTTCACGATGCCGCTGATCGACTGAACGACGTACCAGCCGCATACCGCTGCCGCGATCAGTACTCCGACGACCACGAGCAGGTCTTCCGTCATGGCCCGACCTCCTCTTGCGACGATGCGTTCGCCTCGCACGTCCAACGCACGAGGCAAAGGCAGTGCCATGGCGGGCGACACCCGAAAACGAGTGGATGGCGGAGGAAATCGAGCCGGGTACGGTGCGTTTTCGGGCGGAATGCCTGACGAGGATCGGGTGTTAGTCGAACGCCGACACGCGCAGCGCGCTGCGCGCCGCATCGAGAAACCATTCCGGGAGCAGGGGGCGATTGTGCTGCAGGAATCGCTCGAACTGGGCGTCGAGGATGTAGGTGATGCCGTGGTCGGCGGCGTGCCGGCACGCGCGCCCATACGCCTGCACGAGCGCCTTGGCGGTTTCCACGGCGTACCAGCGTGGGTCGCGCGCGCGCCGCGCGGCCGTCCATGGATCCCCGAGATCCGGGTACGGCATCTTGGTGATGATCTGAAACCGCAGCGCATCGTCGGGCAGATCGACGCCCTCGCGCAACGACGGTGAGATCAACACGGTCGGCGCCGCCGTCGCGCGATGGCGATCCAGCGCACCGGCCTTGGCCTCGGAAGATTCGACGAAGATGAGCCGGCGCGCCTCCCGCGGGGCGCGCATGGCGATGTCGGCGACCAGCCGCCGCCCCGCGGCATAGGAGGTGACGTGGACGAGGCCCTTGTCATCCGCATGCGCGCCGAGGATCGCGATGATCTCGGCGAACACCAGTGGCTCCAGCGTGGACAAGCTCGCGCGCGACAGCGCGCCGACGGGCCGGTACACGATCGGTCGCTGCTCGAGCGCGAATGGCGACGGTGTCGCGAATGCGCGCACGTCGTCGCCGCCGAAGCCGAGCGTCTCGGCCACGACGGCCGCCGGCCCGAGGTAGGCGGACAGCAGCACGGTGACTTCGGCGCTCTCGGTCAGGAGCGCGCGCGCTTCGCCGGCGATGCCGAGCGGCATCAGCTCGAGGGCCGCGTCGAGCTCGGGGCCATATCGCACCACCCATTCCGCGTCCGCGCCGTCGACGAACGCGCGCACACGCGCGACGGCGGACGCGAGCGCGTCGCGCCGTTCCAGGAGGTCGAGCTCCTCGCGCGAGGGTGGCATGTCGAACCAGGCATTTGGCTCGACGGCCGGCGGGCGCAGCGACTCCAGCGATCGGTCGAGACTCTCGAGCTCGGCGTCGAGTCGCTCGACGTGCGGGCCCAGCAGCGGCCGGTACGCGTCCGCGCCGTCGAGACGCGGCAACGGCGCGCCGAACCATTCCTTCATCTCCGTCGCGGTGAATCGGACGGCGTAGACGCTCACGAGCTGGCTTTCGAGATTGTGCGCCTCGTCGACGACCAGCAGCCGACGCCGCGGCAGCTGCTCGGCGTGCCAGTGGCGTAGCGTAGCGAAGTACGCCGTGTTCGCGCAGAACACCGGGCCCGCAAGCGCGGCCGCCTTCGCGCGCGCGTACGGGCACTGGCAGAGCGGGCCGCGCGGCCGCCGGCAGCGGCCGCGCGAGGTCGGGACGTGCGCGTCGAGATATCGCTCGCAGAGATAATTGTCGCGGCCCTTCACGACCTGCACGACCGCTCCGAACTCGCGCTCGTACTGATCCTGGAGCAGCTTTTGCGACGTGAGCAGGTACGCGCTCTCGCTCCAGCGCGCCAGCGTGACGGCGAGGTGACTCTTGCCCACACCCGGCGGCGCCTCGACGACCAGGACGCGCGGCGCCTTCGGATCGAGCTCGAGCTCGGTGAGCGCGTCCTCGAGGACGTCGAGGAGCCGTCGCTGCTCGGGACGCGGGGTGAATCGCTCGGGAAAATGATCGAGCAGGCGCAGCGCCTTGGACGGGCCCACCGCGCGCGAGCGTATCATGAGGTCATGGACTCGGCGTCACGCGCTCGTCCGGTGCTGCAGTTTTCCGCCGGCGGTCTCGTCGTCGACGAGCATGGCCGCGTCCTTTTGATCCGCGCCCGCGATCTTCGGAACCAGCCCGTGTGGACATTGCCCAAGGGCGCGCTCAACCCCGGTGAAACCGCCTCGGACGCCGCCCTGCGCGAAGTCCGTGAGGAGACCGGCTGGCAGTGTGAGGTCGTGGAAGAGCTGCAGGCGGTGACGTACTGGTTTCAGCGCGACGGCCGGCGCATTCGCAAGAACGTGCGCTGGTATCGCATGCGCCCGCTGGAGAAGGTCGGCGAGCACGACCACGAGGTCGACGAGGTGCTGTGGACCGATCCCGCGGATGCGCGCACGCGACTACGCTACGAGTCCGACCTCAAGCTCATCGCGGCCCTCTAACCGCCGTCACGGTGGCGGGAACAGCCGATCACCGTTCTTCCAGGCGATCTGCTCGGCCACCTCGCGCGGCAGTTGGGACAGCCACTGCTGCACGGCCGCCGTCGCCGGGCGGACGGCCTCCCAGCGCGACGTCACCCATGTATCCGTGCCCACCATGAAGCGGTCCGCGTGGCGCACGAACAGCGCCCGCCACTCGGGGGCCAGCGTGCCGTCGGGGGCGACGTCCGTCCGGAGCGCGAGCTCGACCCATAGCTGCGGGTACCGATCGAGGAGTCGTCCGACCGTCGCGGCGGTCGATGACATCCCGGCATGCGCCCAGAGGATCTTCACGCCGGGATACGTCGTGAGCATCTTCTCGACGGTCGTCTCATCGATGTGGCATTGCAAGAACAAGCCGCGGGTCTTCGCCAGCTCCGCGATGCGACGCAGCGTCAGTGCGTCGACGTCGTCCGCTCCGAAGTGCGACTCGCCGATGCCGCGGTACACCGCGCGCCGGTTCAACCGCTCTTCGACGTACGCCGCCACCGCGGGGTCGCGCGTCCACGAGCCCATGTCCTCGCGTGTGCGATACGGCCTCAGGAACGGCACGATGCCCGCAGGAGCGCGATCGTAGAGCATCAACGTGCCGTCGTCTGGCGTGCTCGACACGATCGCGCGCCGGATGCCCGCCTGCGCGAGGATCGACAAGGCACGTTCCGGCGTATACGTCGTCCAGTCCGGACGGCTGTAGTGGATGTGAGCGTCGAAAATCGGCAGCTGCGCTGCCGCCGGTGTGGCGGTCAAGAGCAGCGCGATCACGAACGCCGCGCGCAGCCAAGAGCTCGTAGCCGCCATCATGGCGGCGATGGTAGCACTCGCCGATCGGTGCGGTAGCACTCGCCGATCGGCGCGCGTATAGTGCGGCCAGCCACGCGACCAAAAGGGGACACGCCATGCGCGAGCTTTCTCGGCGGCAGGCACTTCGCGTCTTGAGTGGCGCCGCCGCTCTCGCCGCCGCGCCGACGTGGACGTGGGCGCAGTCCGGCGACCCGGTCGTCGCTCCGCGTCCGCTCGTTCGGTACCCGCAGAAAACCGACCTCATCCTCCTCACGTCACGACCGCCGCAGCTCGAGACGCCGATGAAGTGGTTCGATCGCGCCATCACACCGAACGAGGCCTTCTTCGTCCGCTATCACGTCTTCCCGGTCCCGACACGGGTCGACCTCGCGACGTGGCGACTGCGCATCGGCGGGCTCGTGGACCGCCCGCTGCAGCTGTCCATGGACGACCTCAAGACGAAATTCCCCGCTGTGGCGGCCACCGCGGTGAACCAGTGCTCGGGCAACAGCCGGAGACGATTTGCGCCGCGCGTGCTGGGCGGGCAGTGGGGCGACGGTGCGATGGGCAACGCCGAATGGGTGGGCTGCCGGCTGAAAGACGTGCTCGCCGCCGCCGGCGTCCGCCAGGGCGCGGTTGAAGTTACGTTCGACGGGCTCGACAAGCCCGCGTTTCCGAGCGTGCCGGATTTCGTGAAGTCGCTCGGGCTGACGCGCGTGCTCGACGATCCGAACGTGATCGTCGCGTATCAGATGAACGGGGCGCCGCTGCCGATGCTGAACGGTTTTCCGGCGCGCCTCGTCGTGCCGGGCTGGTACGCCACCTACTGGGTAAAGCACCTCTCCGAGATCACGGTCGTCGACAAGCCGTTCGAGCAATTCTGGATGAAGCCGGCCTATCGTATTCCCGACACGCCGTGCGGGTGCGTCGAGCCGGGCACCGCGCCAAAAGCGACCGTGCCGATCAACCGGATGACGGTGCGTTCGTTTATCGCCGCGCCCGAGTCCGGCGCGCAAATGGCGGTGGGGCGCGGCGTCACGCTCAAAGGCATCGCGTTCGACGGCGGCTACGGCGTTCGCGAGGTCGAGATCTCCGACGACGGCGGTGCCACGTGGCACCGCGCGACGCTCGGGCGCGATCTCGGCCCGTACGCGTTCCGCGAGTGGTCGGCGCCGTGGACGCCGTCGCGGGCGGGCGTCGCGCGCGTCGAGGTGCGGGCGGTGAATCGCATGGGGGAATCGCAAGGCGCCGAGCCGCTGTGGAATCCCGCCGGCTATCTGCGCAACGTCATCGAGTCCGTCGAATACCAGGTGAGCTGACATGACGCGAACGTTGACCGTGGTGCTCGTACTGTTCGCGGTCGTTGGCGGCGTCATGTCCGTGGCCGTCCGTGGGGTGCGGTTCGCGGCCGCCGGTGGCGCAGAGATCACGCTGCCGCCGGATCATGCGCACGGCGCGCTCAAGCCCGGGCCCGGCAGCGATCTCGCGCAGCAAAAGTGTGTGCTCTGCCATTCGACGGATTACATCGTCACGCAGCCCGCGGGTGATCAGAAGCAGTGGGACGGCGTCGTCACCAAGATGATCAAGGTGTACGGCGCGCCGCTCACCGACGCGGAGGCGAAGACCGTCGCGGACTACCTGGCGCGGTACTACGGTAAGTAGTCAGGCGCGCGCGTCGCGCAGCGCCTGCCATACGCGGTGCGGGAGGAGGGGGACGCGCGTGATCTCCACGCCGCGGTCGGCGAGCGCATCCTCGACCGCGTTGGCGATCGCGGCGCTCGGGCAGATGATGCCGCTCTCGCCGACGCCTTTGACGCCGAGGTCGTTGATCATCGAGCGCTGATCGAGCGCCTCCACCACGAGGGCGGGCACATCACCTGCGAGCGGCAGGCCATAGTCCATCAGCGTGCCGGTGAGCAGCTGTCCATTCGCGTCGTGCACCACCTGCTCGCGCAGCGCGGAGCCGAGGCCCTGGACAACCCCGCCGTGCAGCTGGCCTTCGACGACCATCGGGTTGATCGCGCGGCCGCAGTCGTGCACGGCGGCATAACGCAAGAGCCGGACGGCGCCCGTCTCGATGTCGACCTCCACGGCACAGGCATGCGCGCCGAACG
This sequence comes from Candidatus Methylomirabilota bacterium, assembly GCA_046723475.1. GTDB lineage: Bacteria > Methylomirabilota > Methylomirabilia > Rokubacteriales > CSP1-6 > AR12. The sequence continues at coordinate 16,318 of JBKOUQ010000051.1, forward strand.
CCCAGGTCACCGTCTCGGGATGAAAGAAGAGGCAGGCATGCAGGCCGGGCGCGCTCTCGGCGGCGAGCGCCCGGCTACGTGGCGCTCGTGCCGCGAGTGTTCCGAGGGCCACGCCGCGATCGGGCGAGCCTGCGACGTGTGCGCGCCCGTCGGCGAGCACGACGTCGCCCGGCGGGCACTCGAGGACTTCACCCGCGACGACGCGTGCACGCCGCGCGACCTCGCGCGCCGAGCGCGCGATGGCCGGACCGGCGTTTGCGGCCACGCGGCTGGCGATCGTCCCGTACCCGAACGGCAACAGGGCGGTGTCGCCGCCGAGCACGATCACGCGCGCGACCGGGACGCCGAGCTCGTCGGCGCAGACCTGCGCGAGGGTCGTCTCGTGGGCCTGGCCCTGGGACGACACGCCGATCGCGACGAATACGGTGCCATCGGGATCGACGCGCACATCGGCGCCTTCGAAGGGTCCGATGCCGGTGCCCTCGACGTACGCGGAGACGCCGACGCCAACCGGACGCGTGCTCCCGCGGCGGCGGTTGCGCTCCGCTCGAGATTCCTCGTACTCGCCCAGCACCAGAACCCGGTCGAACGCCGCCACGTAATCCGCCGGGTCGTAGGTGATCTCGACGCCGTCGCGGTAACGAAGGCCCGGACGGTACGGCATCTCCGCCTTGCGAATCAGGTTGCGACGTCGCAGATCCGCTGGATCGATGCCGAGCTGGCGCGCGGCGCGGTCGAGCAACCGGTCGAGGACGAACGCCGCCTCGGGTCGGCCGGCGCCGCGGTACGCGCCCATGAACGTCTTGTGCGTGACGACGTTGGTGCACGCGCCTGCGACGTGGGGCACGCGGTAGGGCCCCGGAAGGTGGTTGATCGTATTCAGGCCGATGACGTCGCCGAGCGTCGGATACGCGCCGTGGTCGCGCGTAAAGCGCGTTTCGATCGCCGTGAGCGTACCGTCCCGCCGCACGCCCAGCCGCGCATGATGTCGCTGATCACGATCCGGTGCGGCGGTCAGGAAGTGCTCGCGCCGCGTCTCGACCCATTTGACGGGCCGCGCGATCCGGCGCGCGACGGCCGCGATGAGGATTTCCTCGGCATAGGCGTGGCCCTTGATGCCGAACCCGCCACCGACGTCGGGCGCGAGCACGCGCACGCGTGACTCGCCGAGCCCCAGCGCCCGCGCGATCGCGCCGCGCACGGCGTAGGGCACCTGTGTCGAGGACCATACGGTGAACAGGCCATCGGCGGTGCCCGGATGCGCGACGACGCCGCGAGGCTCGATCGGAACGCCGGCCACACGCGGGAAGTCGAGAGCGGCTTCGACGATGACGTCCGCCTCTGCAAAGCCGCGGTCGATGTCGCCCACACCGGCCGTGATGACGCCCGCGATGTTGTCGGGCCATTCCTCGAAGACGCGCGCCGCATCGGGCGCGGTCGCGCGCTCGACGCTCGATACGGCCGGGCGCGGGTCCCACTCGACGCGCACCGCGTCCGCGCCGTCGGCGGCGCGGTAGGCATCGTCAGCGACGACGACGGCCACCGCCTCGCCGACGTGGCGCACGACGTCCGCCGCGATGGGCGGGTGATGATACGTCCGTATCGCGGCGGACGGCGCGAGCGGCGGAACCCCGACCGCGCACTCCGGCAGATCCGCGGCGAGCAGGACGGCGACGACGCCCGGCACGCGTCGCGCGGCGCGCGCGTCGATGGCGCGAATCCCTGCGTGCGCGTGCGCGCTTCGGACGATTGCGGCATGGAGCAGCCCCGCGACGGGCAGATCGTCCACGAAGCGTCCGCGGCCGGTGAGGAGCCGGCGGTCTTCCTTGCGGAGGGTGGAGGCGCCGATGGTTGGACTCACGAGCGTGTGGCAGTATAAGCCGCGTTTCGTAGGCGCGACGCGCGAGGAGGGGCGTATGGGCTACACGCCGGTCGTGGGCTGGGGAAAGTTGCCGGACGGATGGAGCTTCGTCGAGGCGACGGCCGTCGCGGTCGATGCGGACGACAACGTGTGGGTCTTCAATCGTGGCGCGCATCCCGTGATCGTGTTCGACCGACACGGTGTCTTCAAGCGCTCGTGGGGCGAAGGGCTGATACGGCGCGCGCACGGCATCACGATCGGTCCGGACGGATCGATCTGGCTCACCGACGATCTCCACCACACCGTACGGCAGTTCACGCCCGAGGGACGCGTGGTGCTGACGCTGGGCGATCCGGACCGGCCGTCGGTGGCCCACGGCGGCAAGCCGTTCAATCGGCCGACGCACGTGGCGATTTCGCCGCGCACGGGGGACGTGTACGTGTCCGACGGCTACGGCAATTCGCGCGTCCACAAGTACGACCCCAAGGGCCGGCTGCTCAAGTCGTGGGGTGAGCCCGGCACCGACCCGGGGTGCTTCAACATCCCGCACAACATCGCGACCGACGCAGGCGGGCGCGTGTACGTCGCCGACCGAGAGAATTCGCGCGTGCAGATCTTCGACGAAGACGGCACGTATCTCGGCCAGTTCAACAATCTGCACCGTCCCTGCGGGCTCGCGGCCGCGCCACTGCTCGGCGATCTGTTTTTTGTCGGCGAGCTGCCGACGCATCTGCCGGTGAATCAGGCGGTGCCGAACATCGGTGCGCGCGTGAGCGTGCTGTCGATCAAGGGCGAGCTCGTCGAGCGCATCGGCGGCCCGTTTCCGGGCGAGAAGCCGGGCGAATTCGTGGCTCCGCACGCGTGCGCCGTCGATTCGCGCGGTGATCTTTACGTGGCGGAGGTCGCGTGGACGGCGGTCGGCAGCACGGAAGACCCGCCGCGGGAGATTCGCTCGCTGCAGAAATTCGCGCGGACATGACGGCCGCGCGTGGCGGGTTGCTCGACGACGCCGCGCTCAGCGCGGCGCTGCAACGGCTCGGCGGCTGGCGTCGCGCGGGGTGCGGGATCGAGAAAACGTATCGGTTCGACGATTTCCGCACCGCGCTCGCCTTCGTCAACCGCGTGGGCGAGCTCGCCGAGCGCCAGCAGCACCATCCCGACATCGCGCTGCACTACTCGGAGGTAACGCTCACCCTGTGGAGCCACGACGCGGGCGGCGTGACGCCGCGTGACGTCACCCTCGCGGAGACGATCGAGACCGCCGCCGCGCGCTGACCACGCGTAAGAAGTCGTGCGTGGTCGGCGCGCGACGGCGGCGTGTTACGCGCGGATGAGCAGGGTCGTGACCGTGGGCGACGGCTTGGGCATCTCACGGAAGCGGCAGCGCAGCTCGGGCCGCTCGAGAATCTCCACGTACGTGCCCATGACCATGCGGTAGTAGTGCGGGTGCCGGCCGGCGGGGCCGCCGTTGTACTCGGTGAGAGCGTCCTTCACGTTCGACTTCCGCGTCATGATGTCCCGCAGATAGGCCATCGCGAATTTCGTGCTCACGACCGGATCGGCAAGGTCGCCGAGCTCGCGCGCGCTCTTGGCTTCGCGCACCGCCTTCACCAGGGGGCGCTTGAACGAACCGACGATGGGCTCCATGATCGCGGCCGTGCTCGGCAGCATCTGGAAGAGTCCGACCTCGCCGGCAGAACCGACCGCATCATGATGGAACTCCGATTCGACCTCCGCCTGCGCGAGGACGAGGCAATGATCCAGATTCGATTTGTGCGCCTCGGCCACGAGCGTCTCAGGGAAGTGCTGGAAGGCGCGGATCGGCGCCTGCGGATTTTTCTGAGCGATGTATTCGAGGATCGAACGATTCAGGCGTCCCGCGTCCGCCTCACCGGCGACCGCGATGACATGGCGCGTGAGAACCAGCCCACCGACAGCGACCGCGATGCTCAACATCAAAATCGCGAGCGCCTTGCTGTGACGGCTCAGCATGCCGATTCCTCCTTCGGTGCCTTCATCAAATGTCGCTACCGCTTCGTGCCAGCCTTGACCGTGCTGAGGAGTCTAAATGACAGAATGGAAGAGATCGAAGTGACCTCACGCTAGCATTTCGACCCGCCCGACGCAACCCCTCGTCGCTCGCGTAGGAAACTTCTACCACCGGCGGCGTCACGTCATTGACGCGCAAATTGGCCAGATTTGAAAATACCGCCGCTTAGCCGTGTAGCTAAACGGCACGGAGCCGGCCGGTGGCGTTGGCCTTGCACCACGCATCGAGCGGATCGCGGCGCCGCGCGAACACGACGTGATCCGGAACGGAGGGCGCGCATGAATCGCGACGAGATCAAGGGCAAGGCCGAGAAGGCGAAGGGTTACATCAAGGAAGAGACGGGCGAAGCGCTCAATGATCCCGAGCTCGAGGCCGAGGGCCGTGACGAGCGGGCCGGTGGAAAGCTTCGGGAAGGATTCGGTAAGGCGAAGCGGAAGGTCGGCGACGCGCTCAAAGATGGCGCCGACAAGATCGACGACTGAGTTGTTCGACTTCTGAGTCGTGGCAAGGCCGGCGGCACACGCCGCCGGCCTTCACCCGAGCAGCGACCGCAGCTCTTTCCGGAGAATCTTTCCGACCGGATTTTTCGGCAGCGACGACACGACGCGCACCTCGCGCGGGCACTTGAACTTCGCGAGACGCGAGCGACAGAAGTCGATCAACGCGTCGCCGCTCGCGACCGTATCGTGCTTGAGCACGACAAACGCGCACACCTCTTCGCCCATCAGCGCATCGCGCATCCCCACGACGGCGGCCTCGGCGACGGCGGGATGCGCATACAGGACCTCCTCGACCTCCCGGGGATAGACGTTGAAGCCGCCGCGGATGATGAGATCTTTCTTGCGCTCGACGACGTAGAGAAAGCCGTCCTCGTCGAGGCGACCGACGTCGCCGGTGTGCAGCCACCCGTTGCGCAGCGTGCGCGCCGTCTCCTCCGGCAACCCGTAGTAGCCGAGCATCACATTCGGCCCGCGCACGCCGATCTCACCCGTCTCGCCGACGGGCAGCGCGCGGTCGTCGTCATCGAGGATCGCGACCGCGACGCCGGGAATCGGCTGGCCCACCGAGCCGAGCTTCCGCACGCCTGACAGCCGCGTCGTCGTGACGACCGGCGATGCTTCGGTCAGCCCGTATCCCTCGACCAACCGCCCGCCGAACTTCTTCTCGAAGGGCTCCACGATCTCGACGGGAAGCGGTGCCGCGCCGGACCCCCACGACCGCATCGACGACGTGTCGAAGCGACCCGCATCGGGGTAGTTGAGCAGATAGGCGTACATCGTCGGCACGCCTGCCATGGACTGCACGCGAAACCGCGTGATCGTCTCGAGCACCGCGTCTGGGTTGAACCAGCGCAGCAGCACGGATCGCGTGCCCAGGATATTGCCCGCGTTCATCGTCACGAGGCCATACGAGTGCGAGAGCGGCAGTACGGCGAGGTTCCAGCGCTCGCGATCGAGCTCGAAGAGGCTCGCGGCGGCTCGCGCATTCGACGCGAGGTTCGCGTGTGACAGCGCGACGCCCTTGGGCTTGCCCGTGGTGCCCGAGGTATAGAGGATCACGGCCAGATCGCCGTCTGCACGATCGACCGTGTCGAATGCGTCGGCTTCGCGCGCGATCCAGTCGCCCCACGCGCGCGCGTTCGGCCTCGCCATCGCGCCGTCGCCAACCAGGATGACGGGGCCGGACCAGCCCTCGAGCTTCGCCGCGAGCTCGGGCGCTGTGATGACGACCTTGGCCGCGGAGTCGGCCAGAATGTGGCGTACCTCCGCCGGCGACAGCAGGAACACGACGGGCACGATCACGCCGCCCACCTTCAGAATGCCTGCGTAGGCGGCGAGGACCTCCGGACAGTTCGGAAGCAGCACGACGACGCGGTCGCCGGGGATGACGCCCAGGCGACGCAGTGCGCCCGCGACGCGCGCCGCCGTGCGCTGTTGATCCACGTTCGTCAGCTCGCGGCCCTCGAACGACAGGGCGGTGTACTCCCCGAAGCGTGCGACGGCCTCTTCGCCGAGGTGCGCCAGGTTCACGGCGCAGATGCTACCATCGGCCCGACGTGCTGCGCTCGACGCTAGCGCTGAAGATCGGACTCCTGATCGTCGTCGTCCTCATCGTGGGGTTCGGCGTCTCCACCATCCTGACGATCCAGCGCGAGGCCGATCTGCTCGTCGAGCAAAACAAGATCGCCGCCAGGCGTCTGACCGCAACGCTGGTGGCGTCGATCGAGGGTGCGATGCTGCAGGAGCGCCCCGATGTGACGCGCACGGTGATACAGGAGCTACGCCAGAATTCGCCCGTCGAGGCCTTCGACATCTTTCGCCGGACTGGCATGGAGGCGTTCACCGACCTCACGACGGCCATGGAAGTCGACAAGAACGCGGGGCTGGCACCCGAGGTGATGCGCAACATTCGTAAAATGGCGCAGCCGCCGGGCAAGAAGGTCGATGACCCGTTGTTCGCGCGGGCCATCGAGACGGTGGCGATCCAGGAAGCGCTCGAACGGCGCGACGGGATCCGCTACTTCACGCTGCTCACGCCGATCCGGAACCAGGAGAAGTGCCAGGGGTGCCATGGCGCTGACCACCAGGTGCGCGCCGTCGTGCGCGTGGCCACTTCGATGGAGCCGGTGTTCGCCGAGGTCGCGCGCCATCGCAATCGTCAGCTCGGCATCGGCGTCCTCACGATCGTCGCGGCCGGGGCCGTGCTCACGGTCACGATGCGGCGGATCGTGCTGCGGCCGGTCGATCAGCTGGCCACCGCCGCGCGCCGGGTCGGCGAGGGCGACTTCAGCGCGCGCGCACCGGTGATGGCGCGTGACGAGCTCGGGCAGCTCGGCATCGCGTTCAACGACATGACGGCCCGCCTGGCTCAGGCGTACACCGAGCTGGAGTCCAAGAACACCGAGCTGGCGACGGCGCTGCAGCACCTGAAGGAGTCGCGGCAGCGGCTCGAGCTGCTGGAGCAGCTCAAAGGTGAGCTGTCGAAGTTCGTCCCGGAGTCGGTGAAGCGGCTCCTCGAGCAGAATCCCAATGCCACGGAGCTCGAAAAGAAGAGCGTCGAGGTGTCGGTGCTGTTTCTGGACATCGCCGGCTACACGAAGCTCTCTGAGGAACTCGAGCCGAAGCGGCTGAATCAGCTCGTGCAAACGTACTTCTCGTCGTTTCTGGAGATCATCCACGCACACCACGGGGATGTCGCGGAGACGGCGGGCGACGGTCTCATGGTGATCTTCCAGTCCGATCGCACCGCGACCGACCACGCGCTGAGCGCGACGCGGGCGGCGTTCGCCATCCGTCAGCGCACCAACGCGCTGAACGAGGAATACGGCGGCGTGTTCCCACCCGTGTCGCTGCACATGGGCATCAACACGGGGGAGGCGCTCGTCGGCGCCACGAAGCTCGGCGGCGGCGCGGGCCAACGCTGGACGTTCACCGCGAGCGGCTCCACGACCAACGTCGCCGCGCGCTTCGCCGCGTTCGCACAGGGCAACGACATCGTCGTTGGCCCCGCGACCGCCGAGCGCATCCGCCAGCACTTCGTGCTCGAGAGTCTCGGCGAGCAAACGTTCAAGAACGTGTCACAGCCGATCCGCGTGTTCCGCGTTATCCCTCCCGGCGTGTACGAGAAGATCGTCTGACGGCACCGGTTCGCGTCGGCATCTGCTCGTGGGCGGATCCGGCGCTCATCGAGTCGCGCAGGTTCTATCCCCGTGTGTCGATGTCGGCGGAGGCGCGGCTGCGCTTTTACGCCTCGGTGTTCGACGTGGTCGAGGTGAACTCGTCCTACTATGCGATCCCCGACGTGCTGACGGTCCGGCGCTGGGTGGAGCGCACGCCGCCCGGGTTCGTGTTTCACGTCAAGGCGTGGGCGCTCATGACGGGTCACCATCCGCGCCCGCAGTCCTTGCCCGCCGACATCACGCGGCTCGTCTCGCCGCGCGCACGGCGGACGCACCGCGGCGAGATCGACGCCAGGGAGTTTCCGCCCGAGGCGCTCGACCAGGCTTTCCGACTGTTCCGCGCGGCCCTCGCCCCGCTGGCGGAGAGCGGCAAGCTCGGCTACGTGTTGTTCCAGCTCGCTCCGTGGGTACGGTATGGCGACGAGGAGCTCGAGTATCTCGCGTCGCTGCCCGCCCGGCTGCCCGGCTGGACGGTGGCCGTCGAATTCCGCCATCGCTCGTGGCTGCCGGATCATGCGGAAGAGGCATTCGCACTGCTGCGGCGGGCCGGCGCCGCCGCGGTCATCGTCGACGCTCCGGCTGCGGCGGGCGCGGTGCCGCGTGTGGCGGAGCGAACGGCGCCGGTGGCGGTGTTTCGGCTTCACGGGCGCAACGTCGACGGCTGGATGCGCCAGCTCCGCGGCGAGGAGCCGAGCGTTCGCGAAAAATACGACTACCTCTATAACGAGGCGGAGCTGCGCGACGTGATCCCGGAAATCGACGAGGCGGCGGAGGACGCCGCGGAGGTCTACGTCTCGTTCAACAACAACAACCGAGACTATCCGGTGCGCAACGCGCTGATGCTCAAACGGTTGCTCGGACAGCCGCATCAAGCCTTGCCAGGCGACCTCTTTGCCTGACATAGTGCTCTCCATGGCCACTGCTGCGCCCCCGATTCCGCGCGTCGAGCTCGCGTACGCCCCAACCCCGCTGCTGAAGCTCGAGCGTTTGTCCGCCGAGCTCGGCGTCGAGCTGTGGGTCAAGCGCGATGATCTGACCGGCCTCCTGGAGACCGGGAACAAGATCCGCAAGCTCGAATTCCTCGTCGGCGAAGCACTGGCCCAGGGCGCGGACACGCTCATCACCTGCGGCACGCTGCAGTCGAACTGCTGCCGGTGCGTCAGCGCGGTGTGTGCGCGGCTGGGGCTGCGCGCCGTGCTGGCGCTCAAAGGCGCGCGGCCCGACGAATACGATGGCAATCTGCTGCTCGACCGGCTCCTCGGCGCCGACATCAAGTACTGCAGCGACGCCGAGTGGGACAAGATCGGCGAGACGATGGAGGATCTCGCCGCCCGCGAGCGCGCGGCGGGGCGAACGCCGTACGTCATTCCGGAGAGCGGCGCCACCGTCGTCGGCGCCCTCGGCTACTTCGCGTGTGGCCAGGAGATCGCCCAGCAGGTGCGCCACGGCGCGCCGGAATTCGACACGATCGCCATCACCAACTTCAGCGGCGGTAGCCAGGCCGGCCTCCTCATGGCCAAGCAGATCACGGGCCTCCGCGCGGACATCGTCGGTGTGCCGATCGCGTGGGAGGCGGCGCGCGTGCGGGCGTACGTCGTCGACGTGATCGAGCGCGCGCGCAGCCGCTTTGGCCTTCCCGTTCGGCCCCCCGCGGAGGTGCGTCTGCTCGACGGCTACCAGGGGGTGGGGCGCGCTGCCGTGAAGCGCGAAGAACTGGACACGATGCTCAAGCTTGCTCGGCTCGAAGGCATCGTGCTCGACCCCGTGTACACGGCGAAGGCGTTTTCCGGCCTTCTCGACACGATTCGCCGCGAGCCGCGGGCGCTCGGCAATCGGATCTGCTTCGTGCACACCGGCGGCGTGTTCAGTGTCTTTCCGTACCGCGCGGCCCTCGGCCGCCTCGTCGACGGAGACGGTCTGGTAGAATTCTAGCCCCATGCCGGAACTGAGGCTCAGGGGTGGCGAGGTCGATGGCCTCGCGCTGAACTATCTCGTCGAAGGCCGCACCGGCCCTGCCGTCGTCCTCGTGCACGGGCTCGGCGGCTTTGCCGAGTCGTGGCGCCACAACATCCCGTCGCTTGCGACGCGCGCGACGGTGTTCGCGATCGATCTCCCCGGTTTCGGGCGCTCCGGCAAGCCGCCGGCGAACTACTCGCTCGCGTTCTTCGCGCGCGCGCTCCACGCATTCGTCGAGGCGGTCGGGCTCAATCAGGTCGCGCTGGTGGGGCACTCGTTCGGCGCCGCCGTTGCGGTCACGTATGCTCTGACGCGGCCCGCGCGTGTCGAGCGCCTCGCGCTGCTCGCGGGCTGCGTGCCGGGCTTCGGGTGGCGGCCGGGCTGGCGCGCGCGCCTGATGGCGACGCCCGGGTTCGGTGAGGTGCTCGCGCTGTGCGGCTGCGCCCCGCTGTATCGGTCGGCGATCGCGAGCTGTTTCCACGAACCCGCGGACGCCGAGGTGGAGTTTCTCGTCGGGTGCCATTACGCGCTGCGCACCGGCGCGCCCGCACGCGCAGCATGGCTGGCGACCGTCCGCTCACTCACCGCGGATTTCGTGCAGCGCCGCGCCGACTATCGCCGCGCCATTGCGACCCTCGACCTTCCGATCCTCCTCGTCCACGGACGACAGGATCCCGCCATCCCGGCCACGCACAGTGCGGAAGTGGCCGAGGGCTTTCCGCGCGCGACCGCGCGCTGGCTGGACGCGTGCGGCCACTTCCCGCACATCGAGCACGCGTCGGTCGTGAACGGCTGGCTCGCCGACTTCCTCGTCGGCCGGCCCGCGCCGCGCTGACCGGTCGGCCGACCGTGACAGAGATCACGCCAGCCGAGCTGAAAGCGCGGCTCGATCGGAACGACCGTCCGCTGCTGCTCGACGTGCGCCAGGACTGGGAAACGCGGCTCTGCCGCCTGGAGAACGCCGTCCACATTCCGATCGAGGAGATCGAGGTTCGCACCGACGAGCTGAACCCGGGCGACGAGATCGTCGTCTACTGCCATCAAGGTGTGCGAAGTGCCGCCGTCGCCCAGTACCTTCGCGAGCAGCACGGATTCCGCGACGTGAAGAATCTCGTCGGGGGCGTCGACGCGTGGGCGCGCACGGTCGACCCGACGATGCGGCGCTATTGATGGACGCCGCGCGGCGGCCCCGATGACCCCGGCCGTTGCCGTCGAGCGGCGCGGCGACGTCGTGTGGTGCACCCTCGATCGTCCTCCGCTCAATCTGTTCGAGCCTGGCCTCATCGCGACGGTGCGCTCCACGTTCGACACGCTCGCGCGCGACCGCTCGATCCGCGCCGCGGTCCTGACCGGACGCGGCCGCGCCTTCACCGCGGGGATGGACGTGCGCGTGCTGCACCGCCTGGACGCGACCTCGGCGCGAGCGCTGATCACGGATCTGTGCGGCGCCATCGACGCCGTCCATCGCGCGCCGTTTCCGGTCGTGGCGGCCGTGCACGGCGCCTGCCTCGGCGCGGGCTTCGAGTTGGCGCTCGCGTGCGATCTGCGCCTGGCCGCCAGCGACGCCTCGTTCGGACTGCCCGAGGTGCGTGTCGGCGTCCCGTCGGTCATCCAGGCCGCGCTGCTGCCGCCACTGATCGGGCCGGGGCGCGCTGCGGAGATGCTGCTGCTCGGCACGGCCGTCGACGCCGCGCGTGCGCTGGCGTGGGGCCTCGTCAACCGCGTCGTAGAGCCCGCGGCGCTGGCGAAGGCTGTGGAGGAAACGGTCGCCGCGCTCCGTGCGTGTGGGCCCGCAGCGCTGCGCGCACAAAAGGCCCTCATGATCCGCTGGCGCGAGAGCGATTTGCCGTCGGCGGTGCGGGCCGGGATCGACGCCTTCGCGGCCTGCTATGCGGGGGACGAGCCGCGCGAGGGCGCGTCCGCGTTCCTCGAAAAGCGCGCGCCACGCTTCGGCGGTGACCGCGCCTGATGGCGCGCGTCATCACGCTCGACTTCTGGGGCACGCTGCTACTCGACCCGCCCGGGAGCGACAATCGCTACAAGGTCCGACGCCTCCGCGATTTCGACACCATCCTCGCCCGCGCCGGCGTGCGGGTCTCGACGGCGGCCCTGGAGCGTGCGTACGAGGTGTCCGCTTCCTACCTCGGTCGCGTGTGGGCGAGCCACCGGGACGTGCCCGTGCAGGAGCACATCCGCGCAATCGTCGGCGCTCTCGATCGCGATTTACCCGCGCGTTTATCGCCGGATGTGCTCGCCGCCCTCGTGGATGCCTACGCGCGTCCGATCCTGCTCGTACCGCCTGCGGTGGACGACGGCGCGCTCGACGCCATGCGCAAGCTCAGCGCCGCGGGCTACACGCTCGCGGTCGTTTCGAACACGATGCGGACGCCGGGTGCCACGCTGCGTCGGGTGCTCGAGCGCTACGGGCTCCTCGCGTGCTTCGCGCACACCGCATTCTCCGACGAGCTCGGCGTGCGGAAACCGGATCCCGCGATTTTTCACGCGGTGCTGCGCGCGCTCGGCGCCGTGCCCGGTGAAGCCATCCATGTCGGCGACGATCCCGTTCTGGACGTGCAGGGGGCGCGGGCGGCCGGCATGCGGGTCGTACAGGTGACGAACGCGACGATCGAGGCGTTGGGCCCCGATCGGCCCGACGCGGTCGTGCCCGGTCTCGGCGCGCTGCCGGACGCGATCGCCAGCCTCGAATGACGCGCGCCGGCTCCGCCGGCGCCTCGTGGATCGCCCGTCGCACGAACCAAGATGACGACACACGAACGCCGCCGGACGGTCCCGACGGCGTGCGCATGGGAAGACTGCGGTGGTCTAGCGCCGCCGCAGGAAGCGCGCACCGAGCAGACCGAGGCCCACCGCGAACAGGGCCAGGGGTTCCGAGGTGCTCGCGACGGCGGACGAGCCCGTCGCGCCTGTGGTCGTAGAGCTGTCGGCCGTCGCAAGACCCGGTGCCGATACCGCTATATGGTGACCACCGCCACCGCCGAACGCGAACGCCGGCGCGGCAGAGCATCCGATAACGAGAGCGATCATCACGATCATCGTGAACCGCATGGGATGAAACCTCCTTTCCTCGCCTTAAGGTCAGTACAAGGCATATGCCGGACCCGTAAGCCGGCGGAAAGGTTGCCGTTGAACGAATCGCCTCGCGCCGGAGGCATGCAGCAAAGTCCGGAGACGGGGCAGGGCGCTGCAACGAGTTGCGATCACGCTGCTGGCTCGGAGGAATATGGTTTCTTGCGGCGTCCGCGCACGGTCCATTACCATGGGCGCCGAACCATGGACGTCGGCGAGCTTCGCGCCAAAATCCGCGACATCAAGGATTTCCCGACCGAGGGCATCCTCTTCAAGGACATCACGACGCTGTTGAAGGACGGGCCTGCGTTCCGGGCCGTCGTCGACATGCTCGCCGAGAACTACGCCAAGGAACGGGTCGATGTGGTCGTCGGGATCGAGTCCCGGGGATTCATCTTCGGCGGCGCGGTGGCCCATCAGCTCGGCGCGGGGTTCGTCCCCGTTCGGAAACTCGGCAAGCTACCCGGGAAGACGATCGAGGTGGAGTACGAGCTGGAATATGGGCGCGATGCGCTCGCCGTGCACGAAGACGGGGTGAAACCGGGACAGCGCGTGCTTGCCGTCGACGACCTGCTCGCGACCGGGGGGACCATGGCCGCCACGCTACGCCTGGTGCAGCAGCTGGGCGGCAAGGTGGTCGGCGTCGCGTTCATGATCGAGCTCGCCTTCCTCAAGGGCCGCGACAAGCTGAAGGGCTACCCACTTCATTCGTTGATCGTGTATGACTAGTGACGGGTGGTGTATGACTAGAGGCATGAAGCGAACCGTGCTCGCCGTGCTCGCCGGGGTGACGGCGCTCGCCCCTGCCGGCATCGCGGCGGCAGACGAGATGAAGACTCCGATCCGCGCCACCATGCTGCTCGAGCTGGCGGCCCCGCGCGCGCAGAGCCGCGACGCCGCCTACCAGGAGTCGCTCCGGGCCGACGGCCCGGCGCCGGTGCGCCGCGGCTTCGGTGACGTGCAGGACGACGGCAGCGTGCGGTACGGCGACCTTACGGTCAGCGTCCGAAACCCGTGCCCGCCAGGTAGCGTGCACTACGAGCCGCTGCCGCTTCCCGGTCGTCGTTCGAAGTAGTCCCAAATCCATGGCCATCAAAAACGTCGGTGTGATCGGCTGCGGCCTCATGGGCTCCGGCATCGTGCAGGTCGCCGCGCAGGCGGGCTTCAGCGTGCTCTTCGTCGAGGCCAACGACGAGCTCGTCAAACGCGGCCTCGACCGGCTGCGTCAGACGCTCGAAGGCCTCGTGGCCAAGGGCAGGCTCGAGGCAAAGAGCAAGGACGAAACGCTCGGACGCATCGCAGGGACGACACGGCTGGAGGACCTCAAGGGGTCCGATCTCGTCGTCGAGGCGATGACCGAGAACCAGGCGCTGAAGAACGAGACGTTCGCCAAGCTCGACCGCGTCTGCCCGCCGCACACGATCCTGGCGTCGAACACGTCGTCGTGCAACGTGACCGCGATGGCCGCCGCCACGAAGCGTCCGGGCCAGGTGCTCGGTGTGCACTTTTTCAATCCGGTGCCGCTGATGAAGCTGGTGGAGGTCGTGCGGACGATCCTCACGGACGATGCCTCCGTCCGAGCCGTCGCCGAGTGGGCCCGCAGCGTCGGCAAGACCCCGGTGCAGGCGAAGGACTCGACGGCGTTCATCGTGAACCGCCTACTCGTACCGTACCTGCTCGATGCGATCCGCGTGTACGAGGGCGGGCTCGCCTCGCTCGAAGACATCGACACGGCCATGAAGCTCGGTTGCGGCTATCCGATGGGCCCGTTCACGCTCCTCGATCTCGTGGGGCTCGACACGACGATGTATGTCGCCGAGGTGATGTTCGAGGAGTTCCGTGAGCCGCGCTATGCGCCGCCGCCGCTGCTCAAACGTATGGTGATGGCCGGGCAGCTCGGGCGAAAGACGGGCCGCGGCTTCTATACCTACGAAGGCAAGTAGCCGCCGGTAGAACGGCACCGCGGGCGGCGGGATGTCGGCGCCGCGGTGATTGGAATAACTGCAGCCCGCATCGCGCGACGCGGCCGCATCGGCGGCACGATCGTTGCCCCAACGCCACGCGTGTTTCGCGTGATCGTGCTCGCGCTGGCCGTCGTTACGACCCTCGCCGCACCGAACGCCGTAGCCGCCGAGCCGATCTGGCCGGGTACGCCGACGGACGCGGTCCGTCGATACATCGACGAGCTGGCCGGGATCATGGCGAGCTCGAACCCCAAACCGTCAGGTCGCTGGCAAGCGGCGCGCGCGGCCGTGACCCGGGCATTCGATTTTCCCGAGCTCTCGCGCCGCGCTCTGGGTGAGCACTGGCCGCGCCTCACGACATCCGAACGCGAGGACTTCACGACGGGTCTGCGCGCGCTGCTGACGTCCCTGTGCGCATCGCGACTGGGACACGACGGTGCCGGCGGCGCGGAGCAACGCGGCATCGCCGCGCGCGTCGAACGTCTCCGCCAGCGCGTGCGCTACCTCGGGGAGTCGGCGTCCGGCCGCCTTGCCGACGTGAGGATGAGCCTCACGCATGCGGGTCAAGACTTGCCGGTGCAGGTCGCGTTGATTCAGCGCGGGCGCGAGTGGCGCATCGTCGACGTTGCCGTCGATGGCATCCGCCTGACCGACACGCTGCGAGCGCAGGTCGATCATCTCAGTCGCGGCACGGACTACGGTGAGGTCCTCGACCGTCTGCGAGCGCGTGAGTAGAGCGTGCTCGCGACGCCGAGGCCGAGCAGCGGGAGCCCCAGCAGATAGCGCTGGCGCTCGCGTGCTCGCGCGCGGAGCGTGCGCAGCACCATGCGGTCACCGGCCACGAGCTCCTCGCGCCCGAGCGTGAACTGACGCAAGCGCTCGCGCTCGTCCGCGTCGGCCACGCGGACGCCCCACGCGACGTCGGCCTGACGTACGCGCATCGCCGCAACGTCCCGCGCACCGGACGCGATGGCGTGCCGGGCGTCCGCGGCGACCGCACGCTCGTGCGGCGACAGAAACGCGTCGCGCACGCCGGGCAGGGTGCTCTCGACCGCGTCGAGCCACAGATGATCGGCCTGCGGCCGCACGGCAAGCGCGGCACCGGCGAGCGCGGCCGCGACGCCGGCGATCATTGCCGCGCGCCACGCGGCGCGGCGG
>JBKOUQ010000172.1:0-16227 GCA_046723475.1 Candidatus Methylomirabilota bacterium
GGATTACCTCGAGCCGCTCGTCACCCTCGGGTGGCTGGCCCGCGTGACGAGCCGTATCCGGCTCGGCACCAGCGTGCTCGTGCTGCCGTACCGCCACCCACTCCTCGTCGCGAAAATGCTCGCGACGGTCGACCGTCTGTCGGGGGGGCGCGTGATCCTCGGCGCCGGCGTGGGCTGGCTGCGCGAGGAGTTCGAAGCGCTCGCGGCGCCGCCGTTCGAGGCCCGCGGCGCGGTCACCGATGAGTACATCGCGCTCATGCGTGCGGCATGGACGACCGACCCCGTGACGTTCGACGGACGCTACGCGCGCGTGCGGGCCGTCCACGCGCTGCCGAAGCCCGCGCAGCGTCGCGGCATCCCGATCTGGATCGGCGGCCACACCGACGCCGCCGTGCGGCGCGCCGCCACGCTCGGCGACGCCTGGCATCCGATCGCGCTGCGCCCGCCGGGTCTGCTGTTTCCCGACGAGTACGCCAAGCGCGTCACGCAGCTGCGCGCGTGGGCGCAGGACGCCGGACGCGATCCGAAGTCGATCGCGCTCACGGTGCGGGTGCCGATGGAGGTGCGCCCGAAGACGGCCAAGGCGCCGGCGGGCGAGCGTCCGCTGTTTCAGGGCACGGCGGCCGAAGTCATCGCCGACATCCGCGCGTATCAGGCGGCAGGTGTCACGCACTTCGTGTTCGACCCCACCGTCCCCGACGTGAAGGCGGCGCTTACCAACATGGAGCGCTTTGCGAACGATGTCCGCGGCAAGGTCATGAAGGCGCCGCGGTGACGGGTCTGACTCACGAGGAGGCGGTGCGGCTGATCGAGGGCCCGCCCGCCGGCCTCGACGAGCTCCTCGCGCGTGCCGCCGCCACGCGCGATCGACGCGGCCGCGTGATCACGTTCTCGGCGAAGGTGTTTGTCCCGCTCACGACGCTCTGCCGCGACGACTGCGGGTACTGCACGTTCCGTCGTGACCCGGGCCAGCCCGGCGCGCACACGATGACGCCGGAAGAAGTGGTCGCGCTTGCGCAGGCGGGCGCGCGGCTCGGAGCGAAGGAAGCGTTGTTCTCGCTCGGCGATCGCCCGGAAGCGCGGTTCGCGGAGCATCGCGAGTTCCTGCGCGCGCGCGGCTTTCGGACCACGCTCGACTATCTGCACGCGGTGTGTGCGACGACGCTCACGGATTCCGCGCTGCTGCCGCACGTCAATCCCGGCCTGATGGCCGAGCGTGATCTCGCGTCGCTGCGCCAGGTGAGCGTCAGCATGGGACTGATGCTCGAGACGACGTCCGAGCGCCTGCTCGCACCGGGCGGCGCCCATCACCGCGCGCCCGACAAGCTCCCGCGTCGGCGCCTGAAGACGATCGAGCTCGCGGGCAAGCTGTCG
This sequence comes from Candidatus Methylomirabilota bacterium, assembly GCA_046723475.1. Classification (GTDB taxonomy): domain Bacteria; phylum Methylomirabilota; class Methylomirabilia; order Rokubacteriales; family CSP1-6; genus AR12. The sequence continues at coordinate 1,375 of JBKOUQ010000172.1, forward strand.
ATCCCGTTCACCACCGGAATTCTCATCGGCATCGGCGAGACGCCGCGCGAGCGCGTGGACGCGCTGCTCGCCATTCGCGACCTGCACGAGCGTTACGGCCACGTGCAGGAAGTCATCGTGCAAAACTTCCGCGCCAAGCCGTCGATCCCGATGGCCGGGGCGCCGGAGCCGACGCTCGACGAGCTGCTGCGCGCGCTGGCCGTGGCGCGACTCGTGTTGCCGCTCGACGTCGCGGTGCAGGCGCCGCCCAATCTCAGCCCGCGGGTGTACCCGCGGCTGCTCGCCGCCGGGCTGAACGACTGGGGTGGTATTTCACCGCTCACGCCCGATCACATCAACCCGGAGAAGCCCTGGCCCGGGCTCGCCGAGCTGCGGCGCGCCACCGAGACGGCCGGCTTCGTGTTTCGAGAGCGCCTCGCCGTGTATCCCGCATTCGCCACGCGCCCGGAGTTCGTCGACGAGGCGCTACGTGCGCGTGTGGCCGGGCTGCTCGGCGACGACGGGCTCGTCAGGACATCGCATGAGCACTGGCGGCGCTGGTAGCCCCGGCGCGACGCTCGATCGCGCTTCACGCGACGTGCGCCGCATTCTCGACGCGGCGCTGAACGGCGCGGAGGTCTCGGTCGGCGATGCCGAGCGCCTGGCGCGCGCGGTCGGCCGCGATCTCCTCGCGCTCACCGTCACCGCGGACGAGCTGCGTCGCCGGCAGGTCGGCGACACCGTGACCTTCGTGGTGAACCGGAACGTGAACTTCACGAACGTGTGCATCAAGCACTGCGGATTCTGCGCATTCAGCCGTGACCACCGCGAGGAAGAGGGCTACTTTCTGCCGATCGCGGAGATCGTGCGGCGCGCGCGCGAGGCTGCGGAGCTCGGGGCAAGCGAGGTGTGCATCCAGGCCGGGCTGCCGCCGAAGCTCGACGGCCGGTACTACATCGATCTCACCCGCGCGATCCACGAGGCCCTGCCCACGCTGCACATCCACGCGTTCTCGCCGGAAGAAGTCCTGTACGGCTCGGTGCGCTCGGGGCTGCCGATCAAGGACTATCTGTCGGAGCTGAGGGCGGCGGGCCTCGGCACGTTGCCCGGAACCTCGGCCGAGATCCTCGTGCAGGAAATCCGCGATCGCATCGCCCGCGGCCGCATCACCGTCGACCAGTGGGTGGAGGTGATCACGACCGCGCACGCGCTCGGGATCCGCACCACTTCCACCATTATGTATGGGCACGTCGAGACGCCCGAGCACTGGGTGCGGCACCTCGCGCTGCTTCGCGCGATTCAGAAGGACACCGGCGGCTTCACGGAGTTCGTGCCGCTGTCGCTCATCCATTCGGAGGCGCCGATGTACGCCAAGCAGCTGGTGCCGGGCGTGCGACCGGGCGCCACGGGCGCGGACGTCGTTCGGATGCACGCGCTGGCGCGCGTGATGCTCGGTGCGCTGATCCCCAACATCCAGGCATCCTGGGTGAAGGAAGGGCCCAAGCTCGCCCAACTGCTACTGGACGCCGGCGCCAACGACCTCGGCGGCACGCTGATCAACGAGTCCATCTCCACATCCGCGGGCGCGAGTTATGGCCAGCTGATCGGTCCTGCAGAGATCGTGCGGCTCGTCAGAGACGCTGGACGCGCGCCCGCCCAGCGCGACACGCTCTATCGGATCGTCAAGCGCTACGCGGACGACGAGACCGTCGACTCGCCGCTCGATGCGGTGGAGGACGCGGACGCGCGCTTCGGTTCGTACCGGCGTCTCATCGCGTCCGGCGAGTTCCGCTTCCGAGAGCGGTAGCCCTGGCGCATGACGCTGTGGTATTAATGCAGCCCACATTCCACTCGATCGAGGAGGATCCCCTGTGGCGAAGATGATGAGCAAGTCCGCGGTCATGGCGCACCTCGCTGGCAAGACGAATCTCTCGAAGCGACAGATCGCCGAGGTGTTCGACGAGACGCTGTCGCTCGCGTGCAAGGAAGCGAAGAACGGTTTCGTGCTTCCGGGCTTCGGGAAACTCGTGCTCGCGAACCGCAAGGCGCGGATGGGACGCAACCCACAGACGGGCGAGCCAATCAAGATTCCGGCGAAGCGCGTCTGCAAGTTCCGTCTCGCGAAGAGCGTCAAGGACGCGGTGCTTGGGAAGAAGTAGGTCCCGCCGGCCAGCGCCGGACCTCGACGCTTCGATTTCAGACACGGCGCGCCCCGCGGCGCCGTCTCTCGCTTCGGCGACGCTGCCGCGGGTCTGGCAGGGCATCGGCTATCGGCCCCTGCCCGACGCCACCGCGGCCGGCCCGCTGTTCGACTTCGCCGCGGTGCCATGGCCGCCGACGCCGCCCGTGGCCGCGTGGGGCGCTTTCGCCGCGGGCGCGCGGGGCGAGCGGCTCGTGGGCGTCGTCGTCGTCGAGCAGAACCGCCGCGAGGCGCTGCTCCACGGCCCTGTCGTCAGCACCGACGCGGGCCTCGACGACCCGCTCGAGGTGGCCGCGCAGCTCGTCGCGGCCGTGCTCGATCACACCGCCGCGCTCGGCGCGCAGACGGTGTTCGCGCGGCCGCAAGGCCTCGACCGCGTCTGGGTGCGCTTCGGCTTCATTCCCGTCCCCGAAGTGACCCTACCCGCGCCGCTCACTGCGCGGGCTGGTCTCGGTCTTTACGCCTGGCGCGGCGGCAGCGCGCTCTGGAGCTTTCATCGTGGGGGCTCCGACACGGCCCCCACACCCCCGTCGCTCGGAAGCGCCCCGGCGGACCCGTGGCGCTCCTCGGCCACCTAGTCACGACATGCGCGTCGCCGCGCTCGCCGGCGGCACCGGAGCCGCGAAGCTCGTTCGCGGCCTCGCGGCCTGCCTCGATCGCGACACGCTGACCGTCATCGGAAACACCGGGGACGACGCCGAGGTGTGGGGGCTGCACGTCTCGCCCGATCTCGACTCGGTGATGTACGCGCTCGCGGGCCTCCTCGACCGTGTGCGCGGCTGGGGACGCGCGGATGAAACCTTCCAGTGTCTGTCCGCGATGGCGGCCTACGGCGCGCCGACGTGGTTTGCGCTCGGCGACCGCGACCTCGCCACGCACCTGGTCCGCACGCGCGCGCTGCGCGACGGCCGCTCGCTCTCGACGGTCACGGCCGAGCTCTGTCGCGCGCTCGGAATCACCGCGCGGCTCTCGCCGATGAGCGACGACCCCGTCCGCACGATCATCCGCACGCCGGACGGCCGGCTCGGCTTTCAAGAATACTTCGTGCGCGACAAGTGCCAGGTCGAAGTCGTCGGCGTCGACTATGACGGCGCCACTCACGCGCGGCCCGCGCCGGGCGTACTCGCGGCGTTGCGCGAGGCCGATCTCGTCGTCGTGTGTCCATCCAATCCGGTCACGTCGATCGGCCCGATCCTCGCCGTGCCCGGCATCGTCGACGCGCTCGGCACGACGCGCGCGCGAGTCGTCGGCGTCAGTCCGATCGTCGGCGGCGCCGCCGTGAGCGGGCCCGCCGGCGCGCTGATGCGCGCGGAGGGCCGGCCTGTCTCGCCGGTCGGCGTCGCGCGCGCGTATGCGCCGTGGCTGTCGGTGCTCCTCGTCGCGCGCGAGGACGCGACGTGTGCGGCCGAGCTCGCATCGCTCGGCGTGCGCGCCGTGGCGACCGACGTCATGATGCCCGACGCGTCGGCCGAGATTGCGCTGGCCCGCGCCGTGTTACAACTTGCCTGATGATCGTGGCGGCTGTACCGGTCAAGGACCTCGTCAACGCCAAGCAGCGCCTCGTCCCGGCGCTGGTCGCGACGCAGCGCGCGGCGCTTGCGACCGCGATGCTCGAAGACGTGCTGGCCGCGCTCGTGCGTGCGCAGCTCGACCGGGTCTGGGTGGTCACGCGCGACGCCGCCGTGGTGCGGCTGGCTCGAGCGTGCGGCGTCGACGTGCTCGGCGAGGACGCGAACCGCGGACACACCGCAGCGGTCGCGCACGCGCAGGCCGAGGCCGTACGTACCGGCGCGCGCGTATTCGTCACGATCCCCGGCGACGTGCCGTGCGTCACCGGCGACGAGATCCGGCAGCTGGCCGCGACCGCGGCGCCCGGACGGCCCGTATTCGCGCCGTCACGCTCGGGCCTGGGCACCAACGGCGTCGCGCTCGCGCCCGCGGACGCGATGCCTCTCACATTCGGTGAGCCGTCGTTCGACAACCACCTCGCCGCCGCGCGTGCGCGCGGGCTCGAACCGCGCGTGCTCGCGCTGCCCGGGCTCGGTCTGGACGTCGACGCGCCGGACGATCTGGCCGAACTCATGGCGGCGACGGGCAGCACGGTGAGTGCCCGGCTCGTGACCGCGTGGGACCTCGCTCGACGCATGCAGCCAACCGGCGTTTCGCAGGCGTGAACGTGCGGTACGAGGTGATCGGCATTGGCGGGATCGGCGAGATCCATCCCGGTGACGACGTCGCCGCGCTTGTCGTCGAGGCGGCCGCCCGCCAGGCGACGCCGTTCGCACCCGGCGATCTCGTCGTCATCAGCCAGAAGATCGTGTCGAAGGCGGAGGGGCGTCTGCTCAAGCTCAGCGACGTCGCGCCGTCCGCCGTCGCGACGGCCATGGCCGCCGGGCTTGGTCGCGACGCGCGGCTCGTGGAAGTGATCCTGCGCGAGTCGCGTCGCGTCGTGCGCATGGATCGCGGCGTGCTCGTCACGGAGACGCACCACGGCTGGGTCTGCGCGAATGCCGGCGTCGATCAGTCCAACGTCGACGCCGATACCGTCGCGCTGCTGCCCGAGGACCCGGACCGCTCGGCGCGGATGCTGCGCGAGCGCTTCTCCGCCGCGGCGGGCGGTGACGTGTGCGTCGTCATCGCCGACACGTTCGGCCGTCCCTGGCGCGAGGGGCTCACGAACATCGCGATCGGCGTGGCGGGATTCGCGCCGCTCAAGAGCTATCTGGGCGAGCGCGATCCCGCGGGCCGGCCGCTGCAGGCCACGATCCTGGCCCTCGCGGACGAGCTGGCGTCGGCCGCCGAGCCGGTGATGGGCAAGCTCGACCGCGTGCCGGCCGCGATCGTGCGCGGCCTGACACTGCCCGCGGACGACGGCAGCGGCAGCAAGAGTCTGCTGCGCGATCCCGCGCGCGACCTGTTTCGATAGGGGGCAGCCATCAACATCGCCATACTCGGCGGCACCGGCAAAGAGGGCTCCGGTCTCGGCGTGCGCTGGGCGCAGACCGGCCACGACATCATCATCGGTTCGCGCGACGCCGCGCGCGCCCACGATCGCGCCGTGACCATGCGTGAGCGCACGAAGAAGCTCACGATCGTCGGCAAGGACAACGTCGAGGCGGCGGCGATGGGCGATGTGGTCGTGATCGCGCTGCCCGCCAACGGCCTGGCTGCGACGCTGCCGCCGGCACGCGAGGCGTGCCGGGGCAAGGTCGTGATCAGCACCGTCGTTCCGCTCACGTTCGGAGGTGCGCGCCTGTTCACGCCCCCGCCGGCCGGCTCGTCGGCCGAAGAAATTCAGGCGTTGCTGCCCGACGCGAAGGTCGTCGCCGCCTTCCATCACATCGCGGCGCACGAGCTGGCCGAGACCGAGCACGACATCGAGTGCGACCTGTTGATGTGCGGCGCCGACGTCGCGGCGAAGGCGGTCGTCACGGAGCTCGGTACGTCGATGGGGCTGCGCGTGGTCGACGTCGGGCCGCTGTCCAACGCGGGCCCGCTCGAAGCCATCACGGCCGTCCTCGCCACGATCAATCGCCGGTACAAGCTCAAGAATTCCGGGATCAAGATCACGGGCCTGCCGTCCTGAAGGAGAGCCGCGCCATGGCCGAGAGCTCCGTCGTCGTCGACCACACTCGCCTCACCGCCTTCATCGCCGACGCGCTCGTCGCGATGAAGATGCCGCGCGAGCGCGCCGCCGTCACCGCCGACTTGATGGTGCGGACCGATCTCCGCGGCGTGGACTCGCACGGCATCGACATGCTGCCGCGCTACCACGAGCTGTGGCAGGACGGCTTCGTCGTGATGGACGCCGACCCGGTGCTCGAAAAGGACAGCATGGCGACCGGGCTCTACGACGGCGCCAAAGGCCTCGGTCATTGGGTGTCGTCGGTCGCCATGAAGCTGGCGATCGGCAAGGCGCAGACGTACGGCATCGGAATCGTCACCGTCCGCAACTCGGGCCACTTCGGCGCCGCCGCGAACTACTCGATGATGGCGCTGGCGCACGACATGATCGGCGTGGCGACCACCAACTCCGCCTTCGTCGCCATGGTCCCCACATTCGGCCGCGCGCCGAAGCTCTCGACCAACCCCATCTCGTTCGCCGCGCCCGCCGGCCGTCACGCGCCGTTCGTGCTCGACATGGCGACGACCACCGTCGCGTTCGGCAAGCTCCGCATCGCCAGCCGCTGGGGCAAGCCGATCCCGTCCGGCTGGGCGCTCGACGATTCGGGCGAGCCCACGACCGATCCCGACGTCGCCATGAAGCATCGCCTGCAGACGCCGCTCGGAGGCACGCGCGAGCTCGGCAGCCACAAGGGCTACGGCCTCGGGGTCATGGTCGACATCCTCTCGGGGATTCTCCCCGGCGCCGTCTACGGCGATCTGTTCGTCCGCACCGATCGCGGCGAGCGCAAGCTGCAGGATACCGGCCATTGTTTCATCGCGATCGACCCCGCGCGCTTCCGTCCCCTTCCCGACTTCAAGCGCGACATGGACGACTTCTTCGACTCGCTCAAGACCACACCGCCCGCGGAGGGGCAGCGCCGCGTCTACGTCGCGGGCGAGCCCGAGGCCGAGTGCGAAGCGCGACGCCGCCGCGACGGCATTCCGCTGTCGCCCGGCCTGGTCGAGCGCGTCGGCGTGCTCGCGCGCGCGCTCGGCGTGCGCGCGCTCGTGTGACCGTCAGGCGGGGATCCCGGCAATCGGTCAGGCGCGGGAGACCGCCACGCCGAGATAGATGATGACGACGGCGAGCAGCAGCACGATCCGGTCGAGCCGGCCGACCGTGGACAGGGCCGGCGCCGCGTCGCCGCCGCCGCCAATCGCCGCAGCGAGAATCGGCACCTGCGCGAAGTCCCGCTGCGCGGCGAGCGCCACCGCGACGATCACGAGTGCGAGCTTGGCCGCCAGCATCACGCCGGCGCCCGACTGCATGGCGCGCTCGAGCGAGCCGAGCTGCGTGACGTTGTAGAACCCGGACAGCACGACGCACGAGACCGCCGTCCACGTCACCGGCCGCGCGCGACGCGCGGCGTCGGCGAATACGCGGGGATCGCCGCGTCGGGCCGCCGGCAGCAGCACGTGGGTCTGGTACATGAGCCCGCCGATCCACACGACCACGCCCACGACGTGCACCCAGAGCACGAGCAGGCGGACGCTCAGGACGTCGCACCCGTCAGCGCGGCGAGCGTGCGCGGCACGTCGGCGAAATCGACGAACAGATGGTCGGGCGCGCATGCGGCGAGCTCGTCGTGCGGATGCTGGCCCGTGGCCACGGCCACGGCGATGGCACCGCACGCGCGCGCGCAGTCGACGTCGAGCGGCGTGTCGCCGATGATCGTCACGCGGTCGAACGGGATGTCGCGGCCGGTCACCGCGCGTGCGCGCCCGCAGGCGATCGCGGGCAGGCGGCGCCGATCCATGTCGTCCGAGCCGAACGCGCCGACACGGAACAGCGGCCACAGTCCCGTCGGGGTCAGCTTCACGCGCGCGCCGGCCTCGATGTTGCCGGTGAGCAGGCCGATGAGCGCGTCCTCGCGCGCCGCGAGCGCGCGGACGATGTCCGCGATCCCCGGCATGACCTGCACGCGGCTGCCGTCCCCCACGACCTCGCGCAGTTCTTGAAGGTACGCGGCGTAGAAGCCGTCCAGGCCGCGCGTGATGGCGGCGTCGTCGAGCCCGGCGCCGCGCATCAGATCCCACACGATCCGCGGATCCGTCTTGCCGCGAAAGTCGTACACGTCGACGCCGCCCGCGGTGCCGTAGACGGCGCGCAGCGCCCGGCCGAACGCGGCGCGGCCGGCGCCGCGCGCGGTGACGAGGGTGCCGTCGACGTCGAACAGGAAGAGCCGCACGTCAGGGCGCGAGGCGGCGCAGCCGCTCGACGACACCCGGCAGCGCCTCGATGACCACATCGACTTCAGCGGCCGTCGTCCAGCGGCCGAGCGTAAAGCAGAGCGAGCCTTCGAGCTCCTCGCGGGTGGCGCCGATGGCGCGGAGCACGTGGGACGGCTCGCCACTCGCCATGTTGCACGCCGAGCCGGACGAGGCCGCCACGCCGCGCAGGTCGAGCTCGAGCAACACGCCGTCGGCTTTCACGCCGGGCACGACGAAGCTCGCGTGGTGCGGCAGTCGGCCGGGCCCGCGCGCGCCGGTGATCCGCGCCGTCGGCACGCGCTCGAGCACGCCTTCGAACAGCCGGTCGCGCAGCGCGCACAGCCGCGTCGCATCGGCGCGGCCCTCGGCGCGCGCAAAATCCGCCGCCACGCCCATGCCGACGATCGCGGGGAGATTCTCGGTGCCGGCACGATAGCCGCTCTCCTGCCCGCCGCCGACGACGACCGGTCCCACCTTCACGCTCGACGCCATCCAGAGCGCTCCGGCCCCCGGCGGCCCGTAGAGATCGTTGGAGGACAGCGTCAACAGATCGATCCCGAGCTCGTCCACCGCGAGCGGCACGCGCCCGGCGGCCCCGACGGCGTCGACGTGCAACGGCACACCGCGCGCGCGCGTGAGGCGGGCGATCTCGCGCAGGTCCTGCACCGTCCCGATCTCGCCGTTCGCCGCCATGACGGACACGAGCGCGGTGTCGTCGCGCAGCGCGTGCGCGACGGCGTCGGGATCGACGCGCCCGTCGCCATCGACCGGCACATAGCTGATCTCCCAGCCGTGCTTGGCGAGATCGCGACACGCGTTGAGCACGGAGATGTGCTCGATCGCCGATGTCACCACGTGGCGCCCGGTCGCGCGCTGCGCGAGACCGCGGATGGCGAGGTTGTTCGCCTCGGTCGCGCCCGCCGTGAAGATCACGCCGCTCGCCGTGGCGCCGATGAGCCGCGCGATTTTCGCGCGCGCGCCGTCCAGCGAGGCGCGGGCCTCGAGGCCCAGCGAGTGCGGCGCCGACGGATTGCCGACGCCGCCCTCGAGGAACGGACGCATGACCGCAATGACGCGCGGGTCGACGGGCGAGTAGCCCCCGTAATCGAGGTAGACGCGGGTGACGCCGGCGCCGCCCCTAGCGAGTCTTTCGGACGAGGAAGCGGTAAACCGTGCCATCCCTGGTGATCTCGAGGAGCTCATGCCCCGTGCGCGCCGCCCAGCTCGTCATGTCGGCCTCCGACGCGGGGTCGTCGGACGTCATCTCGAGGACCTGGCCAACCGTCATTTGCTTCATGGCGTCGCGCGTTTTGAGGATCGGCATGGGGCAGAACAGCCCGAGGCAATCGAGTGTGTGGTCGACCTCGAACGGCATACGCATATAAGTCCGCGGAAATTCTCACATTGACACCGAACGCGAGCAACAAGAATAATGGAACGGCATGCCGTCTGACGCTTCCCAGGATCTTTTCGTCGCGGGCCAACGCCTGCGCAAAAAGCTGGCCGTCGCGCTGGCGCTGTCGTCGCTGATTCCGCTCCTCGTCCTGGCCTGGGTCATCCGGAGTGTCGTGCTGCCCGGCCTGCCCGCGGGCGAGCCGCTGCTCTCCGGCGGGATGCAGGCGCTGATCGCCTTCACGGCCCTGGGCATCATCGCCGGCGGCTACATCATCTGGGACGTCGGGCGCACCGTGTCGCGCATCGCCGAAATGCTCGCCAGCGAGCGCGCGATCACCGGGCTAGGCCGCCGCAAAGACGAGGTCGGCACGCTGATGACGTCGTTCAACCGCATGCTGGAGACCATCGAGCAGCAAGCCGGTGAGATCAACAGCTTTGCCACGCGCCTCGACGCCGCCTACAAAGAGCTCGAATCGACCAACGCGCGCCTGAAGGAGACGTCGTTCAAGGATGAGGTCACGGGCCTGTACAACCGCCGCTTCTTCTCGCTGCGGCTCGAGGAGGAGCTGTCGCGCTATCGGCGGTTCAATCATCCCGTCTCGGTGGTCTTGCTCGACCTCGACGGCTTCAAGGCCGTCAACGACGACCTCGGGCACGCCGTCGGCGACGACACCCTGCGCGACGTGGCGCAAATTCTCATGAAGCACTCGCGCGGCATCAACGTCGTGTCGCGATACGGCGGCGACGAGTTCGCCGTACTCCTGGTCGAGACGTCGAAGGCGGGCGCGAGGCTTTACGCCGACCGGATCCGTGAGGTCGTCGCGAAGTTCCCGTTCTCGCACGGCAAGGTCATCACCGCCAGCTTCGGCGTGGCGAGCTTGCCCGACGACGAAGCGACGACGGCCGAGGAGCTCTTCCGCGCCGCCGACGAAGCGCTCTACGCCGCCAAGCGAGCGGGCAAAAACCAGGTCGCCACCGCCGCGGGCTCCGCGGCAAAGGTCTGAATCGCGTGGGTGATCCTGCGAGCGTGCGTGACATCCTGATCGTCGACGACGATCGACAGGTTCGAGAGGTCCTCCACCAGATTTTCATGTCCGCGGGCTACAGCTGCCAGCTCGCCGAGGACGGCCGCGCGGCCGTGACCGTGTTCAAGGCGAATCGCCCCGAGCTCGTCGTCACCGACCTGAAAATGCCGGTCATGTCGGGCGTGGAGGTGCTCCAGCAGATTCGTGCATTCGACACGGACGCCGCCGTCATCGTCCTCACGGGCGCGCCCGACGTGAAAACCGCCATCGAATGCCTCAAGCTCGGGGCGTACGACTTCATCATGAAGCCGGTGAACGTCGAGGAGCTCCTCATCGCCGCCGAGCGCGCGCTCGAGCGCCGCCAGCTGCTCATCGAGCGCCGGGCCTACCAGCAGATGCTCGAGCGTCGCGTGGAAGAAGCGACGCAGCATCTGACCGCCGCCTTCCAGGAGCTCGAGGCGACCTACGACACGACGCTGGAGGCGCTCGGCTCCGCGCTCGACACGCGCGACATCGGCACCGAGTCCCATTCGCGACGCGTGCACGGCTACGCGCTGGCCACGGCCAAGACGTACGGCGTGCAGCCGGAGCTGCTGCGCGACCTCGCCCACGGCGTCCTGCTGCACGACATCGGGAAAATCGGGATCCCCGACGCCATCCTGCTGAAGCCGGGCCCGCTGACGCCCGACGAATGGAACGTCATGCGCACGCATCCGGAGATCGGCAAGCGGCTCATCGAGCGCATCCCCTTCCTCAAAGGCGCCGTGCCGATCGTCTATGCGCACCACGAGAAGTGGGACGGCACCGGCTATCCGCGCGGGCTGCGCGGCGAGGAGATCCCGCTCGGAGCGCGCATCTTCGCAGTGGTCGATGCCTTCGACGCGATGACGTTCGACCGGCCGTACTCGAAGGCGATCGGCTTCGATGCGGCGAAGGCGGAGATCAAGCGCTGCGCGGGCACCCACTTCGACCCCGACGTCGTCGAGGCGTTTCTCCGCGTGCCGGGGCCGCTGCTCGACGAGATCCGGCGCCGCTCCGTCGAGCCCTGACGCGGGTCATCCGCCGCGCGCAGCGCTTCCCCTGGTACTTCTATGGAGCGCTGATCGTCATCGGCGTGGCACTCGTCGCCATGGCGATTGTCCACGCCAGACGCGTGGTACGAGAGGGTACGTCTAGAGCCGGTCGGTAACGAGCACCCGGCCTTTCGCGCCGACCGCCGTTTCACCGGCGGCATTGCGGAGGCGCCCGCGCAGTTCGACGACGTCGCCGCCGAGCCGCGGCGTGCGGCGGACCGCCACCACGAGCCACTCGAGTCGCACCGTCTCGTCCGCGAACACGGGGCGGCGGAACCGGAACCAGAAATCCAGCCCCAGCATGGCCGAGCCGCGCGAGAAGTGTGTCGCCGTCAGCCCCATGAGGAGCCCGGTCGTCTGCGCGCCGCTCGCGATCGGCCGCTCGAAGCGCGTGCGCGCGGCATACGCGGGATCGTGATGGATGGGATTGCCGTCGCCGGCACGCCGAGCATACTCGATCGCATCTTCGAGCGTCAGAGTGACCTCGGCCGAGAAGCGATCGTGCGGCCGGACGACCATCATCCCGGGCCGCTGAAGCCGTAGGTCTGCACCGCCCACGCCTTCTGCCTGAACTTCTGCACCTTGCCCGAGCCGGTCAGCGGGAACTCGCTGACGATCTCCACGTGCTTCGGGATCTTGAAATTCGCGATCTGATCCTTGGCGAAGTCGCGGACCTCTTGCGGCGTCAGCGTCGCGCCGGCCTTGGGGACCACGAACGCCATGACGACCTCCCCGAGCACGGGATCCGGGACGCCGACGATCGAGATGTCGAGGATCTTCGGGTGGCGGAGATAGAAGTTCTCGATCTCCGCCGGATAGGTGTTGAAGCCGCCGACGATGATCATGTCGCTGAGGCGGCCGGTGATGCGCAGGTAGCCCTCGGCGTCTTTGACGCCCATGTCGCCAGTATGCAGCCAGCCATCGCGGACCTTGTCGGCGGTGGCTTCGGGCTGCTTGTAGTAGCCGAGCATGAGGCTCGGGCCTTTGACGCAGACCTCACCTTCCTCGCCGACCGCGCACTCGCGCCCGGTTGCGGGATCGACGATGCGATCGACGAGCTCCGGTGAGACGCGCCCTACGGTCGACACGCGCTTGTCCAGCGGATCGCCGAGCCGGGTGAAGTGCGTACCGCCGGTCGCCTCGGTGAGTCCGTACACGACGGTGGCGTCCATGCCGAGGCCATGCTCGCCGTCGAGAATCTTTCGCATCATCTCGACGGGCACGGGAGCCGCGCCGATGGTGCCGGTCCGCAGCGAGCGCAGATCGTACTCGCGAAACCGGGGGTGCCCGAGCACCGCGATGAACATCGTCGGGACGCCCGAGAAAATCGTGACGCGCTCCTGCTGGATGAGGCGCATCGCCTCCTCGGGATCGAACACTTCCATCAGGACCTGAGTACTGGCCGCAAGCGCGTTTGCCGCGATGCAGCCCAGCGCGCCGAAGATATGGAAATACGGGACGGGGACCAGGCAGCGATCGGCCGCCGTCCACTCGTGCAGCTTCAGATATTCGCGCGCCTTGTACCAGAAGTTACCGTGCGACAGCAGGCATCCCTTTGGCGCGCCCGTCGTGCCCGAGGTATAGAGCATGGCCGCGGGCGACGCCGCCGACACACGGATGCTCGCGAGCTCGCCCGCCGACACCCGAGCGCCATGCTCCAAGACGGCGTCGGCGGCGACACAGCCGGGGTCGTGCTCGGCGCCAAAGACGATGACGTGACGCAGCTCGGGGAACTTCGCGCTGGCGATCCGACGGTCCTGCCGCCAGAGCACGTCGGGCACGACCGCGCGCAGGATTTCGCGATAGTCGATGCCGGCCGCCTCGAACCGGTCGAGCATGACGAGCGCCTTGGCGTCGGAGTGCCGAAGCAAATACTCGAGCTCGAACGCCTTGTAGCGGCTGTTGCACGTCACGGTCACGGCGCCGAGCTTCGCGATCGCGAAGTTGACGACGTTCCACTCGATCGAGTTCGGCATCCACAGGACGATGTGATCACCGGGCCCGAGCCCGAGAGCCAAGAGCCCGCGCGCGAACGCGTCGGCGCGCGCGGCGAGCTCGGCGTACGTCACGCGGCGGTCCTTGAAGACCACCGCCGGCGTGTCCGGCGCTTGCGCCGCGGCGACATCGAGCATCTCGCCGAGCGCCAGCGGCCGGTCGATCACGGCGGCGTCTGCGCGATTTCCTCGACCAGGCCGTGCGCGCGCGCCAGCGCGCGGGACAGCTCTCGTTCGGCGAGGCCCTCTTCCAGCGCCGTGTGCAGACGCGCGCGCAGTGTGTCGCGTCGCACGATCGCCGCCTCGCGGTCCCCGGCGTCCGCCGCCTCCCGGATCGCGAGCGCGCAGGCCTCGGTCCAGCCCTCGAACGCCTGAATCAGCGCGGCCCGCGTGTCGATCTGCCGATCGGGCGCCGTCGCCGCCAGACGCAGCGCGCGTGCGAGCGGCTCGATCGCGTCCTCGAACGCCCCGGCGGCCAGCCTGCGCACGCCGAGCTGGTTGTAGCCCCACCACAGGCGCCGATCCACTTCCTCACGGCGCTTGGGCGACAGCGTCTCCTCGTGCACGCTGCGGAGCAATCGCTCCGCCCGCTCGAGCGCGGCGAGCGCCTCGCTCTCGCGCGCCTCCTGCATCGAGCGGATCGCCTGCGCGGTGAGCTGACCGATCTCGCCGCTGAACGTCCCGGACAAGAGCTCGCGAAACGTCTCGGCCCGTGTCGACGGCAGGCGCGCGTCGTCGAGCGCCTCGCGCAAGAGGACGCGCGCCTCCCGAAACCCCTGCCGCTGCAGCAGCGCCATGACGGCCTGCTCGTACGCCCGCCACAGGCGCAGCTCGGCCGTCATCGCGAGCTCGCGCACGTCGGCGTCGTCCGGGTCCGCCACGCGCAGAGGCTCGAGCCAGGTCAGCGCGTCGCGCAGATCGCGGACACGCCCCTCGGATTCCGGCGCGACCGGCGCGGCGGCCGCGGTGATCAGCTCGCGCGCGACGCCGAGCGTCAGCGTCGTGAGCTGGCGACGGTATGTCGCGCGATCGGGCTCCGGCGCCACCGCCATCGCCGCCTCGAGCGCGGCGCGGGCGCCCGCATGATCGCGGAGCGCCTGCCGGGCGAGCGCGAGCATCGAGCCGAGCGCCCCGGCTTCCGCGGCGTCGGCCGCTCGTGCTGTTGCCGGCGTATCTGCGCTCATCGCGGCGGTCGCCAGGGCGACAACGTCGGTATAGCGCTCCGCCTGATAGAGCTCGAAGCATTGATCGACGAGCGGACCGGTGGCCACAGGTCGAGGACCGGGGGTGGGTGGCGGGGTATGCAAGAG
>JBKOUQ010000086.1:0-9446 GCA_046723475.1 Candidatus Methylomirabilota bacterium
TCGGAGATGTGTATAAGAGACAGGCGTTCAGCGGGAGCAGCGCCCTCAGCGGGCGGCGTTCAGCGGGAGCAGCGCCCTCAGCGGGCGGCGTTCAGCGGGAGCAGCGCCGTGACGTCGGCGTCGGTCTTCCGCACGTCGGCGAGCACCTGACCGAGGTTCAGGTCCAGCGCGTGCGCGAGCGCGGCCCAGCCCTGGCCCGATCGGCGCGCGCTGATAATCCGCTCGATCGCCTGCTCGCGCTTGACCTTGTCACGCGTCACGAGCTGACGAGACAACGCCAGTGACGTCGCGACCTCGCCGTACCCGATGCCCTGACCGTGTAGATCGTTGACGAGATTGGCCGGCACGTCGAACTGGCGGGCGATGGCGCGCGTCGCTCGGCGGCCACCATCTGGCGTGGCGGCGGCAATCCGCACGACCTCGGCATCGAGCTTCTTCTGCTCGGTCCAGATCTGTTCGGACAGCGTGCGCTCCGCGGCGGACAGTGTGGTGGCGGACTTCGTGATGTGCGCCTTCACCGGCGTCGCCGATGCCTTTGCGGATGCCGCGGCGGAGCGCGCGCTGCTCGCCGCGTTCGCGCTCGCCGGCGCGGTCGGCGATGACGCCGCGGCCGTCGGCGATGACGCCGCGGCCGTCGGCGATGACGCCGGTGCGGGCGTCGATGGCGATGGCGCGGGCGGCGTCGATGACCGCGCTGCGGTCGGCGATGTCGGCTCGGTCCGCGTTGACGCCGCGTTGGTGCGCGTCGATGTCGGCGTGCTCGCGGCTCTCGGCACGAGCGGCGTGCGCGGTGTCGTCATCGCGTCCGATATCGCCTTCGGTGTTGGCGTCGGCGCGGGCATCTGGAGGAGCAGCAGGACCGCCGCCGTGCCGGCAAGGACCGCCGAGATGCCGATGCCGCCGGCCCAGTACCGGATCGACTCCTGGCTCTGCATGGCTCCTCCCCTTCCCGCGCGTCCTGACGCCGGGCCGCGGCGACTGGTGCACCACACGTGCCACGGTCGCGACACGGAAACGGCGCTCGACGCGGGCGCACGGAGCATCGCGACGGCGCCGCATCGTGACGATTCGACGCGCGGTCGGCGTCACGCTGACACGCGCGCATGCGTCCCGAGCGTGTTTGCGACCATTGCGAGGCTCGCTGCGCGTGGCACTTGTTCTGCACGACGGGCGTCGCGGGAGGACCGACAATGCATCGCACGCGCTCGCTTCTCATGGCCGCCGTGATCCTGACCGTCGCAGCCGTCGCCGGTGTCGCCGCCGCGGGCGACGTCACCATCAACGTCGGTTGGCCGCCGCCGCTCATCGTCGAAAAGCCGCACGTCGTGCTCGTTCCGGAGACGCGTGTCTATCGGGCGCCGAGTCTCGATTTCAATGTGTTCGTGTTCGACGGCAAGTACTACAGCTTCCACAACGACCGCTGGTTCATGAGCGTCAAGGTGGGCGCGCCGTGGACGCCGCTGGTCGTCGAGCGGGTGCCGGTCGCAGTGCGCGACGTGCCGGCGAAGTATTACCGGGTGCCGCCCGGCATTGCGAAGAAGATGGACCGCGACGACGACAGCCCCGGCCAGGGCAAGGGCCACGGCCGGGGCTGTCCGCCCGGTCTCGCGAAACAGGGTCGCTGCTAGAGCGCGTCCGCGATCGCTTTGCCGAGATCGGTGGTCTTGTCTCGGCCGCCGAGGTCGGGCGTACGCGGCGCGCCCGACTTCGGCTCCAGCACCGTCTCGATCGCGCGCACGATCGCCGCACCTGCCTGCGGATGTCCGAGATGCTCGAGCATCATCGCCGCCGCCCAGATCTGACCGATCGGATTCGCGATGCCCTTGCCATAGATGTCGGGCGCCGAGCCGTGAACCGGCTCGAACAGCGAGGGAAACACGCGCTCGGGGTTGATGTTGCCCGACGGTGCGATGGCGATGGTGCCCGTGCACGCCGGCCCCAGATCCGACAGGATGTCGCCGAACAGGTTCGAGGCGACGACGACGTCGAACCAGTCTGGATGCTGCACGAAGTGCGCGCTCAGGATGTCGATGTGGAACTTGTCCCACTTCACGTCGGGATATGTTTTGGCCATCGCCTCCACGCGCTCGTCCCAGTACGGCATCGTGATCGAGATCCCGTTGGACTTCGTGGCCGAGGTCAGGTGCTTCTTCGTTCGCTTCTTGGCGAGCTCGAACGCGAATTTCAGGATGCGATCGACGCCCTTGCGTGAGAACACGGACTGCTGAAACACGATCTCGCGCTCGGTGCCCTCGTACATCCGGCCGCCCACGCTCGAGTACTCGCCCTCCGTATTCTCGCGCACGACGTAGAAGTCGATGTCGCCGGGCTTACGGTCGGCCAGCGGCGTTCGCATCCCCGGCATGAGGCGACACGGGCGGAGATTGACGTACTGATCGAAGTCGCGTCGAAACTTGATCAGCGAGCCCCAGAGTGAGACGTGATCCGGCACGGTGGCCGGCCAGCCGACGGCGCCGAAGAAGATCGCGTCGTGGCGACCGATCTGCTC
Organism: Candidatus Methylomirabilota bacterium; assembly: GCA_046723475.1. GTDB lineage: Bacteria > Methylomirabilota > Methylomirabilia > Rokubacteriales > CSP1-6 > AR12. Next base: position 2,510 of record JBKOUQ010000086.1, read on the forward strand.
CTTCCAGTTCTCGGGCATCATCGTGCCGTGCTTGACGTAGTAGTCGCACGACCAGTCGAAGTGATCGAGGTGCAGGTCGATGGTGAACTTGCGCGCGGCGGCATCGAGGACGCGCAGCCCCTCGGGTATGACCTCCTTGCCGATACCGTCGCCGGGAATCACCGCGATCGTGTGCTTAGCCAACTCACCCTCCGTGGCGGCGCGTCGACGCGCGTCGAACCGTCGCCCTGATAGACGTAGCGAAACGTGAGGCATCCGGGCTGCGGGCCCGGACAGTAGTATCCGACGATTTGCAGCTTGGCGTACCGCGCGCCGGCGGTGCGTACGGCCCACACGTGCGGCTTCGGCGTCAGCACGTGGGTGAAGAATCCGTAGCGATACCAGGCGGCGATCGCGGCGTTGCGCGGCTCGCCGCGTCCCTCGTTGAACACATAGCCGTCGTTCGGCACCATGCGGACGTCGTCGAACGGGGTCTCGCCGAGGTCTCGGACGCCGGCGCCGGGGCCGGCCACGATCGAATAGCGGCGGAACTCCAGATCGCCCGGCACATCGCCGACCACCGAGCCGAGCTGGAAGGAGAACGCGCGCCACGCGTCGGGTGCGCTCGCGTCGACGGTGTAGAGCACGGGTCCGACGAGGGTCGCGCCGGCATCGCGCGGAGCGGCTGGCGTCGGTGGATAGGTCGGCACGCTCGGTGAGCGCACGGTGAGGGCGACGAGCACGACCACGACGATCGCGAGAACCGTCACGCTCAGCGCGGGCACGAGCCGCATGCGCGAGATGCTAGCATCGCAGCGTTGTCGTCCGATCTGATCGCGCGTCGCTGGCGGCTCCTGGCGTTGCTCACCTGCGCCTACGGCCTCGGTGCGTTCGGGATGCTCGGCGTGTCGCCGCTGGCGCCGGCGCTCATGGACGGCTTTGCGCTGAGCCGATTCGACATCGCCTTCATCGTGCCCTCCGTCTACGTCGGCGGGCTGCTGTTCTCGCTGCCGGGCGGCCATCTCGCCGATCAGTGGGGCGTGCGGCCGACGCTGCTCGGTGGGCTCGCGCTCGGGGGCCTCGGCCTCTGTGCCGCCGCGCTGGCGCCGCGCTTCGTCGTCTTCCTGCTCTGCCTCGTGGTCGCAGGCTCCGGCTGGAGCGTCGTCAATCCGGTGCTCGGCAAGGCGATCGTCGACCTGTTCCCGCTGACCGAGCGCGGCATCGCGATGGGCATCAAGCAGATGGGCCTCACGCTCGGCGGCGGCGTGTCCGCGCTGCTGCTGCCCGCGATCGCGGTGCACGCCGGCTGGCGCGCGGCGGTCGGCGTGTGCGCCATTGCGATGACGGCGCCCGTGCTCTTCGCGTGGCGTCCGCTCCGCGTGCTCGCGCGGCGCCACGGCCCCGAACCGCCGGCCAACCGCGAGCGGATGGACTGGTGGTGGACGCGACGTCCGGCGCTGCTCGCACTCTTCGGCACCGGCCTCATGCTGGGCATGCTGCAGTCCGCGATGCTCGCCTATCTGCCCGTGTTCAGCGTGCAGGCCCTCGGCTGGTCCCCCGTCGGCGCGGGCGTCCTCATCGCCGCTGCCCAGGTCGGCGGCGCCGCGGCCCGGCTCGGGCTCGGCGTGGCGAGCGATCGGTGGTCGTCGGGCCGCCGGCCGCCGTGGCTGGTGCTGACGTCGCTGCTCGGCGCCGCGGCGTTCGCGGTGTACGCGTGGACGCCGGTCGCTCACCCCGTCGCCGCGACGCTGCTGGCGTTCGTCGGCGGCGTCGGCGCGCACGGCTGGGTCGGGATCTACTTCATCATCAGCGCCGAGGCCGGGGGTCCGGCGCGCGCGGGCCTGCTGAGCGGCGTGTCGTTCGCCGCGATCGTGGTCGGCCTTCTCACCGGCGCGCCGCTCTTCGGCGCCGCGCTCGAAGCGTTCGACTCGTACGCGGCGGCGTGGACGCTGCTCGCCGCGCTGTCGGCGATCGTCGCGCTGGTCGTCGCGCTGTCCGGCGCGGCGATGCATCGCGAATCGCAACGCGTCCACGTGCGCTGAGCGGCAATGAACTCGCGGTATGCTGACGGCTCGTGACCTCGGGTATGCTGACGGCTCGTGAGCTCGGGACAGCCCACGCCGCTTCGCCACGAGACGTACACGCACGGCCACGCGCCCGCCGTGGTGCGCCAGCACGCGCAGCGCACGGCCGAAGAGGCCGCGGCGTTCCTGCTGCCGTCCTTGCATCCCGGCATGCGCGTGCTCGACGTCGGCTGCGGCCCAGGCAGCATCACGCGTGGGCTCGCGGAGCGCGTGGCGCCCGGCGAGGCCATCGGTCTCGATCTTTCCCGCGACACGCTCGAAGACGCGCGCCGCGACGCCGCCGCGCGCGGCCTCACAAACCTGAGATTTCAGGAGGGCAGCGTGTACGCGCTGCCCTTCGGCGATGGCAGCTTCGACGTGGCGTACGCGCACCAGGTGTTCCAGCACCTGCGCGAGCGCGACACGGCGATGCGCGAGATGCTTCGCGTGCTGCGCCGCGGCGGGCTCCTTGCGATTCGCGACGTCGACTGGGGAACCGTCGCCTACTGGCCACGCGATCCCCGGCTCGATCGGTGGATCGAGCTGCACCGCGAGGCGTGGTATCGCAATGGCGGCGAGCCGCTCATGGGACGTCGGCTCCGCGCGCTGTTCAACACCGCGGGTGTTGTCGATCTCGAGATCACCGGCGCCGTCTGGTGCTACGCGACGCCAGACGACACGATCGCATGGGGCGACGCCTACGCCGATCGCCTGCTGACCTCCGCGATGGGCGGCCGCCTCGTCGACTACGGGATGGTCAGCCGCGCCGAGCTGGAAGGCATGGCCGAGGCATTCCGCGCGTGGGCGCGCCACCCCGACGCGCTCTGGTCGTTTCTGCATGTCGCCGCGCTGGGGCGCAAGGGCTGAGCCGCGCGGAATCTCGCGCTATCATGCGCGCCATGCCGACCAACGACCTCTCGATCGCGGGCGCGCTCGGCGCGCTGCTCAAGGAGCGGAAACAGACGCTGGCCGTCGCCGAGTCGTCGGCCGGCGGCCTGATCTCGGCGGCGCTGCTCGCCGTGCCCGGCGCATCGGCGTATTTTCTGGGCGGCGGCGTCATCTATACGCAAGCCGCGCGCCGTGGGCTGTTGCGCGTGGGCGACGAGACCGTCAAAGGCATCCGCTCGAGCACCGAGGCGTACGCGCAGATCAAGGCGAAGGCCGTGCGCGAGATGCTCGGCGCGACGTGGGGGCTCGCGGAGACCGGCGCCAGCGGGCCGACGGGCAACCGCTATGGCGACGCGGCCGGACACGCGTGCATCGCCGTCGCCGGCCCCGTCGAGCGCGTCATCACCGTGGAAACGGGCGATGTGGACCGCGAGCGCAACATGTGGGCATTCACGCGGGCGGCACTGACGCTGCTCGAAGAGGCGGTGCGGGCCGCGCACTGACTCCATGTGCGGCTCGGCGACGATCCGCGCCTAGCGGCCGCGCACGTCGAAGCGCAGCATCAGCACGGAGTGCGCGGGAGCCACGAGCTGCAGGCGCGCATCGCGGCCCTCGAGCTTGCGCTCACGGACATCGACCGCGCGCGGCTGCTCGAACGAGTTCGTGGCGCTCACATCCGGCCCGTTCACCTCCGACGCGCTGACCGCGCCGACGATCGTCGCGTCGCCGAGATCGATGGTCACCGGCAGATCACGTTCTCGATCGCGATTGACGAGCGCGACCGACAGCGCCTGTCCCGCTTCGTCACACGTCGCGCTCGCGTCGATCAGCGTGAAGGGCCCGAGCTCGGCGACATGGTGCACGCGCCCGCTGGACACTTCTTCCTCCGGCCGCAGCGCGTACGTCTCGCCGTCGACGTGGACGTCCAGCGCGACGTCCTGCACGTGCTCGGCATAGAGGCGGAGCGGGTGATAGATCGTCTGCAAGAACAGCCCCTTGACGCTGGTGAAGATCGGCGCGATCGCGTTGACGAGCTGCGCGAAATTGGCGATGCGGACGGTGCGGCAGTGTCGGATGAACCCGTTCAGGTAGGTCGCGATGGCGAGCGCGTCGGAAAGCGTGTACCGCTCCTCGACGCCGCCCACGCGGTCCTCGTGACTTCGCGTGCGCCACCAGACGTTCCACTCGTCGAAGGCGATGTGGATCGGGTGCGCGATCCGCTGTGCCAGACGCACGCGCTCGATGAGCGCGCTGCAGAGGCGGATGGCCCGCTCGGCCTGATGCGATTGGAACACCGTCGCATAGTGGTCGGGGCCGCCCGTGTAGAGATGAATCGAGTGGAAGTCGATGAGCTCCGCAAGACCGCTCAGCGTGATCTCGTCCCAGTCGCTCCAGCCGTTCTGTCCGCACCCGATCAGCTGGATCGACGGATCCGTGCGCTTCATGACCATGGCGAACGCGCGCGCCTTCTTTACGTAGTCGTGGGCGTTCATGTTGCCGATCTGCCAGCCGCCGTACATCTCGTTGCCGAGCCCCCAGTAGCGCACCCGATAGGGCTCGGGATGCCCGTGTTGTCGCCGCAGATTCGCCCACGACGTGTCGCCGGTGCCGTTGCAGTACTCGACCCAGGCCTGGGCCTCGTCCATCGTGCCCGAGCCCATGTTGACGCAGATGAACGGTTCGGTGCCCAGCACGCGGCAGTACTCGATGAACTCGTCGGTGCCGAATCGGTTGGACTCCTCGGCGTACCACGCGAGCTCGCTGCGTCGCGGTCGCTTGTCCTTGGGACCGACGCCGTCGAGCCAGTGGTAGCCGCTCACGAAGTTGCCGCCCGGCCACCGTAAGATCGGAATGCGCAGCGGCCGCGCGGCGTCCAGGACGTCGCGACGGAAGCCGCGTGCGTCGGCAAGCGGCGAGCCCTCGTCGTACACGCCGCCATAAATGCAGCGCCCTAGGTGCTCGATGAACTGGCCGAAGATGCGACGGTCGACGGTGCCGAGCCGTCGATGCAGATCGATGCCGATGCGGGTCATGGCGGACGACTATACTCCGTCCGTGATAAATTCTGCCGCCATGAACCGCCTGACTCGCCGAACGTTCCTCATCGCCGGCGCCGCCGCGTGCGCCTGGCCCCGCCGCGGCGCGGCCCAGCCGAAAGCGGCGATCACCTACTGGAACGGCCTGACCGGGGCCGACGGCAAGGTGATGGACGAGCTGATCGATCGGTTCACGCGCGACACCGGCATTCGCATCGAGCAGCAGCGCCTGCCGTGGGCCGATCTCTATCCGAAGCTGCAAGTCTCCGTGCCCGCCGGCGAAGGGCCCGACCTCGCGCTGATCCACACCGTCGAGGTGCCGCACTTCGCGAACGACGGCGTGCTGGAGGCGATCGACGACGCGATCGCAGCCGGCAAAGGGTTTCGCGGTGACGACTACCTCCCCGCGACATGGCAGGGCGGGACGTTCCAGGGCAAGCGCTATTCGCTGCCGCTCGACGTGCCACAGCACCTGCTCTACTTGAACGTGAAGATGATGAAGGACGCCGGCCTCGCCGGCGCCGACGGCAAGACGAAGGTCCCCGCCAGCCGCGACGAGCTCGTGACGATGGCCAAGAAGATGACGAAAGGCGGCGCGTTCGGCTTCGCCATCGGCACGCTGAACCCCGGCCGCTACACGTGGGGCTTTCACAACCTGCTCTGGCAGAACGGCGCGAACATCTACACGCCGGATCTCAAGCGCGCCGGCGTGAGCGAGCCGGCGGCGCTCGAGGTGGCGGAGTTCTGGTCCGGCCTCGGCGGCGCGCTCGGCATTGCACCGCCGGCCAACGCGAACTGCCGCGACGCGTTCATTGCCGGGCGGCTCGGGATGTGGATCGCGGGCTCGTGGAACTTCACCGGACTGCGCGAGGCGAAGGTCGACTTCGCGGCGGCGCCGGTGCCGCGGCTCTTCAAGCAGCCCGTGGTGTGGGCGATGCCGCACCAGTACGCGTTCCCGAAGCCGAAGACGGCGGATCGGGCCAAGCGCGACGCCGCCTGGGCTCACATTCGCTGGATGACCGATCACGTGGCCGAGTGGACGCTGAAGGCCGGTCAGGTCTCCGCGAGCCGCAAGGCGCACAGCGACCCGCGCGTCACCGGCGATCCCGTCCTCAAGACGCTGCTCGGTCAGGCCTCCAACTGGCAGGTCGGGCAGCCGACGCCGAAATGGGTCGCGGCGGAGAACCTGACGCGACCGGTGATCGACAGCGTCTACACCGGCCAGAAGCCGCCGAAGGCCGCCATGGAGGACCTCGCGCGCCAGATCAACGCGCTGCCGGACTGAGCGTGCCGCGCCGCCGTCGCCGGCAGACGGGGACGGCTTATCTGTTCCTGCTCCCCGGTCTGGTACTGTTCGTCGTCTTCCGACTCTATCCGCTGCTCGAGGGGCTGCGGCTCTCGTTCACGAACGCGCGCCTCGGCCGCGCCACCTATCAATACGTCGCGCTCGCCAACTACGCGCGGCTCGCCGACGACAGCCGCTTTGCGGTGAGTCTCTGGAACACCGCGTTCTACACGGCAGCGAGCACCGTGCCGATCCTCGCAGTGCCGCTCGTGCTCGCCCTGGCCCTCAACCGCGGCGCGTTTCGGAACGTCTTGCGTGGCGTGTTTTTCTTTCCCTTCACGCTGTCGGTCGTCACGGTCGGTCTCGCCTGGCTGTGGCTGCTCGATCCCGTCGTGGGGCCGCTGAATTATTACCTGCGCGCGCTGGGCGTCCCGGCGCGCTCGTGGCTGGCCGATCCCGCGACGGCGATGTGGGCGATCATCGCCACCACCGTGTGGTGGGTCACCGGTTACTATCTCGTCGTCTATCTCGCGGGCCTGCAGGACATCCCGCGCGAGCTGTACGAGGCCGCCGCGCTGGACGGTGCCGGCGGCTGGCGCACGTTCTGGGGCATCACGCTCCCGCTGCTGCGCCCGGTCTTGCTGCTGTCTCTTATACACATCTCCGAGCCCACGAGACATGGCGCC
>JBKOUQ010000015.1:0-17775 GCA_046723475.1 Candidatus Methylomirabilota bacterium
CTCCGAAGCCTCCCCCCAGAATCGATTGCGCGGGCAAAGCCCGCGCTCGAATACCGCATAGGCTAGTTGTCCGATGCGGTTGCTCGCGTTACTCCTCCGACGGCTGATCTGGTTCGTCCCGACATTGCTCGGGCTGCTCGCGGTCACGTTCGTCATCGCGCGCGTGGTGCCCGCCGATCCGGTCTCGCTCGTCGCCGGCGAAACGGCGACCCCCGCGCAGGTGGCGGCGCTGCGCCATGAGCTCGGCTTCGACCGTCCGCTGCCGGTGCAGTTCGTCGACTACGTCGGCCGGCTCGTGCGCGGGGACATGGGGACGAGCCTCTACACGCGGCGCCCGATCTCCGAAGATCTCGTGCTGCGACTGCCTGCGACGATCGAGCTCACGCTGGTCGCGATGGTCGTCTCGGTGCTCTTCGGTATTCCGCTCGGGGTGCTGTCGGCGCTGTGGCGGAACTCGATCCTCGATCACGCGCTGCGCGTCGTGACGGTGTCCGGGCTCGCCATCGCGAGCTTCTGGCTCGGCATCATGCTGCAGCTGCTGTTCGCGATGCGGTTGGGCTGGACGCCGCTCAACGCCCGCCTGCAGGGCTTTCCGCCGCGGCCGATCACCGGGTTCTATCTCGTCGATGCGGCGCTCACGTGGGACTGGGCCACATTCGCGAGCGCGCTGTCCCACATTGCGTTGCCCGCGGCCACTCTGGCGTTCCCGGCGCTCGCCACGCTGGTGCGGTTCACGCGCGCCGGCGTGCTCGACGTCATGCAGTCGAACTTCGTGCTGTACGAGCGCGCGATGGGCCTGCCGCGTCCGCTCATCGTCTGGAAGTACATCCTGCGCTCGGCGCTGACCTCGACGGTGACGCAGATCGGGCTTCTGTTCGGGATCCTGCTCGCGGGGGCGGTCGTCACCGAGGCCGTCTTCGACTGGCCGGGCATCGGGACCTACGCGGTGAACTCCATCCTGCGCTCCGACTACAACGGCGTGATGGGCTTCACCGTCTGGGCCGGGGCCATCTTCATCGTCGTGAACCTGCTCGTCGACGTCGCGCACACGCTCGTCGACCCGCGCGAACGAACCACGTGATGATCGAATCGAAGGGACCTCCACGGCATTGAGCGGTCTGTGGTTCGTGCTCTCCCGGCTGGCGCGGGATCGTTCGGCGCTGATCGGATTGCTGCTCATCGCGCTGCTCGTGGCGTGCGCGCTGGCGGCGCCACTGCTCGCCACGCATCCCGACGACGTGTTCGAGCTGCACCCGGCCCAGCGTCTGCGCGCGCCGAGCGCCACGCACTGGCTCGGCACGGATCGCATGGGTGCCGACGTGTACAGCCGCCTGCTCTTCGGCGCGCGCATCACGATCGTCATCGGCATCATCGCCGTCGGCGCCTCGCTGGTCCTCGGCGTGCCGATCGGGCTGGTGGCCGGCTACTACCACGGGTGGCTGAGCGACCTGCTGATGCGCGTGTCCGACATCTTTCTCGCCGTGCCGCAGGTCGTCCTCGCCATCGCCATCGCGCAGACGCTCGGGCCCTCGCTGCCCAACGTGATCCTCGCGCTCTCGGTCACGTACTGGCCGTGGTTCGCGCGCGTCGTGTATGCCGAGACGCGCGCGCTGCAGAAAGAAGTGTTCGTCGAGAGCACGTCCGCGCTCGGCGCTTCCGCCTGGCGGCTCACCGTGCTGCACGTTCTGCCGAACATCGCGTCGCCGATCATCGTGCGCGCCTCGATCGGTATGGGGTTCACCATCCTCACCGCGGCCGCGCTGGGGTTTCTGGGTCTCGGTCCGCCGCCACCGACGCCGGAATGGGGCCGCACGATCGCGGAGTCCCGCGAGTTCCTGCCCGACGCGTGGTGGTACGCGGCCGCGCCCGGGCTGGCCATCTTTCTGACCGTCATGGGCTTCAATCTGCTCGGCGACGGGCTGCGTGACGTGCTCGATCCGCGGCTGCGGCGCAGCCGCACGGTCCGCGATGGCTGACCTGCTCGCCGTGCGCGATCTGCGCGTCGACTATGTCACCGACCGCGGGCCGGCGCAGGTGCTCGACGGCGTCAACCTCGACGTCGCGCCCGGCGAGGTCGTCGGGCTCGTCGGTGAGAGCGGGTGCGGCAAGACCACGCTGGCGCGCGCGATCCTCGGGATCCTCCCCGCGGGCGCCGCGCGCATCCGCGGCGGCGAGGTGCGCTTCAAGGGTGTCGACCTGCTGCGCGAGGATCCGCGCGCGGTCAACGACCGCGTGCGCGGCCGCGCGATCACGTTCATACCTCAAGATCCGTTCACGTCGTTCAGCCCGGTGTTTGCCGTCGGCACCCAGATCATGGACCTGATGAAGTGGAAGTCGCCGCGTGTGGGCGGCGGCCGCCGACCCGCGACGCTGTTCGGACGTTATCCGCGCGAGCGCCGGCGCGCCGATCGCGAGGCCGTGCTGCAGACGCTGCGCGCGGTGCACCTGCCCGAGCCGGCGCGGGCGCTGCGTCGGCTGCCCCACGAGTTCTCCGGCGGCCAGCGCCAGCGCCTGATGATCGCGATGGCGCTGCTGCCGCGGCCCGAGCTCATCATCGCGGACGAGCCGACGACCGCACTCGACGTGACGATTCAGGCGCAGATCCTGCGAACGCTGCGCGCGCTCGTGAAGGAGCGCGGCGTGTCGGTCTTGTTCACCACGCACGACCTGGCCACCGCCCACGAGATCTGCGACCGCGTGGTCGTCATGTATGCGGGGCAGGAGATGGAGGCCGCGCCGACGGATGCCTTCTTTGCGCGCCCCGCGCATCCCTATACGCGCCGGCTGCTGGCCAGTGTGCCGCGCCGCGACGGCGAGCTCCGCGACATCCCCGGGGAGGTGCCGAGCCTCGTGACCCCGCCGCCGGGCTGTCGATTCCACCCGCGCTGCGAGTACGCGACCGCCGAGTGTCGTGCGCAGCAGCCGGCGCTCCGGGTCCTCGCCGACGGCCACGGCGTCCGCTGTCACCACCCCGTCGACGCGGACCGCGACGCGTGAGCGCGCCGCTGCTCGAGATCGTTGATCTCACCCGGCATTTCCCCGTCCGTGATGCGTTCGGCCGGCGCGTCGGATGGCTGCGGGCGGTGGACGGCGTTTCGCTTTCGGTCACGCCGGGCGAGACGGTCGGGCTCGTCGGCGAGAGCGGCTGCGGCAAGTCGACGCTCGGCAAGACGGTGATGGGCATCTATACGCCGACGGCGGGCGAGATCCGCTTCGCCGGACGCGAGATCGGCCGATTGCCGCGACGGGCGCGGCGCGCGGTCGCGAAGGATCTCCAGTACGTCTATCAGGATCCCGGCGCGTCGCTGGATCCCCGCTGGAAGGTCGGCGCCTCGCTGCACGAGCCGCTCCGAATCCACACGCGGCTGTCACGCACGGAGCGCGAGCGCGAGGTGCGCGCCATCCTGGGCGCCGTCGGCCTCCCGGATGCGCACCTGGATCTCTATCCGCACGAGCTCAGCGGCGGGCAGCAGCGTCGCGTCGGCCTCGCGCGCATCCTGACGCTTCGGCCACGCCTCGTCATCCTGGACGAGCCGACGTCGGGTCTGGACGTGTCGGTCCAGGCGAGCGTGTTGAAGCTTTTTCGCGGCCTGCAGCAGACGTTCGCGCTCACGTACGTCTTCATCTCGCACGATCTCTCGGTGGTGCAGGCGATGTGCGGCCGCATCGCCGTGATGTACCTCGGCAAGATCGTCGAGGTCGGCGACACGACGGCGGTGTTCGATCGACCGCGCCACCCGTACACGCAGTCGCTGCTCGCGGCCGTGCCCCGGATCGGGGGCCGGCGCGTCACGCACGACTTCGCGCTCGAGGGCGAGCCGCCCAACCCGCGCGACGTGCCGAGCGGCTGCCGCTTCCGCACGCGCTGCGCGCTGGCCGAGGAGCGCTGCGCACGCGAGGAGCCGACGCTGCGCGAGGTCGACGGCCGCCGTGTCGCCTGCCACGTCGCATGACGCCGCTCGCGTCCTTTCGCGACGTGCAGAAGACCTACCGATCGCTGCACGGCATCGACTACGTGGCGCTCGAGCACTTCAACGTCTACATTGCGGCGGGCGAGTTCTTCTGCCTGCTCGGCCCGAGCGGCTGCGGCAAGACCACGGCGCTCAAGCTGCTCGCCGGGTTCGAGGCGCCCACGGCCGGCGACATCCGGATGCACGGTCGTCCGGTGACGGGCGCCAGCCGCGAGCGCGGAGTGGTGTTCCAGGGCGACGACTCGCTCTACGGCTGGCTCACCGCGGTCGAGAACGTCGAGTTCGGCCTCCGCATGCGTGGCGTGCCACGCGCGGAACGGCATGCGCGCGCGCGCCGCTTCCTCGATCTCGTCGGGCTGACCGGACAGGAGAGAAAGTACCCCGCGGAGCTCTCCGGAGGCATGAAGCAGCGCATCCAGCTGGCGCGGGCGCTGGTCAACGAGCCGACGATGCTGCTCATGGACGAGCCCTTCGCCGCGCTGGACGCGCAGACACGCTCGCTGATGCAGGCGGAGCTGGCCGGCATCTGGAAGACCACGCGCACCACCGTGCTGTTCATCACGCACGACATCGACGAGGCGATCACGCTCGGCACGCGAATCGGCGTCATGCGCGCCGGACCCGGCTCGCAGGTGAAGGGGATCATCGAGATCGCGCTCGACGGCGCGCGCAGCCGTACCGACGACGCGTTCGTCCGCTACTATCGGCAGGTCTACGACATGATCCGCGACGAAGTCGCCAAGTCCATCGCCCGGACGGCGTAGATCATGCCCAGCGCTCGTGCGCCGCGCCTCTGGAGTGCATACGGAGGTTACGCGCTCGGCTTCGCCAGCCTGTTCCTGCTGTGGCACCTCGCGGCCGTCTATCTGGTCGGGTCCGTGCTGTTTCCGCCGCCGGCGGTCGTGTTCCGAAAGGCGGTGGTGCTGTTGCGCAGCGGGGTCTTACTGGAGCATCTCTCGGCGAGTGTGCAGCGCATCCTCGCCGGATTCATCGCGGGCTCGCTCCTCGGCGTTCCGATCGGTCTCGCCATGGGCTCGTTCCGGCCGGTACGCAGGCTGCTCGAGCCGTACACGGAATTTCTGAGATTCATCCCGTCGGTGGCCATGATCACGGTCGCGGTGATCTGGTTCGGCATCGGCGAGGCGTCGAAGATCTTCCTCATCGTGTACACGACGATCTTCATCGTCATCATCAACACCGCGGCCGGCGTCTCCGCGATCGCTCCAAACAAGATCCGCGCCGCGCAGGCGCTGGGCGCCACGCGGACCCAGATCTTCTTTCATGTCGCGCTGCCGGCGACCGTGCCGTACATTCTCACGGGCATGCGCCTGGCCATGGCCAACTCGTTCACGACCATCGTGGCCGCCGAGCTCATCGCCGCCAACGAGGGGCTGGGCAAAATGTTGTGGGACGGGCGCATGTTCATGCTGGTGGATGACATCTTCGTCTCGCTCGTGACGCTCGGGCTGCTCGGCTTCGCGGTTGATCGCCTGTTCCGCTGGGCGATCTACATGTTCGCGGGGAAGTATTCGCCGGCGACCTGACCGGTCGCAGGAGGAGCCAATCATGCTGAGACGTATTGCGCCGTGGTGCCTGCTCGTCCTCGGCGTGCTGCTGGGCGCCGGTGCCGCCGCCGCTGCCGAGACGAAGATGACGATCGCCACCGGCGTCGATCCCGTGTTCTCGGCGTACTACGTGGCCCAGCAGGAAGGTCTGTTCAAGAAGCACGGCCTCGACGTGCGCATCAACACGGGACCGTCCGGCTCGGCCATGGTCGCGTTTCTCGTCAACGGGCAGATCGAGTCCGCGTTCGGCTCGGAAATCGCCGGCGTGAGCAACCACAACCTCGATCCAAACGTGGTCGTCGTCGCGCAGGCCACGCGCCTGGTCAAGTGGATCGGCCTCGTCGGCCGCAACATCGACACGCTCGACCAGCTCAAAGGCAAGAAGGTCGGCGTGGCGCGCGGCTCGGGTGGCGAGGTGTTCTGGCTCGCCATGCTCGACAAGCTGAAGCTCAACGCCGGCGACTACACCGTCGTCAACGTCGAGGCGCCGGAGATGGTCGCCGCGCTCGAGCGCGGCAACATCGACGCCTACGCCGTGTGGGAGCCGTGGATCACGCGCGGGCTGGCCGCCGTGAAGAATACGAAGGTCCTCCGTGATCAGGAAGGCATTCTCGAGCAGGGCGTGTACATCTACATGAACCGCGGCTGGATCCAGAAGAATCCGGCGGCGGCCGACGCGTTCGTGCGCGCGCTCGTCGAAGCCACCGACCTCATCAACAGCGATCGCAAACGGGCGGCGAAGGACGTGTCCGACTTTCTCCGAAACCTGGATCCGCCGCTCGTCGAGCAGCTCATGACCAAGCTTCGGTTCGAGATGGTCTTCGACGACTTCACCGTGAGTATGTTCCGGCTGGCCGAGTCGCAGCTGAAGCAGCAGGGCAAGCTGACGAAGCCGCTCGACTACAACGGGTTCCTCTATCCGGATCTCATGCGCCGTGTGCTGCCGGCGAAGGTGAACTACAAGCCGTAACGACGTCAGCCGCCGCCCGCGGTGCCGCGGATCAGCGCGCGGATGCGGTCGCGCGTGAGCGGCATCTCGCGCACGCGGACGTCAAAGGGCGCCAGCGCATCCTCGAGCGCTTCGGCGATGAGCGCCGGTACCGGAATGGCGCCCGCCTCGCCGACGCCCTTGACGCCCAGCGGGTTGAGCGGCGAAAGCGTCTCGAGGTGCGTCACGTCGATCGACGGGACCTCGGTCGCGGTCGGCACGTGGAAGTCCAGGAACGTCTGCGTGAGCGGCTGGCCCGCGGCGTCGAACGCGAGCTTCTCGTAGAGCGCGCCGCCGAGGCCTTGCGCCACGCCGCCGTGGATCTGCCCATCGACGATGGCCGGGTTCACGATTCGGCCGCAGTCGTGCTGGACGACGTACTCGAGCACGCGCACGACGCCGGTCTCGACGTCGACCTCGACGATCGCCGCATGACAGCCGCTCGCAAACGTTGCCTGCGACGGGGCGTAGTAGCCGCGCGCTTCCAGACCCGGTTCTTCGCCTTCGCGCAGGACGGGCCCCGCGCGCGGCTTGACCAGACGCAAGGCCGCCTCGGCGGCGTCCTTGCCGTACGCGTAGCGAATCGGATTTGCGACCGTCGCGAGCGCGCCGAGGGCGAGCCGCCGATCGGGAACGCCTTTGACGCTGACCGCGCCGTCGCGAACCTCGAGGTCCTGCGGCGCGACCTCCAGGAGCTCGGCCGCGATGCGCAGCGCTTTCTCGCGCACCTTCGCCGCGGCGCTCGCGACGGCGTTGCCCGCGGTGACGAGCGCGCGGCTCGCAAACGTGCCCGCGCCCCAGTTGAAGCGACTCGTGTCGCCGGTCACGACGGTGACGTCGCGCGGGTCGCACCCGAGCGCTTCGGCAGCGATCTGCGCGAACGTGGTGTAGTGGCCCTGGCCCTGGGTGGTGAGGCCCGTCGCGACGTATACCGTGCCGCTCGGCTCGATGCGGACGTGCGCGCCTTCGTACGGTCCGATCCCGGTGCCTTCGACGTAGCACGCGACGCCGAGCCCGAGGTGGCGTCCCTGCGCGCGCGCGACGCGCTGACGCGCGCGGAAATTCGCAAAGCCGATACGCTGCAGTGCCATCTCCAGTCCCGCCGGGTAGTCGCCGCTGTCGTAGCGCGTCGGCCCGCCGTCCTGGAACGTCAGTCCGACATCCCACGGAAACTGGTCGGGCGCGATGAAATTCCGGCGTCGGACTTCGCTCGGCTCCAGGTCGAGCTCGCGTGCGATGCGCCCGATCATCCGCTCCATGACGAACGCGCCGTGCGGTCGCCCGGCGCCGCGGTAGGGCGTGACCATCACCTTGTTGGTGTAGCGGACCTCGAAGTCGACGGCGTAGTGCCGCAGCGTGTACGGTCCCGGGAGCTGCGTCGCCGTGATGAGCGGCACGATGATGCCGTACGGCGTGTATGCGCCGGCGTCGTGCAGGAAGCGATCGCGCAGACCCAGGATGCGGCCGGTCTCGTCCGTCGCGACCTCGACCTCATGAAGCTGGCCGCGCTCCTGGCTGGACGCCGTGAGATGCTCCGCGCGGGTTTCGATCCACTTCACCGCGCGGCCCAGACGCATCGCGGCCGCCGGCACGACGATCTCTTCCGGATAGAACAGCATGATCTTTGTGCCGAAGCCGCCGCCGACGTCGGGCGCCATCACCTCAACCTTGAATTCCGGCAGGCCGAAGAGCCGCGCGAGCCCGTTCTTGATCGGCAGCGGCGCCTGCGTGGAGATCCACACCTTGAGCATCTGCGTGCGCCCGTCCCAGTCGGCGACGATGCCGCGCGTCTCGAGCGGGCTGCCGCAGCTGCGCTCGATGGCGAGCCGCTCGCGGAACACGTGCGCGGCACGCGCGAACGCGGCGTCGGGATCGCCGACACGCTGCGCGACGCGCGCGGCCCGGTTGCCGGGGACGTCCGCGTGAACACGCGGAGCACCATCGGCACCGGCCGCCTCGAGATCGACGACGGCCGGCAGAGGCTCGTACTCGACATCGACGAGTCGCGCGGCATCCTCGGCGAGATAGCGATCGTCGGCCACGACCAGCGCGATCAGCTCGCCGGCGTAGCGGACCTCGTCGACGGCGAGCGGGTACGGGGTACGCGGATGCGCGAGCTCGGGATGCGGAATCAGCAGCGGCGTGGGCTGATTCAGCGGGCCGAGCTCGGCGGCCGTCATCACCAGCTGCACGCCGTGCTGTGCGCTGGCGCGCGACACATCGATCGCCCGGATGCGCGCCCGGGCATGCGGGCTCCGCACGCACGCGGCATGCAGCACGCCTGCCGGAGAAATATCCGCCACGAAGCAGCCGAGCCCGCGCAGCAGCCGAGGATCTTCGTTGCGACGGATGGCGGCACCGATCAGATCACGAACTCCTTGCTCCAGTGATCCAGGAAGAGTGCGAGCATCTTCGTGCGCTCCAGGAGCGTCGCGATCTCGATGAATTCTTCCTCGCTGTGGGCGCGGCTGCCTTTCGGGCCCATGCCGTCGAGCGTGGGCGCAATCGCGGACGTGTGATTGCCGTCCGACCCGCCGCCCGTCTTGATCGCGCGCACGTCGACGCCGACGTCACGGCCGGCCGCGCGCATGATTTCGAGCAAGCGCTCCGTGCCGGGCAGGCCAGGCGGCCAGGGCGGAAAGCTGATCTGACCCGAGAAGCGCGCCGTCGTGCCCGGCACGTGGGCGGGCTCGCAGATCTTCCGCATGGCGGCGATGGCGACCTCGGCGTCGGCCGCACTCCACGCGCGCAGATCGATCTCGGCGAACGCGCGATCGGCCACGACATTGGGACGCTCGCCGCCGCGCACGGTTCCGATGTTCACGGTGGTGCCGCGCGAAAAATCCGTGAGCGCGTGCAGCGCCGCGATCTTGTGCGCGAGGTCCGCGATGGCGCTCGCGCCGAGCTCGGGCTGCAGCCCCGCGTGCGATGACTTGCCTTTCACCTCGAGAGAGAACGTGCCGGCGCCCTTGCGCGCCATGACGTATTCACCACCCGGACGCGCGGGCTCGAGGATGCCGACGCTGTGTGCGCGCCGGGCCTCGGCCTCGATCACGGGGCGCGAGGTCGGTGACAGCCGCTCCTCGTCGGAGTTGAACACGACGCTGACGTTCGTCTCCCGCCACGTCGTCGTGCGCGCCTCGGCGTGTGCGCGCAGCGCATAGAGCACGGCGGCGAGCCCGCCCTTCATGTCGTACACACCGGGCCCCCACGCGCGGCCCTCCGCGTCGATGCGAAACGGCCGGTGCTTGACGGTGCCCGAGGGGAAGACGGTGTCGTAGTGGCCGACGAACAGGAAGCGCTTGGGGCCCGTGCCCGGCTTGTCGCCGACCAGGTGATCGCCGAAGCGCTCGCTCGGCACGCGGCGCACGGTGAACCCCAGGCGCTCGAGCCGCTCGGCAAGAATGGCGCCGACGCGGTTGACGTCGAGCACGTCGTCGGTGCCGCTGTCGTGGTTCACCAGGCGGGCGAGGAATTCGATCTGCTCATCGCGCCAGCCGTCGAGGCGGTCCAGGAGGTCACGCATGGCGGGTATGGTAACGTGAGCGCCTCCGGGAGGGCCTTCGTGCAGATCGGTGTGGACATCGGTGGCACGTTCACCGACATCGTCGCGCTCGATGCCGACGGCCGGCTGACGCTGGCCAAGGTGCCGAGCACGCCCAAGGACTTGCTCGAGGGCATCGCGGCCGCCACTCGTGCGGTGCTCGCGGCGGCGCGATCGAAGCCGGGCGACGTCGAGCGCTTCATCCACGGCACGACCATCGCGACCAACGCCATTCTCGAGCAGAAGGGCGCGGTGACCGCGATTCTGACCACCGAGGGCTTCGAGGACGTGCTCGAGCTGGGGCGCATGAAGCGCTCGCGGATGTACGACCTCGGCATGGATCCGGAGGTGCCGACGTTCCTGGCGCCGCGGCGGCGTCGCGTCGGGATCCGCGAGCGCCTCGACGCGAAGGGCCACGTGCTCGTCCCGTTGAACGAGGACGGCGTGCGCGCGGCGACGCAACGGCTGCGCGCCCAGGGTGTGCAGGCCATCGCGGTCTGTTATCTGTTCTCGTTCGTCAACCCGGTGCACGAGCGCCGCACGCGGGAGATCATCGCGGAGCTCGCGCCCGAGATCAGCGTCTCGCTGTCGTGCGAGGTCGATCCGACGTTCCGTGAGTACGAGCGGCTGTGCGTGACCGCGTTCGACGCCTACCTCGGTCCCGTGGTGAAGCGCTACCTCGCCGGACTCGCCGACACGCTGCGCGAGCTCGGCGTGCCGGGCGTGCCACTGATCATGCGCTCGCGCGGTGGCATCGTCTCCGCCGCGCTGGCCGCGCAGCAGCCCGTCACGCTGTTTCTCTCCGGACCGGCGGGCGGCGTGATCGGCGCGGCGTTCGCGGCCGAGCGCGCGGGCGTGCGTGATTTCGTCTCGCTCGACATGGGCGGCACGAGCAACGACGTGGCGGTGGTGCGCGAGGGACGGCCGCTGCTGGCCAGCGAGGGTGCGATCGGATCGTATCCGGTGCGGACGCCGATGGTGGACGTCAACACGATCGGCGCGGGCGGCGGCAGCATCGCGTGGATCGACGCGGCCGGTGGGCTGCGCGTCGGGCCGCGCAGCGCAGGCGCCGAGCCCGGGCCCGCGTGTTATGGCCGGGGCGGCGACGAGGCGACGGTGACCGACGCGAGCGTCGTGCTCGGCTATCTCAATCCCGGACGCTTTGCCGGCGGAGCGATGACGCTCGACGTGGCGGCCGCCGAGCGCGCGGTCGCCGCGATCGGCCGCCGTCTCGGCGTGGACACCGTCACCGCGGCGGCCGGCATTCATCGGGTCGTCAACGCGCGCATGGCGGATCAAATCCGTCTGGTGACGATCAAGCGCGGCTATGACCCGCGGCAGTTCGCGCTCGTGGTGCTCGGCGGCGCCGGTCCCGTCCACGGCGCGGCGCTCGCCGCGGAGATGGGGATGGCGGAGGTGCTGGTGCCCGAGGCGCCGGGCGTCCTCGCCGCGTTCGGGCTGCTCGCCGCGGCGATCGAGCATCACCACGCGCGGACGCTGCAGGCGCGCACCGACGCCGCCGACCTCGACGCGATCAATCGGTGCCTGGCCGAGCTCGACGCCGCCGGGCGCGCGCGCATGCGCGAGGAGGGCGTCCCGGCGAGCGACGTGCGCGTCGCGTACGCGGCCGACATGCGTTACGTCGGTCAGGCGTACGAGCTCGAGGTCGCGATCACGGTGCCGGTGGCGCCGGCGACCGTGCCGGACATCGTCACCGCGTTTCACGCGGTCCACGAGCGGGTCTATGGCTATGCACGAGCGCAGCAGCCGGTGGAGTTCGTGAACTTCCGCGCCGTGCACACGTTTCCGCTGCCTCGGCCGCGCGTGGCGTCGACGGCTTCCGCGGGCGGCGTGCTCGACGAGGCACGCATCGCGTCGCGCCAGGCGTACTTCGGCGCGTTCGTCGAGACGGCGATCTACGAGCGCGCGCGGCTGCCGCGCGGAGCGCGCGTGCCCGGTCCGGCAATCGTCGAGCAGACCGACACGACGACGGTGATTCCGCCCGGCGTGAGCGCCCTCGTGGACGAGGCGGGCAACCTTCGCCTGCGGAGCGCCACGTGATCGATCCGATCCTGCTCGAGGTGCTGCGCAACCGACTGGACGCCATCGCCGACGAGATGGAGCTCACGCTGCTCAAGAGCGCGGCATCGCCGATCGTGAAGGAGGGACTCGACGCCTCGGCGGCACTGTTCAATACGCGCGGTGAGACGATTGCGCAGGCGGCCGCCATTCCGATTCATCTCGGCGCGCTGCAGTTCGCGGCACAGCGTCTCGTGCGCGCGTTTCCGCCCGACGGCATGCGCGAGGGCGATGCGTTTCTGTTGAACGATCCGTACGACGGAGGCACGCACCTCCCCGACATCACGCTCGCCGTGCCGGTCTTCGCCGACGGGCGCGCCGTCGCACTGGCGTGCACGATGTGCCACCACCAGGACGTGGGCGGCCGCACGCCGGGCAGCGTGCCGACGGACGCCACCGAGCTGTTCCAGGAAGGCGTCATCATCCCTCCCACGCAGCTGTTCCGCGGGGGCGAGCTCGACGAGAACCTGTTTCGCCTGCTCACGCGCAACGTGCGGCTGCCCGACGTCTTCACCGGCGACCTCATGGCGCAGGTGGCCGCGGGACGGCTCGGCGGCGTGCGGCTGCGCGAGCTGTTCGCGGCGCACGGCGCCGCCACCGTGCTCGCGTACATCGACGAGCTGCTCGGTCGCGCCGAGCGCCTCACGCGCGCGCAGATCGAGGCGATTCCCGACGGCGACTATGCGTTCGAGGACTGGCTGGACGACGACGGCGTCGACATCGGCCGCCGCGTGAAGATCGCGGTGACGCTGCGCGTGCGCGGGTCGTCGATGACGTTCGACTTCACGGGCAGCGACGGTCAGGTCAAGGGGCCGTTCAATTCCGTGCCGGCCTCCACGATGTCGGCGGTTTACTACGCGGTGCGCGCGATCTCGGACGCGTCGATCCCGAACAACGGCGGCTGCTTCCGCGCGGTGGAGGCGGTGCTGCCCGAGGGCACGATCGTCAACCCGCGTCCGCCGGCGCCGGTGAGCTGCCGCACGGCAACGATCAAGCGCATCGCCGACACGATCCTCGGCGCCCTCGTCGCCGCCTTGCCGGGTCGCATGCCCGCCGCGAACTCCGGGACGCTGCTCGTGATGGCGTTCGGCGGACGCGATCCCGAGACCGGACGACCGTTCGTCGCGAGCGAGCTGGCCGCCGGCGGCATGGGGGCGCGGCCGGACAAAGACGGCGTCGACGTCATCGAAACGGACGTGTCGAACTGCATGAACATCCCGGTCGAGTCGGTCGAGATGAGCTTTCCGCTCCGCATCCCGCGCGCGCGGTTGTGGGGCGACTCGGGCGGCGCCGGACGCTTCCGTGGCGGCCTCGGGCTCGAGAAAGTGTTCGAGGCGACGATGACCGACGTGATGATCTCGCACCGCGGCGAGCGGTTCGCGTCGGCGCCGTGGGGCTTGGAGGGCGGCGCGCCCGGCGCGCGCGCGCACGCCTTCATCCTGCGCCGAGACGGCTCGCGGGAGGAGCTGCCCTCCAAGAAGATGATCGTGCTGCACCCGGGCGATCAGCTCTGGGAGTACATCGCCGGCGGCGCCGGCTACGGCGATCCGTTGGACCGCGATCCCGCCGCGGTGCTCGCCGACGTTCTCGACGGCAAGATCAGCGCGGTCGCCGCCCGCGACGCGTACGGCGTCGTGCTGAGCGCCGACGCCACGGCCGTCGACGAGGTTGCGACCAAAGACGAGCGGGCGGCCCACCGCGCGCGCTGATGTGCGCGCTGGTCACATAATGCTGTGCCTACGCACGATCGTGGGTGCGCTCGTGCTCCTGGCGGTGCCGCTCGCGGGTGAGGCCCAGGCGCCGACGAATCTCGCACGGATCGGGTATCTGGCGACCGGCCCACTCGACGCGGCGGAAACCATAGTGCTCGTGGATGCGTTCCGACAAGGACTCCGTGAACACGACTATGTCGAGGGTCGGAACATCGTCATCGACTACCGATCGGCAGGCGGGAAGCTCGAGCGGTTTGCGGCCCTGGCGCGCGAGCTTGCGAGGCTGAAGCTCGATCTCATCGTTGCGCCGAATACACCAGCGGCCCGAGCGGTACGGCAAGCTACGACCGCCATTCCCATCGTCACGCCCGTCATGGGCGATCCCATCGGGGACGGGCTCGTGGCGAGCCTGGCCCGGCCGGGCGGAAACATCACGGGATTGACGTTCATCGGCCCGGAGCTCGTCGCCAAGCGCCTGGAGCTGCTCCGGCTGACTGTTCCCCGGGCCTCGCGCGTTGCTGCGCTGTGGCACCCTGGCGCGTACGCCGAGCGGACGACGACGGCGATGTTACAAGAGGCGCAGTCTGCGGCGCACAGGCTCGGACTCCAACTTCAACCGGTGGAAGCGCGGAGCGCCGACGATCTGGAGGGCGCGTTCTCAAAGGCGACGACCGAGCGCGCTCAGGCCGTGTTCGTGCTCCCAAGCGCGATGTTCTTCATCGAGCGCAAACGCATTGTCGAGCTCGCCGCGAGGCACCGCCTCCCCGTGATGTACCAGGCCAAAGAGTTCGTCGAGCTCGGGGGGCTCGTTGCCTATGGCGCCAGCATTCCGGACCTGTTCCGGCGATGCGCTGCGCACGTCGACAAAATCCTCCGAGGGGCCAGACCTGCTGATCTGCCCGTCGAACGGCCGACGAAGTTCGAGCTCGTGGTGAACCTCAAGGCCGCCAGGGCCCTCGGCCTGACGATCCCGCAGTCGGTGCTGCTCCAGGCCGACCAGGTGTTCGAATGACGACAATGACTGTAGTGAAGCCGCCGAGACGAACGATCACGGCGTGCACGATTGCCATCGTTCTGCTGCTTACCATCGCCGTGTGTGCGGGCGCGCCGGCCGCCGCGAACCTGCGCCGCATCGGATACCTCGACCAGGGATCGGCCGCGCGTAACACCATCTACCTGGATGGCTTGCGACGTGGGCTGCGCGAGCACGGTTGGGTCGAGGGCGAGAACATCACGATCGAGCCACGGTTCGCCGAGGGGCAGACGAGTCGCCTCCCCGCGCTCGCGAGCGAGCTCGTCCGCCTGAACATGGACATCATCGTCACGTCGACGACGCCGGCGGCACTCGCAGCCAAGCGCGCCACGACGACCATTCCGATCGTCTTCGGCTTTACGGCCGATCCCGTGGGAAGCGGCATCGTCACCAGCCTCGCGCGTCCCGGAGGCAACGTCACGGGCTGGACTCACCTCGGTCTCGAGCTACGTGCGAAGTATTTGGAGCTCCTGAAGGAGGCTGTGCCGGCCGCCACTCGCTTTGGTGTGCTGTGGAACCCCGCGAACCCGGTACACGAGCCGTCGTTGAAGGTCATCGAAGAGGCCGCGCACCGTCTCGGCGTGGAGCTCGAGCTGGTCGGCGTACGAGACCCCAAACAGCTCGAGCCCACCATCGCCGATCTCGTCCGAAAGGATGTTCAGGCGCTGGTGGTGTTTCCCGACGGGATGTTTCTCGCGCAGACGCCGCTCATTATCAAGCTAACCGCTCGCCACCGACTGCCGACAATGTACGGCCTCAGGGAGTATCCCGACGCAGGCGGCCTCATGGCCTACGGCACCAATCTCGCGGAGATGCATCGTGAGCTCAGCGCGGCGCTGGTCGACAAGATTCTCAAGGGGACCAACCCCGCGAAGCTTCCGGTATCGCAGCCGACGAGGTTCGAATTGATCATCAACCTCGTGACGGCCAAGGCGCTCGGGCTGACGATCCCGCGGCCCCTGCTGCTCCGCGCGGACGAGTTGATTCAGTAACGCCCCTCCGAAGATTTGACGACCTCCCGGAGAGCACTGCTGGCGACACTGATCGGTGGCCTCGTCCCGAGGCCGCGAGGCGCGCGCGCACAGCCGCCCACAGTGCCGGTGGTCGGACTCCTCAGCAGCCTGAGTGCGAACGACCGGGCGACGATTGTGCCTGCGTTCCAGCAGGGTCTCGGTGAGGCGAGCTATGTCGAGGGGCGGAATGTGGTGATCGAGTACCGCTGGGCCGACGGACAATACAACCGACTGTCTGCGTTGGCCGCCGATCTGGTTCGTCGTCGCGTGGCTGTCATTGCCGCGCTCAGCGGCACTCCGGCGGGTCTGGCGGCCAAGGGCGCCACGACCACGATTCCGATCGTCTTCGCGATTGGCGGCGATCCCGTCGCGCACGGACTCGTCAAGAGTCTCAATCGGCCGACCGCCAACGTCACCGGAGTGACGTTCTTCACGGCCCAACTCGGATCGAAGCGGTTGGGGCTGCTGCGCGAGCTCGTGCCGAACGTCATGAAGGTTGCGGTTCTCGTGAACCCGAACAATCCACCGAGTGTGACGGAGGCTGCGAGCGTTCAGACGGCGGCGCAGGCGCTTGGCTCGTCCATCAGAATCTGCCATGCCGCCGCCGCGGTCGAGATCGAACGTGCGTTCGACGTCATCGTGCACGAGCGCATCGGCGCACTCTGTGTCACTGCCGACCCCGTCTTCTTGAGTCAGCGGGACAAGGTTGTCGCGCTGGCGGCGCGGCACGGCATCCCGGCGATCTACGCGGATCGGGAGATCGCCGAGGCAGGTGGCCTGATCAGCTACGGCGCGAGCCGCCCCGATGCGTACCGTCAGGCCGGGATCTACGTCGGCCGGATCCTCAAGGGCGAGAAGCCGTCAAATCTACCGGTGATCGCGCCGACGACGTTCGAGCTGGTCATCAACCTCAAGACGGCGAAGGGACTGGGACTCGCCATTTCTCCAGCCATCCTGTTGCGGGCCAATCAAATCATCGAATGAGCTGCGCGGCCACGCGAGCCATACGCGCGTTGGCGACGATGAGCCTGGCCTTCACGCTCGGGTCCATGCCGCTCGTCGGAGAAGCGCAACGGGCGGCGAAGACCCCGCGCGTCGGTCTCTTGCGGCCCGGCTCACCTCCCGATCCTTATGTGGACGCTTTCCGGCGGGGCCTACAAGATCTCGGTTACGTCGAGCCACAGACCATCTCGCTCGAATACCGATGGGCGGAGGGCAGATCGGAGCGACTTCCTCGTCTCGCCACCGAGCTGGTCCGGCTCAATGTGGACGTGATCGTGACGCAAGGTGAGGAGGCGGCCCGCGTTGTCAAAGAGGCGACCAACACGATCCCCATCGTCATGGCCACCAGTGGCGATCCAGTCGGAGCCGGACTCGTCGCAAGTCTCGCGCGGCCGGGTGGAAATATCACCGGCCTGAGCGCCGTAACACCCGAAGTGATCAGCAAGCAGCTGCAGCTCCTCAAGGAGGCTGTGCCTGGGGCCTCCCGTGTAGCCATTCTTTCCATACCGGGCAATCTGGCTTTGGCCCACAGCGTGAAAGAGGCGCAGGGTGCTGCGCGGACATTGGGACTGACACTTCACGATCACCCACCAAAGGCGAATTCTTGACCTTGCGGCCAAGCATCGGCTGCCGACGATGTGTACGTGGTTGGAGTCGACGGATTGCTTTATGAGCTACGGCACGGATCGATTCGACATGTTCCGACTCGCCGCTACCTACGTGGACAAGATCTTGAAGGGGGCAAGGCCCGGTGACCTGCCGGTCGAGCAGCCCACGGAGTTCGAGCTGGTCGTGAGCGCCACGGCCGCGAAGACGCTGGATCTCACCATCCCGCCGTCCATCTTGGGTCGCGCAGATCGGGTAATCC
>JBKOUQ010000087.1:0-32887 GCA_046723475.1 Candidatus Methylomirabilota bacterium
GAGCATGGACGTGCCTCCGTAGCTCATCAGCGGCAACGGCACGCCGACGACGGGCAGGAGACCGGTGACCATTCCGACATTGACGAGCACCTGCGTCGCGAACAGGGCGGTCACCCCCAGCGCGACGAGTCGCCCCACCGGCTCACGCGCCGATGCCGCGATGTCGAACCCGCGGAGCAGCAGCAACGCGTAACAGGTGAGCAGCACCAGACAGCCGACGAACCCCCACGTTTCGGCGAATACGGCGAAGATGAAATCCGTGTGACGCTCCGGGACGAAGGCCAACCGGCTCTGCGTGGCGCCGGCGACGCCCTTACCCAGAAGCTGTCCTGAACCGATCGCGATCTTGGCCTGGATGACGTTGTACGCGCTCCCGAGCGGATCGCGGAACGGATCCAGGAAGACGAGAATGCGTTCGCGTTGGTATTCCTTCATCGCGAGAAACCAGACGAGCGGCAGCGCGCACAGACCGGCGAGCGCGACGCCGCCGAGCAGTCGCAAGCGGATGCCGGCGCCCACGAGAAGGGCTGTGAGGACCGGAAAGAGCAGCAGCGCAGTGCCCAGGTCCGGCTGCTTGACGATGAGCAGCCCGGGCACGGCGAGCACCGGCACCGTCAGCGCCAGCGTAGCCTTGCCCACCGGCTGCGCCCACCGCGACGTCAGCACCCACGTGGCCATGAGCACGAAGCAGATCTTGAAGATCTCGGAGGGCTGCACCGACATCGGCCCGAGCAGGATCCAGCGGCGCGCACCGGACACGGTGCGGCCGATGACGAAGACGGACGCGAGCCCCAGCAGTCCAAGCGCAAAGAGCAGCGGCGCCAGGCGCACCAGGCGCCGATAGTCGATCGAGGCGACGATGACGAGCGCGCACAGGCCGAGCGCGAACCACGCGAGCTGGCGGAGTGCGACATTGCCTCCCGCGCGCCCGATGTGCAGGCTTGCCAGGGTTGTCGCGCTCAGCACGATCAGCCCGCCCATAGCGCCGAGCAGCGGCCAGTCGACGTTCTGCAGCAGTCGCCGGTCGATGCCACTCAGCACGGTCATGCAGTGAGTCTAGCCGGTGATGTCGAGGCTGGCGACTTTCTCGAAGAAGATCGCGTTGTAGATCTGCCGGGCGATCGGCGCGGCCACCGAGCCTCCGTGGCCACCACGCTCGACGAGCACGACAACGACGACTTCGGGGTCGCGCGCGGGCGCAAACGACGCGAACCAGGCGTGATCCTGGCCCTTTTCCGACTTGGAGTTGGCGATCATCTGCGCGGTACCCGTTTTGCCGGCAATGTCCAGCCCGGGGATGCGCGCGGCCTCACCCGTGCCGTGCGGCGTGTTCACGACCGCCCACATGCTCTGTCGCAGGAACGCCCAGACGGCCGGATTCAGCTCGACGTGGCCGTTGACGCTGCCGGCGTCGCTCCACACGACGCCCATCTCGGGCCGCTCGATGCGTTGCACGATGCGCGGCTTCCACAACACGCCGCCGTTCGCGATGGCGGACATGAATCGCGCGACCTGCATCGGCGTGACGAGCAGCTGGCCCTGGCCGATCGACATGTTCACGGTCTCGCCGGGATGCCACACGGCAGGCTTGCCCCGGCGAGGCGATTTCGGTGCGGGGATGAGACCGAACTTCTCGGTGCCGAGCTCGATGCCGGTGGCCGCACCAAAGCCGAACGCGGCCCCGTACTTCGCGATCGCGGCCGCGCCGACCTTCAGCCCGGCGCCGTAGAAGAACACGTCACACGACTGCGCGACGGCGCCCATGAGGTCGACGGCCCCATGACCCTCTTTCTTCCAGTCGCGGAACACGCGGCCACCGAACGGGAACTCACCCGTGCAGTGAACGCGATCCGCGGGCGTCAGCGTGCCTTCCTGCAGCCCCGCCGCGGTCAGCACCATCTTGAACACGGAGCCCGGCGGGTATTGGCTCTGGATGGTTCGATTGAGGAGCGGAAAGTCCGGGTCCTTCATGACGCGCGTCCACGCCTCGCGGTCGATCGTGCCGGTGAAGCGATCGATTTCGAAGGCAGGCGTGGACACCATCGCGAGGATGTCACCGTTGCGCGGATCCATGACGACGACCGCGCCGGTCTTGCCCTCCATCAGCTTTTCTGCGAGCTCCTGAATACGGCGATTGATGGTGGTCACGACCTGCGCGCCCGGATGCGGCTCCGTGGACTGCACGAGTCGCACCGGCCGGCCCATCGCGTCGACCTCGATGCGCTCGCCGCCGTCCTTGCCGCGCAGGAACTCGTCGAGCAGCCGCTCGAGCCCGGTCTGGCCGACCATGTCGCCGCGGCGGTAGCGCCCGCCTTTGAGCTGGTCGTCGTTCGCCTCGCGAACGTAGCCGAGCAGATGCGCGGCGAAGCGGCTGTTGGGATACACGCGCTGCGGCTCGACCTCGACGATCACCCCCGGCAGCTCGAGCTTCCACTCCTCGATCTTCTGCATGTCGGCGATCGAAAGGCCGCGGCGAATCCGCACGGGAAGGAACGAGTCCGGAGAGACTTTCGCAACCGCGTCCTCTAGCTCCTGGAACGGTATCTGGAGAAGCACGGCAACGCGTCCGAGCGTCGCATCGCGCTTGGCCGGATCACGCTCGAGCTCACGGGGGATGAGCGACAGCGTGAACGCGGGGCGATTGTCGACGAGCGGGAGCCCGTTGCGGTCGAACAGGATGCCGCGGGGGGCGGCGATCGGCCGGATGCGAATGCGATTCTTGTCCGACGCCTCCTGGAAGCGCCCGCCTTCGAGCACCTGCAGGTACCACAGCTGGCACACGATGACCAGAAGCGCCGCGGTGACGACGATCGACATCGCGATGATGCGTTTTTGCGCGGGATCCCGGCGGCCGGGAAAGCTGCCGCGATATCCGGGGCCCGTCCAGCCGTTCACGGCGCGGTCCGCTCTTTCACGCGCTCGGCCCAGGCGAGCGCGAGCACGAGGGCCGCCCCGAGGAAGCCGTTGTAGAGCGCCTGAGGCAGGACGACATACATCATGAGCTCGCCGAACGGCGCCGGGAAGTGGAAGAGCTGCAGCAGTCCGAAGCGCGCGAGGCCCTCGAGCACCGAGAGGAGCACGAGTCCGGGCACCTGGACGAGCGGCTGGCTGACGCGCAAGCGGCTGCCCGCCGTACCGATCGCGAAGCCGACCACCGCCTTCGTGAGGGCCTGCACACCGAGCAAGCCACCGCTGGCGGCGTCCTGAAGTAGCCCGGCCACGAAGCCGGCGCCACAGCCGAACTCGGGGCCGCGCCGCAGCGCCAGCAGCACGACGACGATGAGCGGAATGTCGGGAGCGACGTTCGCGATGCGCAGAGCGGAGCCCACCGTCGCATGCGCAACGCCGCCGCCGAGCACCGCGATCGCGAGAAACGTGCGCATCAGCCGTCACCCTTGAACGACGCGGCGACGTCCCGCGCGGCGTTCCCGGTCAGCAAGAGCACCTCGTCGATGCGGGCGAAATCCACCGCGGGCGCCAGCTGTGCGTAGCTGAACAGCGCCGCACCGCGATCCTCGATCGATCGCACGCGGCCGATGGGGATCCCCCCCGGGAAGAGCCCGCCGAGCCCGGACGTGACGACGACGTCACCCACCTGCAGACCGCCGCCATCACGCGCCATGTACTTGAATCGCAGCGTGCCGCGGGGCTCGCCCTCGACGATGCCCGGCGTGCGCGTGCGAACGACGTGGGCGCCAACGGTCGAGGCCGGATCGGTCAGGACCTGCACGACCGACGAGCCGGCGCGCACGTCGACGATCCGGCCGACGAGGCCGTCGGGCGCGATGACCGCGGTCAAGCGCGCCACCGAATCGCCGCGGCCGCGATTGACGGTGAGCGAGCGCACCCAGCCGCCCCATTCGCGCGCGATGATCTCGCCGGCCATCGTCTCCATCGGCAGCGATTCCTTCAGCGCGAGGAGCCGGCGCAGACGCTGGTTCTCGGCATCCGTCTCCGTCACACGGAGCGCTTCGACGCGCAACCGCTGCGCCTCCTCGCGCAACCGACGGTTCTCCGCGCGGACGTTCTTCCAGTCGCGGTAGGTGGCCCAGACGCCAAGCGTCGCGCGGTTGATTCGCGCGAGCGCCGTCTGCACGGGTGTGGTGACGATAGCGAGCGCCTCGGACGCTCCGAGCGTGCGTCCCCGCATTTGCACAGTGAGGAGCACGAGGCAGACGGCTGCGACGATGCCCAGCAGCGCCAGCGCCCGAATCCTCACGTCGACCCCTCGGAGTGTGTCCTCGCTTATGCGGGGATCGCGACTTTCTTCAGCAAATCGAGCTCATCCAATACCTTACCCGTTCCGAGCGCCACACACGAGAGCGGATCGTCGCCCGGCGTCACGGGCAGGTTCGTTTCCTGCCGCAGGAGATGGTCGAGGCCGCGCAGCAGCGCGCCGCCTCCGGTGATGACGATGCCTTTGTCGACGATGTCGGCGGCGAGCTCCGGTGGCGTGCGCTCCAGGCACGTGCGAACGGTCTCCACGATCGTCATGACGGGCTCGCGCAGGGCTTCGCGAATCTCCTCATCGGTGATCACGATCGTCTTTGGGATGCCGTCGATGAGATCGCGGCCCTTGACCTCCATCGTCCGGCGATCACCCCCCATCGGATACGCGGAGCCGAGCGTCACCTTGATTTCCTCCGCCCGGCGCTCACCGACGAGCAGGTTGTAGTGCTTCTTGATGTACTGCACGATCGCCTCGTCCATCTCGTCCCCGGCGATGCGCACCGACTTCGAATAGACGATGCCCGACAGCGAGATCACGGCGACTTCCGTCGTGCCGCCGCCGATGTCCACGATCATGTTTCCGCCCGGCTCCTGGATGGGCAGGCCAGCACCGATCGCGGCCGCCATCGGCTCTTCGATGAGGTACACCTCACGGGCGCCCGCCTGCATGGCCGAGTCGCGCACCGCACGCTTCTCGACCTGCGTGATCCCGGACGGCACGCCGACGACGATCCGCGGCCGGACGAGTGTGCGGCGGCGATGCACCTTGGAGATGAAGTAGTGGAGCATCTTCTCGGTGACATCGAAGTCGGCGATGACGCCGTCCTTCAGGGGCCGGATGGCCACGATGTTGCCAGGCGTGCGGCCGAGCATTGCCTTGGCCTCGTGGCCGACGGCCAGGACCGAGTGGTCGGCCTGGTGGATCGCGACGATCGACGGCTCGTTCAGCACGATCCCCTCGCCTCGGACGTAGACGAGCGTGTTCGCCGTCCCGAGGTCCACGGCAAGGTCGTTCGAGAACATCCCGGCCAGCAGGTTGTAGAACATCAGCTCTCCATCTCTGTGTACTGGTTACAGGGCCCCGCGCGGGTGTCGGTACAATAGCACAGTCCATGCCAGACTCATAGAAAAAGCGTGTTTTTTTAGCAATTTACGTTGCCAGTCGGCTCACTTTCGAACCCGTCGAACGGTGAAAAGGAAAATCTTTTCAGCCTCTTCTGGGCGTATGGCGCCCGACGGCCGCCGGCGCCGCAGACGGACTGATCGAGAACACTGACGGAGGAGTCGCCGCGAAGCGTGGGCCGGCGCCTGATAGAGGTTGTCCAGAATGGCACACCCCGTGACGTCGACCGTCATCCTGGCGCCAGCGCCCGACGACAGGGTCAGGGCGCCTGGATGTTCTGTGATCCGGCGTCCAAGCGCGGTCGGGAAGGCTCCGCCTCCCTACGCTCTGGAAACGACCGGCGGTAGAGGCGTACCGCCGCGCGGATAACGTCATCGGCGTCGGCGCGACCTCGAAAGCGGTCGACCTCGACGTTTTTCTGCTCGAGCACTTTGTAGTCAAGGAAGAAGCGTTCGAGCTCGCGGAACCGATGAGACGGAAGCTGGGCCATGTCGCTGTAATCAGCATATTCGGGATCATCGACGTGGACGGCGATGATCTTGTCGTCCTGGCCCTTCTCGTCGCGCATCGTCAGCACCCCGATGGCGCGCGCTCGCAGGATGCACAGCGGGAACACCGGCTCCTGACCGAGCACGAGGACATCGAGCGGGTCACCATCCTCGCAATACGTCTGCGGCAAAAAGCCGTAGTTCGCGGGATAGTGCACGGCGGAGTGCAACACGCGATCGAGCCAGAGCAGTCCGGTGCGCTTGTCGAGCTCGTATTTCACCTTGGAGCCCTTGGGGATTTCGACGATGGCACGAAAGTGCTGCTCGATGTGATCGCCGAGCTCGACGTCGTGCCACGGATGCATCGCACGCCGATGATACTCTCCGTGGCGAACGATCGACTGCCCCCGCGCGAAAGATGGGAAGCGGCACGGGTCCCCTCAACTCGATGAGAGGGGGTTTGGGGAAGCCGGAGGGTCCCCAACACAATGGACGAACTGGAGGGGTGGTTCGACAAAGGCGTGACGGACGGCTTGCCCGTCGTTCCGCCCACCCGCGCGCGCGTCGACGCGATGCTCGCGACGACGCGTCGTGCCCCCGATGATGTGCTCGGCGAGCTGCCACCGAACTACGGCCGCCTGACCGTCGAGAAAGCAGCGATCAACGCCGTGATGGCGGGCTGCCGGCCCGAGTACCTGCCGGTCGTACTCACCGCGGCAGAGTGCGCGTGCGATCCCGACTTCAACCTGCACGGTGTCGCGACGTCGACGCACTTCTCCGCGCCGCTCATCGTCGTGCACGGGCCGGTGCGCCGCGAGATCGGCATCAATTGCTCGTTCGGCGTGTTCGGTCCCGGCTTTCGGGCCAACGCGACCATCGGACGCGCGCTGCGGCTGCTGATGATCAACATCGGCGGCGCGCGCCCCGGCGAGATGTCGATGTCGACATTCGGACATCCTGGCCGCTATACCTACTGCATCGGCGAGCACGAGGAGGCCAGTCCGTGGCCGCCGTATCACGTCGCTCGCGGCCTGCCGCCCGGCTCCAGCGCCGTGACGCTGTTCGCGGGCGAGGCACCACACGGAATCTCGGATCATGCGAGTCGGAGCGCGCGCAGCCTGGCCGGATCGCTCGGGTGGTCTATGGCGGGTCTCTGGAACAGCAAGCACTTCCCGCTGTACTCGCACACGATGCTCGTCGTCGGCCCCGAGCACGCGCGGACGTTCGCCGACCACGGCTGGAGTCGCGACGACCTCAGACGGTATCTGTACGAAGCAATTCGTGTCCCGTACCGCACCCTGCTGCCCGATGAGGAGCATGGCGAAGGCACGAATCTCCGATTCGGAAAGCAGCCACCGGCGCCCGATACGCTGGTCAGTAAATTTCCAAGCGTCGAAGAAATTCACATTCTCGTGGCAGGCGGCACCGCGGGACGCTTCTCGATGGCCATCCCGGGTTGGCTCGGCACGAAGAACGGCTCTCGTCCCTTGACTCGGTTGATACCCTCGGAGTGACGAAGCACGCAGCCCCGCCAGAATTCGATTGACAGGCTCGCGCCCTCATGTAATTCTTGCCGCGGTTTCAGGTTCATACGGAGTTGAACGATTGACCAGATCGAGACACACGCCGCGCGGACCTCAGAGTCGCGCGGCGTTTTTCTTTGTAGCTTGCCTGCCAATACCGGCAGGCAACCCCGCGATTCCCGCGGGCGCACGCAGGGGCTGAAGACCCCCGAAGAGAGAGGTCAGAAGGAATGGCACAGGGACAGGTGAAGTGGTTCAACGATGCGAAGGGTTACGGGTTCATCACTCAAGAGGGTGGCGAGGACGTGTTCGTGCACTACAGCGCCATCCAGGCTCAGGGCTTCAAGTCCCTCGCCGAAGGTGACCGGGTCGAGTTCGAAGTGACCCGCGGCCCGAAGGGTCTTCAGGCAGCGAACGTCCGCAAGGTTTAGAGCCTACCCCTGTCGCTTCCGCCCGGGCCCGCCGACGGGCCCGGGTGCTCCTGCAACTCTCGCCAGGTTGAAGCCTCAGTCGACACCAAAGAAAGGCACACGGCAGACATGATGCGTTCGTTCACTGACATGCACCTCAGCACGCCCATGCTCGAGGCAATCGCGCGCGCCGGCTACGTCGCGCCGACGCCGATCCAGGCACGCGCCATCGGCATCGCCCTCGACGGGCGCGATCTGATCGGGTGCGCGCAGACGGGGACCGGCAAAACGGCCGCGTTTGCGATTCCGATCATCGAGCGTCTCGCGGCGTCGCGTCCGAGCGCGGGCGCGCGAGCGATGGTGCTGGCGCCGACGCGTGAGCTCGCGCTGCAAATCGCCGAGACGTTCGTGATGCTCGGC
This sequence comes from Candidatus Methylomirabilota bacterium, assembly GCA_046723475.1. Taxonomy (GTDB): domain Bacteria; phylum Methylomirabilota; class Methylomirabilia; order Rokubacteriales; family CSP1-6; genus AR12. The sequence continues at coordinate 8,195 of JBKOUQ010000087.1, forward strand.
GCGGCGCGCGGCCTCCGCACGCTGACGCTGATCGGCGGCGAAGCGATGGGCCCGCAGCTCGCCGGCCTCGCCCGCCGACCCGACGTCATCGTCGCCACGCCGGGACGGCTCGTCGACCACCTCGAGCGTCGCTCGGCGACACTGGCGTCGGTGCGGATCGTCGTCCTCGACGAGGCCGACCGTATGCTCGACATGGGCTTCGCGCCGCAGGTCGAGCGCATCCTTGCGCGCACTCCGGTGGATCGCCAGACGCTCTGCTTCTCGGCGACGATGCCGGAGCCGGTGGAGCGGCTCGTGCGGCGCCATCTCTCGCGTCCCGAGCGCGTCGACGTCGGCGCGACAGCAAAGCCGGTGGCCGCGGTCACCCAGCGGCTCTACTCCACCGAGAGCCACGCCAAGACGCCGCTGCTCCTGCGGCTGCTCGAGGCCGAGCCGGGACAGACGCTCGTCTTCACGCGCACCAAGCACCGCGCCGACCGGCTGACGCGCGCGGTGGCCGCCGCCGGCCATCGCGTGACGCGGCTGCACGCCGATCGCACGATGGCGCAGCGCCGTGAGGCCCTCGACGGATTCCGCGCGGGCCGCTACCGCGTGCTCGTCGCTACCGACATTGCCGCGCGCGGCATCGACGTGCCCGACATCGCGCACGTCGTGAATTTCGACCTTCCGCACACGCCGGAAGACTACATCCACCGCATCGGCCGCACCGCGCGTGCCGAGGCGACCGGGCAGGCATCGAGCTTTGCCGCGCCCGAGGAACGCGACCAGTTGCGCGCGATCGAACGACATCTCGGCCATGCGGTGCCGCGGAATTGACCCGAGCTCGCACTCCCGACCATTGTGGTCGGAGCACAAGGAGCGCCTCGACGCTCCGGACCGAACAAGGAGCGCGACGACGCTCCGGAACGAAGAAGGAGCGCGACGACGCTCCGGAAGGAACAGAAGAGACATGGCAACCGGTACTGTGAAGTGGTTCAACGATGCGAAGGGCTTCGGCTTCATCACCCAGGAGGGTGGCGAGGACGTCTTCGTTCACTACAGCGCGATCCAGGCGCAGGGCTTCAAGAGCCTCGTCGAGGGTGACCGCGTAGAGTTCGAGGTGACGCGCGGCCCGAAGGGCCTACAGGCGGCCAACGTCCGCAAGGCCTAGCATCGTGCGGCGCCGCTCGTGCACGATCGCACGGGCGGCGCCGCGATCTCAGCGCGGATCGCTCATGACAGGTCGACCCATACCGTTTTGATTTCCGTGTAGTGCTCCAAACCCGCCGCGCCCATCTCACGGCCGAAGCCGGACTCCTTGAAGCCGCCGAACGGCAACGCCGCGTCGAACAGGTTGTACGCGTTCACCCACACGGTGCCGGCGCGGATGGCCTGCGCGGCACGCATCGCCTTGGCCACGTCGCGCGTCCACACCGCGGCGGCGAGTCCATACGTGCTGTTGTTGCCCTCGGCCAGGCCTTCGTCGAGCGACTTGAACGGGATCACGGAGAGCACGGGGCCGAAGATCTCCTCGCGCGCGATCTTCATCGTGTTCCGCACGCCGTCGAAGATCGTGGGCTGGATGTAATAGCCTTTGCCGTTGCCCACGTTCGCGCGCCCGCCGCCGGTGACCAGGCGCGCGCCCTCCTGCTTGCCGGCATCGATGTAGCTCAGCACGGTCTCCATCTGCGCCTTCGAGACGACCGGTCCCATGCGCGTGGCTTTATCCATCGGATCGCCGACGGTGAGGCTCTTCACGCGATCCGTGAGCTTGCCCATGAACGCGTCGTGGATGCTGTCTTCGAGGAACAGTCGCGAGCCCGCCGCGCACACCTCTCCCTTGTTATAGAAGATGCCGGTCAACGCGCCCTTCACCGCCGCTTCCATATCCGCGTCGGCGAACACGATGTTCGGTGACTTGCCGCCGAGCTCGAGCGACAGTCGCTTCAGCGTGCCCGCGGCCTCGCGCATGATCTGCTTGCCGACGTCGGTCGAGCCGGTGAACGCGATCTTGTCCACGCGCGGATCGCGCACCATCGCCATCCCGACCTTGCCGCCGGGCCCCGTCACGACGTTCACGACGCCTTCGGGGACGCCGGCCTCCTGACACAGCTCCGCGAATTTCAGCGCGGTGAGCGGCGTTTGCGACGCCGGCTTGAGCACGATCGTGTTGCCGGCGGCGAGCGCCGGCGCAAGCTTCCACGAGGACAGCAGGAACGGAAAGTTCCACGGCACGATCGCGCCGACGACCCCGACGGGCTGGCGCAGCGTGAACGTGAATGCGCCGGGTCGGATCGCCAGCGTCTCACCGTGGATCTTGCTCGCCCAGCCCGCGAAGTATCGGAATACGTCGGCGGCGAACGGGATCTCGACCTTGCCGGAGTCGAACATCGTTTTGCCCGTACAGAGGCTCTCGAGCTTCGCCATCTCGTCCAGATGCTGGGTGATGAGGTCGCCGAGCCGCCATACGATCCGGCCGCGCTCGTGGGCGCTCATCTTCGGCCACGGTCCCGAGTCGAACGCGCGGCGCGCCGCGGCGATCGCGGCGTCGATATCACGCTCGTCGCCCTTGCCGACGGCGGCGAGCGGCTCCTCGTTGGCCGGATTGATCGGTCGGTACGTTTCCCCCGACGCCGGTGCCTGCCACTTGCCTGCGACGAAAATCTCTCCAGCGTTCATCCTTTGGACCTCGTGGGGCGTGATGCCCTTCGGTTACCGGTGTGCGATCGCCAGCGCGATCTTCTCGGGCGTCATCGGCAGCGCGGTGAGGCGCACACTCGCGGCGTCCTCGATCGCGTTCGCGATCGCGGCCGGCGCCGGAACGATCGGCGGCTCGCCGACACCGCGAGCGCCAAATGGACCGGCCGGTGACGGCTTCTCGACGATGATGCATTCGATGCTCGGCAGGTCGGCCGCCGTGAGCTTGCGGTAGTCGAGCAGGCTCGGGTTCATCAGCCGGCCTTTGTCGTCGTACATCAAGCCCTCGGTCAGCGCGATGCCGAGGCTTTGCACGGCGCCGCCCTGCATTTGCCCCTCGCACGCGAGCGGATTGATCGCCTTGCCGACATCCTGCACGACGACGAATTCGTGCAGCGTGACCTCGCCCGTGTCGGCATCGAGCTCCACGCGCGCGAGCTGCGCGGCGAAGGCGGGCGCCTGTTGCGAGAACGCCGGGTTCGCCACGCCGAGCACGGGCTGCACCTTCGACATATAGAGGTTGCCCTTCTTCCCGATGGACGCGAGCGTGACACCTTTGCCGGGCACGCCGCGGACCACGACCTTGCCATCCTCAATCTCGAGATCGTGGACAGCCGCCTCGAGCTCTTTGGCCGCGATCTCGAGCGTCTGGCGTCGCGCGTCCTCGGCGGCCTGGAGCACTGCGGCGCCGACCGTGTATACGGTCTTGCTGCCGGCGCTGAGCCCGGTCATCGGTGCGACGTCCGTATCGCCGGTGGTGATCTTCACGCGCTCGATGTCGATGCCGTATGCGCTGGCGGCAATCTGGGCGAGCGCGATGTTCGTGCCCGCGATGTCGACCTGCCCGGTGAGCACGCTCAGCGAGCCGTCGGGATTCAGGCGGACGGTGGCGCCGGTCGGCTGCAGTCCGCCCAGCCATCCACCGAGCGAGAGCCCGGTGCCGCGCAGCTTGCCCGTGGGCGCGCTCTTCTTCCACGCCTCGCGCTGCTTCCACGACGGATGCTGCGCGACACGCTCGAGCACCTCGTAGCCGGCATTGCTCGCCCACGGCTGGTTGTTCGCCATGGGATCGCCGTCGCGCTGGATATGGCGCAGTCGGAACGCCACCGGATCCTGACCGAGCGCGTCGGCGATCTGGTCCATGTGGGAGTCGATGGCGAAGATCGTGTGCGGAGCCACCGGCGCACGGTACGCGGCGATCGACGGCTTGTGGGTCAACACCTCGAAGCCGCGGACCTCGAACGCCGGCCACTTGTAGAGACTGGCAAGGAAGACCGCGCCCACCGCGAGCACGGCCCCCGAGAAGGCGCCTGACTCGATCACGATCTCACCATCGAGCGCCATCAGCGTGCCGTCGCGCTTGACGCCCGTCTTCAGCCGGATGATCACCTGCGGAGCCGGCATGCCCGCGATGAGCTCCTCGCGGCGGGTCATCACGTAGCGCACCGGGCGACGGGTCACGCGCGCCAGCTCGGCCGTCACGGGCTCGCACAGCGCGCGGATCTTGCCGCCGAAGCCACCGCCGCATTCGACGGGAATGACCTTGATGCGGTTCTCGGGAATCTCCAGGACGTCGGCGACTTCCGAGCGCGTGTTGAACGAGCCCTGCGTGCTCGCCCACAGCGTGAGCTGTCCGGTCGTGTCCCACTGCGCGAGGACGGCATGCGGCTCGAGATAACCCTGGTGCACCATCGGAACGCGGTACGTCTTCTCGAGTACGACGTCGCACTCGGCAAATCCCTTCGCGACGTCGCCGCGCGCGAGCTTCGTTTGCTGCGAGATGTTGACGGCTTTCGCCGGCTTCGCCACGGCGGCGACGCCCGCCACGCTGCCGTGGGCCTGCGCCTCGCTCGTATCGGCCTCGGTCCCCGATTCGGCCACGGGGGGCGCGCCCGGCTTCATCGCCTCGAGCGGATCAACGGCCGCGGGCAGCACCTCGTATTCGACATCGATGAGATCGAGCGCTTCCTCGGCGATCGCGACCTCGTCGGCGGCCACCGCCGCCACCGGCTGGCCGGCGAACACGACGCGATCGATCGCGAGGACGGCGTGCGCGCGCGTCGGCGCCTTCTTCTTGAGATACGGCATGTCGGCGGCGGTCAGCACCGCCCGCACGCCGGCCAGCGCCCTCGCGCGACTCGTGTCGATCCGCGTGATGCGCGCGTGCGCGTGCGGACTGCGAAGCAGCTTCGCGTGCAGCAGCCCTCGCGGCTGGATGTCGGCGACGTACTGCACCTTGCCGGTGACCTTCTCGGGGCCGTCGGGACGCGGAATCGACAGCCCGACGCCCTTCACGTCGCGCGTGGTCTTCATCACCGTCGCCATGCCGTTATCCTTTCATCCCGACGGCGCGCGCCCCGGCAGCCGTGCCCGCCACCTCGGCGATCGCCTCGACCATCTTCGTGTAGCCCGTGCACCGGCACAGGTTACCGGCGATCGCGTAGCGAATGTCCTGCTCGGACGGCTTCGCGTTCTCGGCGAGCAGCGCTGCCGCCGCCATCACGACGCCCGGAATGCAGAACCCGCACTGCGCCACGCCGCGCCGCACGAACGCATCTTGAAGCGGTGTCAGCACCCCGTCGCCGGCGAGGCCTTCGATCGTCGTGACCGAGCGGCCGCGCGCCTGCATCGCGAGCACCAGGCAGCTGGCGACGAGCTTGCCGTCGAGGTGAACCGAGCATGCGCCGCAGTCCCCGGTGCCGCACCCCTCTTTGGGGCCGGTGAGGCCGACGTCTTCACGAAGCGCATCGAGCAGCGTGACGTAGGGCTGCACGAGCACCTCGACATGCTCGCCGTTCACGGTGAAGCTCAGGACCTGCTTGGCCACGAGAAAGACCTCCGTTCAGCTCGTCGCGCGCTCGAGTGCGAGGGCGAGCGTACGACGCGTGAGCACACGAACGAGATGACGCCGGTACTCCGCGGAGCCGCGCTGGTCGCTGATGGGTCGCGCCGACTCGACGGCCAGGTCGGCGGCGCGCGTGATCGCCTGCGGCGTCAGCGGCTGTCCCTCGAGCGCCTGCTCGGCGGCCGTTGCGCGCACCGGGACGGGCGCGACGGCGGCCAGGGCGATCCGTGCTTTGCGGCAAATGCCGTCGGCGAGAGTCACCTGCGACGCGACACCGACGACGGCGATGTCGAGCTCGCGGCGCGGCGTGTGACGAAGATACGCGCCGCCGCTTCGCGGGCCGGTCGGCGGGACGACGAACTCGACGAGCAGCTCGTCGGGCGCCAGCACGGTCTGCCGCACGCCCTTGAAAAAGGACGCCATCGGCACTGTGCGCCGGCCGCCGGCGCTGGCGATGACGGCCTCAGCGTCGAGGGCGATGAGCGGCGGCGCCATGTCCGCCGACGGAGCGGCGTTACAGATATTGCCCCCGAGCGTCGCGAGATTGCGGATCTGAATCGAGCCGACGAGCGCGCCGCTTTCCGAGAGCGATGGCAACGCGGCGCGCACCCGCGCCTCCTGCTCGAGCATGCGCGCGGTGACCGCGGCGCCAATGCGGAACCCGCGCTGCGCGTCGCCGTCGAGGACGCGGAGCTGCGCGACGCCCGAGAGATCGATGACGGTCGTGAGCTTCACCATGCCCACCTTGAGCTGGGCGATGAGGTCGGTGCCGCCGGCGAGAACTTTGACGTCGGCGCCGCGGCCCTTCAGGGCGCGCAGACAATCGTCGAGGCTGGCAGGAGTCACGAGTTCGAATCGACGCACGCGAAAGTTCTCCGATCGCTGAAAAGGTGCGGTGATTTTCGGCGCCGTCGCGCCGTCCGTCAAACGCTTGGACGGTACTATGCTGCGGCGAACATATCAACCGACCGAGTTGTAAAAATGAAAAGCCCCGACGATGGCTGCGGCGCGTGATGCCTTCACTCGCGCGTCGCGCCGCCCCGCTGGTGAGGCGGGATCGTCGGGGCCGGTGGTGCCTGGACTCCCAGGCGCGCCACCTGAAGCTAGCGTGGACCCTGCCTAGGAGGCAACCACCTCACAGATCACCGTAGAGGAACACATCGGCTGGATCACCTCCTATTCTCGGCAAGGCCACCACGCGGGCCCAGTTCCCACCTACCCAGAACCGGATGCCGACTCCCGGCCCGAGGCCCGGCCACGTCGGCCGTCGGCGGAATTGTCGACGGGGACGCTGATGGAGCGCTGTTGTCGCTCCGGCCGAATTGCCTTCATCGTACCTCCGGCCGTTGCCCGCTCCAAACGAAAACTGTCCATCCTGTTGCATGCCGACGACGCGTGCCGCGCGCGCCGTCGCGTCACTTCACGACGATGCGCTCGCGGTTTCGTTCCCACAGCGTGGCGCCGACGCCGTCGACTTTCCGCAGATCCTCACCACGCTTGAACGGGCCGTGCTCGTCGCGATAGTGCACGATGCGCTCGGCCACCGTGCGGCCAACGCCGTCGAGCTTCTGCAGATCTTTCGCCGACGCGGTGTTGATGTTCACCTTGTCGGCTTTGTCCGGCTTGTCGGCGGTTGTGGCGCTCGCCGCGAAGGCCGCGGGAATCCGCGGCGCGAATGCCGGCGCGACGATGAGCGCGAGCAGCATAGGGACGATGAGCGAGCGTGGCATGATCTCCCTCCGGGTGTGCGTGCACTGCGTGCTCGAGGAATTTCGAGCGCGCCCATTGCACGGCGCAACACGCGCAGCGTCAATGTGCAATGTTCACGACGCCACGACGTTGAGACGGCGGCATCGCTATACTTCCGGCACGACCCGCCGGGTCGGCGACGACACACAGGGGGACAGGGCCATGCTCAAGGACTTCCGGGCGTTCCTGATGCGCGGCAACGTTGTGGATCTCGCGGTGGCGGTCGTGATCGGCGGCGCGTTCGGCGCCATCGTCACGTCGTTCGTCAACGACATCCTGATGCCACCGATCGGCCGGCTGCTCGGCCAGGTCAACTTCGCCGATCTGTTCGTGACGTTGTCGGGCGGCACGTATCCGTCACTGGCCGCCGCTAAAGCGGCGGGCGCCGCCACAGTGAACTACGGCGTCTTCCTGAACACGATCATCAATTTCGTGATCATCGCGTTTGCGATTTTCGCGGTCGTGCGCGGGATCGATCGGCTGCGGGCGAAGCCGACACCCCCGTCGCCGTCCACAAAGGAGTGCCCGCAGTGCGCGATGGCGATCCCGCTGAGGGCCGTGCGCTGCCCGCACTGCACGAGTAACGTGGGCTCCGCCCAGCGCGCGTAGCGGCCCGGCAAAGCCGGGGCGCTCCTCGGTTAATCGTCGCGCGAGAGACGATCGAGATATTCCTGCCACTCGATCGGCAGCAGCGACTTCTTGCGCGTGTTGCAGTCCTTGCACGCGGGAACGACGTTGCCGCGCACCGAGCTGCCGCCGCGGCCGAGCGGCACCAGGTGGTCCATGGTGAGCGCCGCCGGCCCGACGCAGCGGCGGCAGTAATAGCACACGCCGTCCGAGATCCGTCGCTTCCACCACGCGCTGGCCCGCAGCTCGCGCGCGCGGGCGCGCTGGCGGCGCAGCTCGTCGGGATCCACGGGCGCGTAGAAGTCAGTCACGCCCGGTCAACGCCGTGGAGAGCTGCTCCCACTCGCGCATGAGCCCGGAGAGCGCGTGCACCGCCTCGTTGCGCTCGAGCGTGATCGCGCGCACGCGATCGCCGTCGGTGTACAGCCGCGGGTTGCTCAGCGTGCGGCCGATCTCCTCGATGCGACGCTCGAGGCTCTCGATCCGGCGCTCGATCTCCTCGACACGTCGGCGCAGCTCGCGCATCTCCGCGCTCGTCTTCTTCCGGACGATGCGGGCCATCGGCGTCGCCGTCGCCGGCCGAGCCTCGGCGGGTGGCGTCGCGAACCCGCGCCGCGTGTCGGTGGCACCGCGCGGCGGCGACGCGGCGACCGTCACAGGCCGGTGGGCGGCGCGCACCGTCGGCGCCGATGCCGTGTCGCCGTGGACGTCCGGCAGCGCGGGAGGTGCGGCGGCGGCCGGCACGGTACCGCCCTGCATCGCTGCGAGATAGTCGTCGTAGCCGCCGAGATAGCGGGTCAGGCGACCGTGATGCACGTGCGTGACTTCGGTGGCAATGCGATTGATGAAGTAGCGATCGTGCGAGATGAACACGATCGTGCCCGGGAACACCGCGAGCGCCTCTTCGAGGACCTCCCGCGAGGCGAGGTCGAGGTGGTTCGTCGGCTCGTCGAGACACAGCAGCGCGGCCGGATGAACGAGCATCTTCGCGAGCGCCAGCCTCGCCTTCTCGCCGCCCGACAGCACGGCGACCTTCTTGTCGACGGCATCGCCGGAGAACAGGAACGCGCCGAGAATCGCGCGCAGTCGCGTGTGCGGCAGACCGGGCGCGGCCGCGACGAGCTCCTCGAGCACCGCATTCGACGGCGTCAGCGCGTCGAGCTGGTGCTGCGCGTAATAGTGGACCGCGACGTGCGCCCCGAGCGTGCGCTCCCCGCGCTCGAACGACAGCACGCCCGCCAGAACCTTGAGCAGCGTCGACTTGCCGGCACCGTTCTCGCCCACCAGCGCCACGCGCTGACCACGCTCGACGGCGAAGTCGATGCCGGCATAGACGACGTTGTCGCCGTAGGCCTTGTGAATTCCGGCCAGCGCGGCCACGCGTCGTCCCGTGCGCGGCGGCTCGGGGAACTTGAAGTGAATGCGGCGGCTCGCGCCCGGCACCTCCATGCGCTCGATCCGCTCGAGCATCTTGATGCGGCTCTGCACCTGGCGCGCCTTCGTGGCCTGATAGCGGAACCGCTCGATGAATCGCTCGATGTCCGCGATGCGCTTGGCCTGGTTACGCGCCTGGGCTTCGAGCAACGCCGCGCGCGCCTCCCGCTCGACCAGATAGTCGTCATAGTCGCCGGGGTACACGGTGAGCCCGGCCGCGGAAAGCTCCGCGATGGAGGTCACCATGCGATTGAGGAAATATCGATCGTGCGACACGACCACGACCGTGCCCGCGTAATCCGCCAGGAAGTTCTCGAGCCAGGCGAGTGATTCGAGGTCGAGGTGGTTCGTCGGCTCGTCGAGGAGCAGAAGCGACGGCGCCAACAGCAGCAGACGTGCGAGCGCGGCCCGCATCCGCCATCCGCCGGAGAATTCCGCGACCGGCCGTGGGAGGTCGTCCGGGCGGAAACCGAGCCCGCTCAGGATCGTGCGCGCCTGGCTCTCGAGCCGATAGCCACCCAGCGCGTCGAATCGGTGCTGCAGCTCGCCGTAGCGCGCGGTGAGCGCGTCGGTCGGCGTGGTGGCCAGCGCGCTGGCCACCTCTTCCATCTCGCGCTCGAGCGCCCAGACGTCGGCGAAGCCCGCGAGCGCCTCTGCGAGCACCGACCCCTCGCCGCTCGCGGCCGCCTCTTGCGCGAGATAGCCGACGGTGGTCGCACGCGGTCGGCTCACTTGCCCGGTGTCCGGTTCGTCGAGACCGGCGAGGATGCGACAGAGCGTCGTCTTGCCGGCCCCGTTGGGTCCGACCAGGCCGATGCGGTCGCGCTCCGCGATCCGCCACGAGAGGTCGCGAAACAGGACCTGGCCGCCGAAAGACTTGCTGATCGATTCGACGGCGATCACGCGCGCGTGCTACCCCATCCCCTGCACGGACTCGGGCGCAATCTTCACCAGCACGCGCACCTCACCAGGGGCTCGGTTCGGATACCGGTCTTTGCCGATGTACTTTTTGGCCAGCGCGTCGATGTGCGCATCCGCACCCTGCTCGGTCATCTCGACCACACGCCCGCGGATCTGCACGTACCGATATGGGTTGTCGGGGTCTTGTGCCGAGAGCGCGACGTTCGGGTTTGCCTTCAGATTGCGGTCCTTCACCCGGCCACGTGCCGTGTTGACCCGCACATGGGTCCCGTCGAAATCGCACCACACCGGCGTCACCTGCGGCCGGCCATCGCGTCCGACCGTCGCCAGATGGCAGAACGCCTTCTTGTCGAAGATGTCGCGGTACTTTCCGAGGCTGGCGGCCATGTCACTTCCTCCCTGCGCGGAACTGCTCGAGCACCGAGAACGCATGGCGAATCGATTTGACGGCAAGCGTGCCGCCCATCAGCACGCCGATGTCGAGCGTCTCCGCGATCTCAGCATCCGTCGCCCCCTGGTCGAGGACCTCCTCGACGCGGTGGTCGATTCAGTCGAAGCAGTTTTGCGAGACCGCGACGGCGAGCGCGGTCAGCTCCTTGTGCTTCTTCGACAGAGCTCCGTCGGCGAAGACCTCCTTGCCGATGTCGCCGAACGCGCGGTAGACCTTCATCGGCGACTTCAGCATCAACCCGTTCAGCCGCTTCTTCTCGGTGTTTCGCTCGTGCACGTGCATGTGCGGACCTCCGTCGATGTCAGCGTCGTGTGAGCTCGTCGCCCCGGGCATCGGCCATGGCGCGCAGCGCGAAGAGCAGCCGGACGACGCACTGCTGGACGAGCAGCGCGTCCTGCGTGAACGGATCGGCAAGCCACTCACGCGCCCACGCGCGATTCTCGGCGGCGAAGCCGAGGGTCGGCGAGAGCTTCTGCAGTCGCAGCAGCAGGTCGTCCGCGGGCAACCCGGACGCGCGGAGTCGCTCGACGACCGCGGCACGCACGGACGCGTTCCAGATACCCGTCAAACCTTCGAGCAGCGCCGCGTAACACGTGAGACCTTCCTTGTCCGCCAGCGCCTGCAGCACCGCGGGCACGAGCGGGTTCACGACCGTCTCCCCCTCCTGGTCGGTCCCGAACAGCGGACCGATGACCGGATCGGCATTCGGCTCGTCCAGGCGCTCCACCAGCGCCGCCGCTGCCCCTGCAGGGACGGCCGGCAGCTGCGCGAGCCGCTCGAGGAGTGGAATGTCACCTGGCATGTCGCCCTCCTATCCCCCGACGCGCGTCGGCTCCTCTCGCATGTCGGCCCGCGCGAGCTCGTGGGCTCGTCCCGCCGGCACGAGGAACGCCGACGCGAGCGCAAGCACGCTCACGACGAGTCCGACGACGAAGACGCCGTGCAGGGCGTCGGCCATCGACAGGCCATTCGCGAGCCGGCGAACCATCACGGCGCCCATGACGGAGAGTCCCACCGCTCCCCCGATCGTACGCAAGAACTGCGTGAGCGAGGTTGCCGCGCCGAGATCCGTCCGAGCCACCGCGCTCTGTGCAGCCAGCAGCATGGGCACGAACGCCAATCCCATGCCGATACCGCCAATGAGCGCGTCCCGCATGGCGATTGCCTGCGTCAGCCCGGTGCTCCACCGCGCGAGCAGCACGAATGCGATGGTCAGACACGTCATGCCGGCCGCGACCGGGGTGCGATAGCCGACGCGCAGGACGAGCCGCGCGCTGAAGATCGACATGGCGACCCAACCGAGTACGAACGGCATGAGGACGAACCCGGCCGCCGTCGCCGACATGCCGGTCACGTGCTGCAGGAACAACGGCACGAAGGAGATCGCGCCGAACATCGCCATTCCCGACAGAAAGCCGTTGACCCCCGCCGCAAGCACGGTGCGATGACGGAACAGCCGGAAGGGCACGATGGGCTCGCGCGCATGACGCTCGACCGGTACGAACGCGGCGAGCGCGACGACCGCCAGACCGAGCGGTCCCACGACGTCGCGACCGGTCCACGCGCCGACGCGACCCGCCTCAACGACACCGAACAGGAGTGCCGAGATTCCGGCCGTGAACAGTGCCACGCCGACCCAGTCGAAGGCGTGGCGTCGTCGCTCGACGACGTCGGTCAGCGCCCCGGCGAGCAGAACGATGGCGACGGCGCCGAATGGCAGGTTTACGTAGAAGACCAGCCGCCACGAGCCGAGGTCGGTCAGCAGGCCGCCGAGCAACGGTCCGAGCAACGAGGCAACACCCCACATGCCGGAGACGTAGCCCTGCATCCGTGCACGCTGCTCGAGCCCGAAAAGCTCGCCGATGATCGTCATGCCGAGCGTCATGAGCGAGCCCGCGCCGAGCCCCTGCAGCATGCGGAACACGATGAGCTGCGCCATGTTCTGCGCCAGTCCCGACAGCGCGGAGCCGAGCAGGAAGACGATCAGCCCGCTCAGGTACACCGGCCGCCGTCCGAAGAGATCGGACAGCCGTCCCCAGAGCGGCATGGTGACCGTGGAGGTCAGCAGGAAACCCGAGAACACCCAGGAATAGATGTTCACGCCGCCGAGGCTCTCCACGACGCGCGGCATCGCGGTGGCGACGACGGTGGACTCCATCGCCGCCAGGAACACCGAGAGCATGACGCCGTACAGCGCCCGGCGCTTGCGCGCGTCGTCAGCCGTCAATGACCGCCTGTGCACGCGGCGCAGCGACAAAGCGCGCGAAGCTCGGCATACGGATACGTGCTGGCGTGCGCATCGGACCACGTCACGACCAGTCCCGCGTCCGTGCGACGGATGTCTTGCGGCCACACCATCGCGCCGTTCACGCTCGCGAGCTCGGCGCACGCGCCGCAGTCGCAACCGCGCCGCAGCGATTCGAAGGGATAAATCGAGCCGTGGTCATCCGCCCAGGTCACGCCCAGGGCGTAACGGCCGACGAGATGGACATCGCGCGGGACGTCGGGATTCGGCTGACCCAGAATCGGCAGCCGGCCCTTCACGCTTCGCCCCCGCGCGCGGCGGCGTGCAAGCGCATCCCGGCGAGCAGGTAGTGGACCGCGAGATTCTGGTACTCGCCCCATGCCCGCGCGCGGCGCCGGATCGCCTCCTCGCTCAGCGTGCGACCACGGCGCGCATAGTGAAAGTCGAACGCTTTGCGGACGGCGAGATCGCCGGCCGGGCAGATCGGGCCGCGCCCGCAGCAGCGAGCGAGAAACCAGTCGGCGGTCCAGCGTCCGAGCCCGCGCAGCGCGGTGAGCGCGGCGATCACGTCGGTGCTCGGTGCCGTCATGAGGGCATCGAGATCGAGCGCGCCATCGACCACCGCCCGTGCCACGTCGCGGATGTACTCGCCTTTCCGGGTCGAGAACTTCATCACGCGATACTCGCGCAGCCGGCCCGCCGCGAGGCGCGCCGGCGTGGGAAACGCGTAGAGCGGCCCGCCGGCCGTCGAAACGGGCGTTCCCCACCGCCGCACGAGGCGTGCGCGGCACGCGAAGGCGAATGACAAATTCACCTGCTGAGCGGAGATCGAGCCAACCAGCATCTCCAGCGGCGTCGGCGCGAGGGTGGGTCGCAGGCCGTACAGGGGCTGCACCAGCGGCGCCAGCGCGGGATCGGCCTTCGCCATCCGATAGAACCCCGAAAGGTCGAAGTCGAGGCCATACAGCCGCCGTACTTCCGCGGTCGCCGCCCGCTCGACGTCGGAGCCGCCGTCACCATCGAGAAACGTGATCGCCAGCCGCGCGTCGTCGACACCGCCGGTGACGTGAACCTCGTAGGGCACGAGCCGGTCGCCGAGACGGAGAACGCGTCGAAGCGTGTTGCCGTCGACGCACGTCGTCGGGTCCTCTCCCCAGTGGTGATATCGCGCGAGCGTTGCCGCCGGGTCGAGCGGACCGTCCACGGCGAGGGTGAGGGTCGTCGGGCTGGTCACGGGGCTGTCGAGTGTACCAGAAGCCTCAGTGACGGAGGTGATACGGCACGTCGGTGACGATCACGTTCTTGCGGAAGAGGAACGTGCCCTTGATGAGCAGCGCCGTCTGGTTGTGCAGGATCTGCTGCCACCACCGGGCCGGAATGAACTCCGGCAGCACGATCGTGACGACATGGTTGTTGCCGTAATGCTGCAGCTGATCGATGTACTCGAGCAGCGGACCGAGGAGTGAGCGATAGGGTGACGTCAGCACGATGAGCGGCAGCCCCTGGCCCCACTTGCCCCAGCGCTCCTCCAGTCGGCGCGTCCGCTCGGGATCGGTCTCGACGTACAGCGCTTTGGCGGACGGCGACAACGTCTGCGCGTACTGCAACGCGTGGACGACGCCGCGATGCAGGTCGCCGACGAGGACCAGCACCGTGTTGGTCATCGGCGGCGGCGGTGAATAGTCGTCGAGTGAGAGCTGCCGCGCAACCTCGTCGTAGTGACGATGCACCACGATGAACGCCGCGACCAGCGTCGGGATGAGCAGCACGACGATCCACGCGCCGTGGGAGAACTTCGTCACCGCGATCGTCAGCATGACGATGCCGGTGACGAGTGCGCCGATACCGTTGACGGCCAGACGCCACCCCCACCCCGGGCCGCGCACGCGGAGCCATCGGCGAACCATGCTGCCCTGCGAGAGCGTGAACGACACGAACACGCCGACGGCGTAGAGCGGGATCAGCGCGTGGGTATCCCCCCTGAAGATCAGCAGCAGCACGACGGCGAGGCCGCCCAGGATGACGATGCCGTTCGAGAATACGAGGCGGTCGCCTTGCGTCGAGAATTGCCGGGGGATGAACCGATCGCGCGCGAGGAAGAACGCGAGGCGCGGAAAGTCCGCGAACGACGTGTTGGCCGCCAGCAAGAGAATGAGCATCGTCACGAACTGGAGCTCGTAGTACAGCACGCCGCCGCCGAAGACGTGACGGGCCAGCTGCGAGACCACCGTCTCGTGTTCCTTCGGCGCAATGCCGAAGTCGAAGGTGAGGTACGTGATGCCGAGGAAGAGCGTGACCAGGATCACACCCAGCCACGTCAGCACCACGCGCGCGTTGCGCGCCTCGGGCGCCTTGAACGCAGGAACGCCGTCGGAGACGGCCTCCACGCCGGTGAGCGCCGCGCACCCGGACGCGAACGCGCGCAGCACCACGAACAGTCCGATGCCCTCGAGTCCGGGCGCATGGGGCTGATAGGGCGCTTCGCCGAGGAAATCGAACATCGCCCCCGCGGCACCGTAAATGACCAGCGCGAACAGGCTCGCGATGAACAGGTAGGTGGGCGCGGCGAACAGCTTGCCCGACTCCCGAATGCCGCGGAGGTTCGCCACGGCGATCGCGGCCACGGCCGCGACGCAGAGGACGACGCGGTACGGAAACAGCCACGGCACCGCCGACGTCACGGCCGCGATGCCGGCGGCGGCGCTCACTGCGACGGTCAGCACGTAGTCGATGAGGAGCGCGGACCCCGCCACCAGCGCCGGGTATGTCCCGAGGTTGTCCTTGGTCACGATGTAGGCGCCGCCGCCCTGCGGGTACGCCCGGATCGTCTGCCGGTACGACGACACGACGATCGCGATCAACACGGCGATCGCGATGCCGATCGGCAGCGCGTAGGAGAGCGCGGCCGTGCCCGCCAGCACGAGCACGAGGAGAATTTCTTCGGTCGCGTACGCGGTGGAGGACAGCGCGTCGGAGGCGAAGACGGCCAGGGCCGTCGGCTTGGACAGGCGTTCGTGACGGGACTGCGCCGTCGGCAGCGGGGTCCCGACGAACAGCCGTTTCAGTTGGTGCAGACGCACTCGGCCATCATAGCCCGGCCTGTCTCGGACCGGGCGGCCACGAGGTCATCGCTGATCGGGAGGCTAGAACGGTGACGACTGACGGTGCTGATCGGCGGCGTTCTCGAAGCGCGCGTACTGCGGCAGAAACACGACCTTCACGGTGCCGATCGGCCCATTGCGCTGCTTGCCGATGATGACTTCGGCGATGTTTTCTTCCTCGGGCGGGACGTCCTCGCGATAGACGCGGGCACGATAGAGGAAGAGGATGACGTCGGCGTCCTGCTCGAGCGCACCCGAGTTGTGGCTCACGATGCCATCCGCGAGCCACGACTCGGGCCCAGGGACCGTGAGATCGAAAACGTCCTCGTGGCGCCCCGGCTCGATCGCCACGATCCGATCCCAGCCGACGTCCACTCGCGGCGTCTCGCCGTTACGCTCGCTCTCGACCGCGTCGGCATAATCGCAGGGTGTTTCGGGGATCGTGTCGGCGACGGCGAGCGTGTCGTGGGTAGTGAGCTCACTCACCCGCCTCCAGCCACGCTGTGAGAACAGCCGATGTTCCTGTGTCGCTCGAATCGAGCGACCCGACACCAGTCGGATGACTCGCACGGCACGACGCCCGACGCGCCACACGCGCTCGCTCTTCGCACTGACGATGCTGCCACGCGGTGTCATGGCCAGCACCTCGGGCGCCGTGTTGACCAGATCGCGGATCGGCACGCAGCGCCCGTTCGCCAGCACGACGAGCGTGTCACCGGTGACGCACTCACGCAGGTCCGACAGCTGAGGCCGGAAATCGCGCTGCGCGCGCGCCTCCACCGCGCGCGACAACTGGGAGAGCGCGACCACGGGCACGTTGAGCTCCTTGGCCAGCGCCTTCAGCGAGCGTGAGATCTCGGAGATTTCCTGCTGGCGGTTGTCGAGGGCCGCTCGGCCGCGCATGAGCTGCAGATAGTCGATGACGAGCAGATCGAGGCCGTGCTCGGCTTTCATGCGTCGCGCCTTCGCGCGGGCTTCCAGCACCGTGAGCCCCGGGCTGTCGTCGATGAAGATCTTTGCCTCGGAGAGACGGCCCGCCGCCGCGGTCAGCCGATGCCAGTCCGATGACGACAGGAACCCGGTGCGGACGGCCTGCGAATCGACCTTGGCTTCCGCGCACAGCATGCGCTGCACGAGCTGCTGCGACGACATCTCGAGACTCAGGACCAGGGCGGTCCCGCGCAGCGTGACGCCGACGTGCTGGACGATGTTCAGCGCAAACGCGGTGTTGTGGGTGACGACATGGTCGTCGGTGATGTAGAGCGACGACGGATGACTGACGGCGATACATTGGGTCTCGGCCACGCGCGTGGGCTCCACCGAGACGAACATCGGTCGGCGTGGCCGCCGCGGCGCGAGCGTCCGGACACGCTTGGCGGACACGGTCAGCAGATCCTTCGTCTCCGCGTGGTCGATGGTGCAGACGAACGGCGCGCGCGTCGAGCGACGACGCACCGAGCACCAGCCACCGATCGAGCGCACCAGCGCCGCCACCGCGCGGGCCAGTCGCCCGCTCCGCATACTCAGGCGCAGCGTGCCCTGCTCGTCCACCAGGCCCGCGGCGTCCAGGAGGCCCCGCAGGACGTCGAGCCGGGCCTCCCGGCGCGCGTCTATATAGATGTCGGGGACGAAACGCTGAGCGTCGTCGATGTCCCAGAGCCCCAGGCCCCGCAGACGATCGATGATCGCCCGCGCCGTCTGTCCGTCGGCGCGCTCCGCGACACAGGCGAGTACCTCGGCGTCGGACGTCCAGAGCCGGAGCGCACCGCCCGACAGCCGCCCGGCGGCGAGGAGCGCTCCGAGCAGCCATGGGTCGACCGGTAGCGGCGCCTCGTGCCCATCCGCGCCCGATGGGGTATCGATCCAGAGCGCGGAGCGATAGTGGGGGGACGCGAGCAACTCGGCGACACGCGCGGTCGAGAGCACGCGTGGCGCCGGCCATGCGCGGTGGTGCACGCGCCACAGATGCTCGGCACAGCACTCCGTCGCACGCCCGTCGGAAAACGTGACGCGATACACCTGGCGCGGCCCCTGGGAGAATACGCCGGACACGCGCGACTCGCGCCCGTCGATCGATGCGAGCGCATCACCCACACGGACATCGCCCATGCGGGTCCACCCCGACGGCGTTTTCACGCGCGCATCGAGCGGCTGCGCTTTGCCCATGCTTGGCCGCCCGGCGATGATGATGAAGTCGGACGGCTGGAACCCGGACGTCTCGAGATCGAGCCTTTCGAATCCCGTGGCGACTCCGGTGACGTGCTCCTTGCGCTCATAGAGCCGCTCGATGTATTCGAACGTGTTCTTGAGGATTTTCCCGACGGGCAGCGCGCTGCCCTCGAGCCGACGCTCGGCGAGACTGAAGATCCGCTTCTCGGCATCGTCGACGAGCGTCTGGACGTCGTCCTTGGCTTCGAACGCCTGTCCGATGATGTGCGTCGACGCCTGGATCAGCTCGCGCAGCACCGCCATGTCCCGTACGATCGCGGTGTACGAATTCAAGTGCGCGGCGATCGACGCTTCTTCCATCAGGAGCGCGATGGCGGCGGGCCCACCGACGAACTGCAATTGATCGGACCGCCGCAGCTCCTCGCTCAGCGTGAGCGAGTCCACGGGAGCCCCGCGATCGAAGAGCATGAGCATCGCCTGGTACAGCGCGCGATGCGCTTCGGTATAGAAGTCGGACGGACGCAGGACCTCGACGACGCGCGGCAACGCGTCGCGGCCTTCGAGCAGCACGGCGCCGAGCACAGCGCGCTCGGCGTCGAGATTGTGCGGCGGAATGCGCGCGGGAACCTCCAGCCGACTCAACCGCGCGCCTCGTCGCGAATCATGCGCGACGATCGTCGTTCCGGGCGCCGAGCTACGTCAAGAAATTTCCGTTACGGTGGATGACGTCGTGGACACTCGGTTGATATGTCGCGATCGCGCGTGCACATGCGGTGGACAACCGGTGGATGAAAATGCGCGACCCCGGGCCGTCGTCGTGAGCACCCGGGGTCGTGCGATCGCGCCGCGCGGCGGCGCGTGGAAGCAGCCCGCGTTACTCGCTGCGGACGACGCTCACTTTGAGATGCGCGGTGACCTCGGGATGCAGACGGATCGGCACCATCGTTTCGCCGAGCGCCTTGATCGGCTCATCGAGCTGGACGCGCTTGCGATCGACGGCGAGCTTGTGTTGCTCGAGGAACGCGGTGATGTCCTGCGACGTCACCGAGCCGAACAGCTTGCCTTCTTCGGACGCCTGGCGACGCTCCTCGTACGTGAGTGCGTCGATGCGGTCGCGCAGCGCCTCGGCGTCACCCTTGATGCGATCGGCCTTGGCGTTCGCCTGCTTCTTGATGTGGTCGAGGTTTTTGAGATTGCCCGCGGTGGCGCTGAGCGCGAGCTTCTTCGGAATCAGGAAATTCCGCGCGTACCCGTCGGAGACGTCGCGTACTTCACCGCGGCGCCCCAGCTTCTGCACGTCGTCCAGCAGAATGATTTTCATGGTCGCGTTCCTAGTCGGTGGACACGTACGGCAGCAGCGCGACCGTGCGTGCCCGCTTGATGGCGTGCGTGAGCTGGCGCTGGTGTCGCGCACAGCTGCCGGAAATGCGGCGCGGAATGATCTTGCCGCGCTCGGTGACGAAGCTGCGCAGCCGGCGCACGTCCTTGTAGTCGACGAGGTCGACCTTGTCCGCGCAGAACTTGCAGATCTTCCGCCGGCCGAACCGACGGCGCTTGACGGGCTTGGCTACAGGCGGAATGGGCTCCTCCTTCGACGCTTAGAACGGAACGTCGTCGTCGCCGCCGCCGGCGTGGGCCGCCTCTTCGGCGAACGCCGGTGCCGCCGCGGGCGCGCCGGCGCCAGCGCCCTTCGTGCGGCTCATGAACTGCACACGCTCGGCGACCACTTCAGTGACCGTGCGCTTCTGGCCGTCCTTGCCCTCCCAGTCGCGCGTTTGCAGCCGGCCCTCGACGAAGACACCGCTGCCCTTGTCGAGGTATTCTCCGCACGACTCCGCCTGCTTGCCCCACACGACAACGGTGAGAAAGCACGCTTCTTCGCGCTTCTCGCCGGACTGCGTCGTGTAGTTGCGGTTGACGGCGAGGCGCAGATCGGCGACGGCAGTGCCGCTCGGCGTGTAGCGCAGCTCCGGAGGACGAGTCAGGTTCCCGATCAGCAGGACCTTGTTGAGGCTCGCCATCAGACGACCTCCTCGAGGACTTTGCTGTCCCCGGCGGGCGGTTCGGGCGCCCTCGTCGCGCGAGCCTTCTTCCGGATCGGCACCCGCGTCGACAGGTAGCGCAGGACGTTTTCGTTGAGCCGGAGCTGCCGCTCGAGCTCCTTCACCATAGACGGTTCGGCCTTGGCCTCGAAGACCGCGTACGTGCCTTCGCGCTGTTTGCGGATGTCGTACGCGAGCCGGCGCTTGCCCCAGTTGTCGACCTTGTCGACTTCGATGCCGAGCGACTTCGCCTGCTCGCCGACCTGCGTGAGCAGCGCGGCGACTTCGTCGTCGGTCGGTCGCGGATCCACGATCACGAGTATTTCGTACGGCCGCAGTGCACTCACCTCCCGGAGAACTCTTGGGTTGAAGCGCTTAACGATAACAAACATCACCAGGGGTCACAAGATCAATGCCGGAAAAGAGATACGGCCCGGGGCATTGCTGCCCCGGGCCGTCCGTCCACGCATCGCGTGAACTGCAGCGCGTTCGATCTAGTACATGTCTCCATGCGGCATCGCGGGCGCGGCCGCAGGCTTCTCCTCCGGGATGTCGGTGACCAGTGCTTCCGTGGTCAGCAGCAGCGAGGCGATCGACGCCGCGTTCTGCAGCGCCACCCGCTCGACCTTCGCCGGATCGATGATGCCGGCCTGCAGCATGTCCACGTACTCGTTGCTGTCGGCGTCGAAGCCGCGCGTTGCGACCGTCTCCGCCTTCACCTTCTCGACGATCACGCTGCCCTCGAGGCCCGCGTTCTCGACGATCTGGCGAATGGGCTCTTCGAGCGCGCGCCGGACGATCATGGCGCCGACCTTCTCGTCACCCTCGAGCTTCTTGAGGTTGTCGATGGCCTTCGCGCAGCGCAGCAGCGCCACGCCGCCGCCCGGGACGATGCCTTCCTCCACCGCGGCGCGGGTCGCGTTGAGCGCGTCCTCGACGCGGGCCTTCTTCTCCTTCATGGCCGTTTCGGTCGCCGCCCCGACCTTGATGACTGCCACGCCGCCGGCCAGCTTGGCCAGCCGCTCCTGCAGCTTCTCGCGGTCGTAGTCGCTCGTCGTCTCGTCGATCTGAGCGCGGATCTGCTTGATGCGGCCCTCGATCGCGGACGACTTGCCCGCGCCCTCGACGATCGTGGTGTTGTCCTTGTCCACGACCACTTTCTTGGCGCGGCCGAGATCCTCGAGCTTGATGTTCTCGAGCTTGATGCCGAGATCCTCGGTGATGGCCTTGCCGCCAGTGAGGATGGCGATGTCCTCGAGCATGGCCTTGCGGCGATCACCGAACCCGGGCGCCTTGACCGCGCACGTGTGCAGCGTGCCACGCAGCTTGTTGACGACCAGGGTGGCCAGCGCCTCGCCCTCGACGTCCTCGGCGATGATCAGGAACGGCTTGCCGGAGCGTGCCACCTGCTCGAGCAGCGGCAGCATGTCCTTCATCACGCTGATCTTCTTCTCGTGGATCAGCACCAGCGCGTCCTCGAGCACGACCTCCATCCGCTCGGCATCCGTCACGAAGTACGGCGACAGGTACCCGCGGTCGAACTGCATGCCCTCGACGACGTCCAGGACGGTATCGGCGGACTTCGACTCCTCGACCGTGATCACGCCGTCCTTACCGACCTTCTCCATCGCCTCGGCGATCAGGTTGCCGATCGTCTTGTCGTTGTTGCTGGCGATGGTCGCGACCTGAGCGATCTCTTTCTTGTCCTTCGTCGACTTGCTGAGCTTCTTCAGCTCCTCGGTGACCGCCTCGACTGCCGCCTCAATGCCCCGCTTGAGCCCCATCGGGTTGGCGCCGGCCGTCACGTTCTTCAGGCCCTCGCGGAAGATCGCCTGGGCGAGCACCGTGGCGGTGGTCGTCCCGTCACCGGCGATGTCGGAGGTCTTCGAGGCGACCTCCTTCAGCATCTGGGCGCCCATGTCCTCGTAAGGATCCTTGAGCTCGATCTCCTTCGCGACGGTGACACCGTCCTTGGTGATCGTCGGGCTACCAAACTTCTTGTCGATGACGACGTTCCGGCCTTTCGGGCCGAGCGTGGCCTTCACGGCCGCGGCCAAGACGTTCACGCCCTTGAGCAGGCTCGCGCGAGCGTCCTCTTCGAACTTCAGCTGCTTCGGCATAGATCGTTCGCCTCCGTGGAATGTGTTGGGTAATCGCTACTCGAGAATGGCGAGGACGTCCTCTTCCCGCAGGATCAGGTAGTCGTCCCCGTCGATCTTCACTTCGTTGCCGGAATACTTGCCGAACAGGATGCGGTCGCCCGACTTCACATCCAGGGCGATGCGCTTGCCGTCATCGGCGATCTTGCCGTTCCCGGCGGCGACGACCTTTCCGCGCTGCGGCTTTTCCTTTGCCGTGTCGGGAATGATGATGCCGCCGATCTTCTCCTCGCTGTCTTCCTCGCGCTTGACGAGGATGCGGTCATGCAGCGGACGGACTTTCATAGACCCCTTGCCTCCTTGGATTACGGTTGATGCTGAGGCTTTCGCCATAGCGGCCGACCTCACTGATGTATGTGTTAGCACTCGTCCAAAGCGAGTGCTAATATACCCGGCCGCGGACCGGAATCAAGCGAAAAAATCGGAGGCCAGGGGATGCCAAAAAAGATTTTGATTTCAAATGTTTTGCCGTCAGAGTCGCGATCGATGATCCCCTCCGACTATGCAGTCGATTACAACGATACGGACACGCCCCTAGCGAAAGCCGATCTCATGCGGCGACTCGCCGACAGGGACGCCCTGATCTGCCACATCATCAGTACGATCGACGAGGAGGTCGTCGCCGCGGCGCCCGGGCTCAAGGCCATCTGCAACGTCGCCGTCGGCTTCAACAACATCGACGTGGCGGCGTGCCGGAAACGCGGGATCGTGGTCACGAACACGCCCGACGTTCTCACCGAGACGACCGCCGATTTTGCGTGGGCGCTGCTGATGGCCGCCGCCCGGCGCGTCGTCGAGGCCGATCGCTTCGCGCGCTCCGGACAGTGGACCCGGTGGCAATGGGACCTGCTCTGGGGCAATGACGTCTATGGCAAGACGCTCGGCATCATCGGCTTCGGCCGCATCGGGCGCGCCGTCGCGCGCCGCGCCCTCGGATTCAACATGCGCGTGCTCTATCACGACACCGTACGCGCGGACGCGGCGGCCGAGCGCGAGCTGCGCGCGAGCTACGTGGAGCGCGACACGCTGCTCCGCGAGTCCGATTTCGTCAGCCTGCACACGCTCTTCGTCCCCGAGACGAAGCACCTGCTGAACGAGCGGACGCTGAAGCTCATGAAGAAGACCGCCATCGTCGTGAACGCGGCACGCGGGCCGATCGTCGACGAGGCGGCGCTCGTGCGGGCGTTGAAAGAAGGCTGGATCGCGGGCGCGGGCCTGGACGTTTTCGAGGAGGAGCCGAAGATCCACCCCGGCCTGCTCGCCCTCACGAATGTCACCGTTGCGCCGCACATCGCGAGCGCCTCGCTCGATACGCGTCTGGCGATGGCGAACCTCGCGGTGCGAAACTGCGTGGCGGTGCTACAGGGCAAGCCGCCGATCACTCCGGTGAGCTGAGCTGTCGTCAGCGGCGTCCGGTCACGTCGTCAGTCGCCGCTCGATTCGCGCCAGACGGTACGTAAAAGCGTCGAGCACCCGCTCGGCCGCGCCCGCCGCGCGCGCCAGATCGAGCGCGTCGGCGACGAGCGCGCGCGCAGCGGCAAAGTCGCGCGCGCGATGCTCGTGGAACTTCGCCAGCTCCTCCCACGGCCGGGGATCGAACAGCTCACGCTGCCGGGCGCTCTCCCACAGCGCGCACGCGGTGTCCCAGCGCGCAGCACGCTTTTCCCACCACGCGAGCCGCAGCCGCACCCGGTGCGCGGCCTCGCCATCGAGCCCCGCGTCCAGCGCCGCGCGATAACACTCGAGCCCGCGGTCGGCATCGACAGGCTCCCAGAGCCGGCCCAATCCCGCCCACTCTTCCGCACGCAGCGCGGGCGCCTCGCCGAGCGCAGCCCCGAACCAGCCGACGAGCGCCGCCAGCGACAACACGTCGTCGCGGTTGTGCGCGAACACCGGTACCAGAGGGGACGCGCGCCGACGCCGCAGCCAGTCGAAGTACAGCGTCGGGATGAGGCCGCCCTGGACGTCCTGCTCGCGCGCCAGCCCCAGCACGTCACGCTCGAGCGTGGCGAGGCGACAGTCGCCGAAGCAACCGTCCCACACGCGCCGCGACGGTCTGAGCAGATCGAGATGCGGCAGCGTCGACGGCCAGCGCTTGCGCGCGAGGACGAATCGCGTTTCGAGCAGCGGCAGATCGAAGCCGCCTCCGTTGAACGTGACGACCGCGCCCGCGCGATCGAGCAGCGGCGTCAGCGCCGCGAGCAGCGCCGGCTCCTCGTCGAGGTCGCGCATGAAATGCTGCGCGACGACGAAGGTCTCGCCCTCGACCCAGCC
>JBKOUQ010000221.1:0-36795 GCA_046723475.1 Candidatus Methylomirabilota bacterium
GTGCTGGGCACGGCGCTGCTGGTGGGCGCGCCGACCGGCGGCACGATGCCCACGCGCTCCGTCGGCGGTGTGCTGCTCGCACTCGCCGCCGGCCTCGCGTACGCGCTCTTCGTCGTGATCGCGAAATCGGTCACGCGGACCGCGCCGCTGCCGCTGGCGGCACTGACGTTCGGCGTCGCAGCGGCGCTGATGGCTCCGGCGCTCGCGATGCCGGATGCCGCGCGGCAGATCGCCGCCGGGTGGCCGGGGCTGCTCTATCTCGGCGCGGTGACGACGGCGGCAGCGTACGCGCTCTACACCGCGGGCTTACGCTCCGTCTCCGCCGCGGCGGCCGGTGTGATGTCGCTCTTCGAGCCCCTCACGGCCACGACTCTCGGCGTGCTGTTGTTCGGCGAGCGATTCGGCGCTGCGGGTTGGATGGGGGCGGCGCTGTTGCTGATGGCGTTCGCGCGACTCGCGACCGCCGGGCAGCGTTGACGCGCGAGGCGCGCGCGTCAACGGCGTCGGAGCGCGTCAGGGCATCGAGACCGTCGTCGCGTCTCCGTTCGTCGAGATCGTGAAGATGCCCGTCGACGTATCGGACGTATAGCTGTACGCCGACCAGCCCGAAGGAGCAGCCGGCACCGCGGCCATGAAGGGACCGCCGGGCTGACCGAACGAATTCGTGGAGACTGCGGTCAGATCCGTGAGCGAGCTCGGAATCACGTTCATGTGCGCGGCGTAGATGACGACCGCGGATGCGAGCGCCCGCGCGTCTGCCTCCGCCTTGGCGATTCGGGCCTTCGACACGGTGTTCCCATACAGCGGGATCGCGATCGCCGCCAGAATACCGATCACCGCGACCACGATGAGCAGCTCGATCAGGGTGAAGCCGCGTTGTCGCCGTCTCACCGTGCTCTCCTCTCCCGGCGCGCCCTGTTCCCAGGCGGCCGCCGGGATGCGTTTTGTGCAGAGCCGGTGCCATACTGATTCAGCGCTATCGGATCAGCGAGTTACGCTCCGATCGCGGCCTCCGCGTTGCCAGCCGTCCGCGGTCAAAGTGTCACGCCCGACGGAAATGGTCAGTCGCCGGAAAGCGCGATTCGCCGACTCACCGCACGGCTGAACGTGCAGTTCGGGACGACCGCGGAGTGCTTGCCGGAGCCACCGGCCACGACGACATAGATATCGTCCGGCGAGGGCACCTGGGGCATCGCGGCGGTCGGATCCGTGACCGCGTTCATCCACGCCGGCCAATCGTGCATTCCCCACATCCCGGCGAGCTTGAGACGCCCGAGCGGCAGGCGCGCGTGCTCGTACACGAACCGCTGCACGTCGGCGCGCGAAAAGCCGTCGTCGGCGATCGTCTTCGCGTGCTCGGGACCGAGAACAACGAGAAGCTGACTCTGCGAGAAGTACCACCCCACGTTCGAGCCGAGCGAAACCGCGGTGTCGCATACGGTCGTCAGGATGCCAGCGGCCGTCGTCGAGACGTGATCGTTCACGTTGTGCGGCGGCTCACCGCCGTACACCGTCACCGTGTCGCCGTCGGCGAGCGCGCCCCATGGCGAGGCCGCCTCGTTCTCAGCGATGCAGTACGAGAATTTTGCGGGACTCCCCTGCGTCGCCATGTCGTAGCGCCCCGGCCACGCGCCCCCGACGTTGAGCAAGATGAGGCGGATCGCGCGACCGATCGTCGCGTTTGCCCGGAAGCCGGGTCCGAAGCATCCGCTGCCGCCATGCAGACCGATCGAGCGACCGTACGATCCGTTCACGATCACCAGCGGCGCGACGGGATGCGTCGTCGCCTGCACGCCATAGAGATTGAACGTGCGATCGAGCATCGCTTCCACGGCGGCGACGATGATCGGAAAGGCGCGCGGCTCGCAGCCCGCCATGACCGCGTTGACGGCGAGCTTCTCGAGCGTCACCTGTCGCCAGAGCGGCGGCATCATGCCGAGCGTGCGCGCACCATCGCGCCCGCCCAGCATGGCGTGCACGCGGTCTTCGGTCGGAGCGACGATCGGCAGCCCGTCGCCCCAATTGCGCCGCGTGAATTCTTCGAGGAGGGCGATCGGATCGTCGGGAATATTTATTGTAGCGGGGGCCGCGAGGTCGGCTTGGACCGCAGGTGGGCTGTTCGAGATGCCCGTGGCTCCGCTTGGCCGCTCTCCCGTCGGCGTGGCGCCGCTCGCGCGATCAACCGTCGCCGTTCGTGATCCCGAGATCAGCGCATTCAGCTGCTCGAAGGCCTGCTGAGCGCGGCGCGCGATCGCCTCGGGACGCTCACCACCGAGCGGATGCTCGACGACGAGCAGCGGCAGTGCCGACACGCCCTGTGCGCCCATCTCGCTCACCGCGAGTCCCTGAAACGCCGTAGTGCCGATGAGTCCGGCCGGCGTGCCGCGCTTCGCCAACGCGATCGTGTCGTGGAGACTCCACGACGTGCACGAGCCTCAGTCCGCGGAGCCGGCGAAGACGACGTCGCACGCCTTCGCCAGCTCTTCGATCAGCTCCGGAGAGGCCGGCGTCGACGCGTTGGCTTTCCGGCGGTACACAACGGCGGCAACGCCGTAACGCTCGCGAAGCAGGGCGCCGAGATCCCCGACGAGTCGGTCGAAGTTCGACTTCGTGTTGTCCAGAAAGCCGACCGTGCGGCCGCTCCAGCTTTCCGGCAGCGAGGGGACAGGTACGGTTTGCGCCTTCACGACGCCGACGGGACTCAGCACGCGGATCTGGGCCATGACCGCTCCTCTATGCTTCGTTGGGAAGCTATTTCTTTTTGAACCCGGTGGAGCGTGTGAGCAGCCGCCCGATCGTGTCGTGGAGCTCGCTCAGCATCGACCGCTTCACGCGGATCGTGATCGATTCCACCGGTTCGGGACTGCCGATCTTGTGGATCACCAGCGTGCCGGTGAACTCCTCGGCGCGCTCGTCGCTCGCGGCAAGGCCGCGCAGCTGCAGCAGCTCCCATGTGTCCGCCATCGCCGTCATCTTACAATAGCGCTCCGATGGTGATCGCCGTGGACGTCGGCACGTCGTCGGCTCGCGCGGGCGCGTACGGTGAAGATGGCCGGCCGGTCGCGGGCCTGCATCACCGGGTGCCGTACGAGCCGCAGCTCACCGCCGACGGAGGCGTGGAACACGAGCCGCACACACTGCTGGCCGCGGTCGCCACGTGTCTCGACGCCGTGTGCGCGCGCGTCGGGCGCGCCACGGTACGCGCCGTCGGCGTCGCCACGTTCTGGCATGGGCTCTGCGGCTTCGATGCGGCCGGCGATACCGTCACGCCGCTCTACACGTGGGCGGATTCGCGCGGCGCCCGCGATGCGGCGCTGCTCCGCGGTGCACTCGACGAGCCCGCGCTGCACGCGCGCACCGGCTGTCACCTGCACGCGTCGTACTGGCCGGCGAAGCTGCGCTGGGTGACGCGCGAACGCCCGACCCAGGCGGGTCGCACCGCACGCTGGGGCTCGTTCGGCGAATACCTCGAGCTCACGCTGTTCGGCGACGCCGCGACCAGCATCTCGATGGCATCGGCCACCGGCCTGTTCGACATCGCTGCGGGGACGTGGGACGCCGAGGCCCTCGCCGCGGCCGGGCTCGACCCGACGCAGCTCTTTCCCGTCGTCGAGCGCACGCACGCGCGACGTGGCCTGCGCCGTGAGTGGGCCGCGCGCTGGCCCGCGCTGCATGCCGTGCCGTGGTTTCCCGCCATCGGCGACGGCGCGGCCAGCAACGTCGGCTCGGACTGCACGACACCGGACCGCATCGCGCTCAACGTCGGCACGTCCGCCGCGCTGCGGGTCGCGACCGACTCCGCGCGCCGACCGCCGCGCGGGCTGTGGCGCTACGGCATCGACGGTGCGCGCATCTTGCTCGGCGGCGCGACGTCCGAGGGCGGGAACGTCCACGCCTGGTGCCGCGACACGCTGCGTCTGCCCGACGACGCGGCGCTCGAGCAACAACTGGACGCCATAGCGCCCGACACGCACGGTCTCACCGTGCTGCCGTTTCTCGCGGGCGAGCGATCACCCGGCTGGCGAGACGATCGACGCGGCACCATCGCGGGTCTGTCGCTCGACACGCGGCCGATCACGATCGTGCGCGCGGCGCTCGAAGCCGTCACGCTCCGGCTCGCGCTCGTGTATCGTCTGCTCGCGCCTCACGCGGCGGCGAACCACGTCATCGTCGCGTCGGGCGGTGCTGTCACGCAGTCGCGCGCGTGGAGCCGGATGCTCGCCGATGCGCTCGGTCACGCCGTCACGTGGTCACACGAGCCGGAGGCCACGAGTCGTGGCGTCGCGCTGCTGGCTCTGCAGGCCCTCGGTGGCGTCCGCGAGCTCGACGAACTGCGCGCGCCGCTCGGCGAGACGTTCGAGCCCGATGCCGCGCATCATGCGCGCTATGTCGAGGCGCTCGAACGCCAGGTCGCCCTCGACGAGAGGGTATGATCATGGCCATGGATGCGCCGCCCGAAATCCGCGTCGTCGACAGTCCGCGCGCGCTCGCGGAACTCGCGGCGCAGGAAGTGCTCGGCGTCGCGCGCGCAGCGGTGGCCGCGCGCGGCCGTTTTACCGTCGCACTCTCCGGCGGCGCCACCCCGCGCGACACGTACCAACGGCTCGCGCAGCCGCCGTTCGCGGCGCAGATGCCGTGGGACCGCACGCTCGTGTTCTTCGGCGACGAGCGGGGCGTCCCGCCCGACCATCCCGACTCCAATTACGGCATGGCACAGGCCACCCTGCTCTCCCACGTGCCGATTCCCGCCGACCAGATCTTTCGCATCGAGGGCGAGGCCGATGATCCTGACGCCGTCGCGGCGCGGTATGCGCGCACGGTGGCCGGGGCCCTCGGCGTGCGTCGCGGCGAGGTGCCGCGACTCGACCTCGTCCTGCTCGGCGCCGGCCTCGACGGCCACACCGCTTCGCTCTTTCCAGGCTCGCCGGTGCTGAAGGAGACGTTTCGCACCGTGGCCGCTGTTCACGCGGCCGCGGCAACCATCCCGCAGCGCTTCACGATGACGTATCCGATCCTCAACGCCGCGGGCTGCATCATCTATCTCGTCTCCGGCGCCGAGAAGGCCAAGGTCGTCAAGGCCGCCCTGGCCGATCGCACGAGCGGCGTGCCGGCGGCGATGGTGCGGCCGGCCGGGCGCCTGTTGTGGATCGTCGACCGCGCGGCCGCCGCGCTCGTGCCGGCGTCGCTGGTGTCGGCACCGAGGAGCTAGCATCGCGACCATGCCGTACGCCGATGAGCCGTTTTCGCTCGTCATCTTCGGCGCGTCGGGCGACCTGACGCAGCGCAAGCTCATCCCCGCGCTGTGGAGCCTCTATGCGGCGCGCACGCTGCCCGAGCCGTTCGCCATCATCGGCACCGCGCGCAGCGAGATGTCGGACGCCACGTACCGCGGCCGAATGCGCGAGGCCGTGACGCGCTTCGCGCGGCTGAAGATTCCCAGTCCGCACGTGTGGGACCGCTTCGCGAACAGCGTGTGCTACGTGGCGGGCGATCCGACCAGCGCCGAGCTCTACGGGCGCCTGCAGGCGCGACTCGACGAGATCGAGCGCGCGCGTGGCGGCCCGCGCAACCGGCTGTTCTATTGCGCCACGCCGCCGAGCCTCTACGACGACATCGTCGCCAACCTCGGCACCGCCGGCCTGGCGCGCGTCGACAGCGGCTGGACCCGCATCATCGTCGAGAAGCCGTTCGGGCGCGATCTGGCCACCGCGCGCGCGCTCAACCAGCAGCTCGCCAGCGTGTTCGACGAGGAGCAGGTCTTCCGGATCGATCACTACCTCGGCAAAGAAACCGTCCAGAACATCCTCGTCTTCCGGTTCGCCAACGGCATCTTCGAGCCCGTCTGGAATCGGAACCACGTGGCAGAGGTGCAGATCACCGTCGCCGAGACCATCGGCGTCGAGGGCCGCGGCTCCTACTACGAGGAGGCCGGCGCGCTCCGCGACATGGTGCAAAACCACATGCTGCAGCTCCTTTGTCTCATCGCCATGGAGCCGCCGGTGACGTTCGACGCGGGGCCGGTGCGCGACGAGAAGGACAAGGTCATGCGCGCCATCCGGCCGATCGACGCCTCGAAGGTGGACGATGTCGCGCTGCGGGCGCACTACGGGCCCGGCTATGTCGGCGGCAAGGCGGTTCCCGGCTATCGGCAGGAGCCCGGCGTCAAGCCCGATTCGATCACCGAGACGTACGTGGCGCTGCGGCTGGAGATCGACAGCTGGCGCTGGGCCGGAGTGCCATTCTACCTGCGCACGGGCAAGCGTCTGGCGACGCGCGCCAGCGAGATTGCCATCCGCTTTCGTCGCACGCCGCACATGATTTTCCGTCGCGACCCCGCGGGCGTCGAGCCCGACTTGCTCGTCATCCGGATTCAGCCGGACGAGGGAATCTCGCTCACCGTCGTCGCCAAGGAGCCGGGGCCCGATCTCAAGCTGGCTCCCGTCCGGCTCGACTTCAAGTACGGGGAGGTCTTCGGCGGCGAGCCGCCGGAAGCGTACGAGCGCCTGCTGCTCGACGCGATTCACGGCGACGCGACGCTCTATGCGCGTGCGGACTGGGTGGAGCAGGCGTGGACGCTGCTACAGCCGGTGCTGGACGCGTGGGGCCGAATCCCGGCCGCGCTTGCGACCTACGAAGCCGGCTCGTGGGGGCCGGCGGAGGCCGACGCCTTCGTCGCACGCGACGGCGGCGCGTGGCGCCAGCCGTGAACGGCTACTTCGGGGCGTTGGGGGCCTGCAGTATCCTCGCGGTCGTGTACTCCGCGTAGGTGTAGATGAGGCCTTCCCACAGCAGCACCTGCAGGCTGGTGCCGCCCTTTTCGTAGATCTGATTGATTCCGTGCTGACCGGTCTTCGTCGTGCTGACGTGCCGCCAGCCATTGGCCTCGAGCGTGGCGCGGGTGGCGGTCGCAAGGCTTTCGATCTCGATGCGACCCCGGTACACCTCACGCGCGGCCTGCACGCTCGGCGTCTCGATGGCCATGGATTCGCCGGGCAGATAATTCATGCCTTTGGCGACGGGGATGTCTTCGAACTGGCTCTTCACCGGCCGCGGCGGATTGCTGGCGCACGCCGCGAGTGTCAGCACGAGCGTAACGAACACGACGACGCGTCTGGCCATCATGCGGCGATCGTAGCAAGCGTGACCGCCGACGACCAAGGGAAAACAGGCTACCGGAGACGGACGAGGCGCGCGAAGTCGGCCTCGACCCCGCGCGCAACGTCGCTCACCTGCTCGGGCGTGAGATCCTCGTCGAGCAGCAGCACGACGATCGCGCGCCCGCGCTTGCTCTTCCGGCCGACGTGCATCGACGCGATGTTGACGTTGAGTCGGCCGAGGATCGAGCCGATCCGACCCACCATGCCGGGACGGTCCTCGTACGACAGCACCAGGATGTATCCCTCGGGCGTGAACTCGATGTCGAGGTCGCGCAACCGTACGATGCGCGGCTGACCGTCGAACACGGTGCCCGCGATGACCTTCTTGCCCTCGGCGGTCTGGGTGCACACGGTGAGCACACTCTTGTAGGCGCCCGTCGACTCGGTGCGCTCGATCGCGACGTCGACCCCGCGCTCGCGCGCCACGAGATGCGCGTTGACGAGGTTGACCGGACCGGCCGTCACCGGGTCGAGCAGTCCGGCCAGGACGGCGCGCGCGAGGAGCTCGGGATCCGTTTGGGCCACGGCGCCGGCCACGGTGACTTCGACGCGCGCGAGATGCTCTGGATCGAGCTGCACGCAGAACCGGCCGAGCACCTCCGCGAGCGCGACGTACGGGCGCAGCTCCTCCACGGTCGTGGCATCCGCCACCGGAATGTTGACGGCATGCTCGACGAGCGCTCCGTCGCGAAACGCCACGAGCTGCCGCGCGACGTCGACCGCCACGTTCACCTGCGCCTCGACGGAATTTGCGCCGAGGTGCGGAGTCACCACGACGCGTGGGTGCGCGATGAGACGCCGCAGTGTCTCCGAGCGCGGTGGCTCTTCACTCCAGACATCGACGGCGGCGCCCGCGAGGTGGCCGCTCTCGAGCGCGGCGAGCAGATCGGCCTCCACGACGATGCCGCCGCGCGCGCAGTTGACGACACGCGCGCCGGGTCGAAGCAGCGCGAGCTCACGTGCCCCGGCCATGCCCTCCGTCTCCCCGGTAAGCGGCACGTGGAACGTGACGACGTCCGCCTCACGCAGCAGCGTGTCGAAATCGGGGACGAGCCGTGCGCCGAGATCGCGCGCCCGCGCCTCCGGGATGTAGGGGTCGTAGACGAGCAGTCGGTCGGGCTCGAACCCGCGCAGCCGGGCCGCGACGCGCGAGCCGACCTTGCCGAGACCGACCACACCGAGCGTCTTGCGATACAGCTCGGCGCCGTAGATCGATCGGTCCCACTCGAATGCCTTCAGGCTCGCGTACGCGTCCGGCAGCCGCCGCACGAGCGCCAGCAGCATGGCGAGCGTGTGCTCCGCCGCCGAGACGACGTTGCCGTACGGCGCGTTGACGACGACCACGCCGCGACGCGAGCACGCCTCGACGTCGATGTTGTCGATGCCCACGCCGGCGCGGCCGACGATGCGCAGCCGCGGGGCGCGCTCGAGGAATCCGGCGGTGACCGCGGTGGACGAGCGCGTCACGAGCGCCTCGCACTCGGCCAGCGCGTCCGTCAGCACCTGCGGCGGCGGCTTCATGAGCTGCTGCACGTCGAAGCCGTGCTGCCGCAGGTAGGCGATGCCCTCCGGAGCGATCGCGTCGATCACGATCGTCCGCACCGCGTCAGCCCTGGATCGAGTAGCCGCCGTCGACGGGAATCGCCGTACCGGTCACGAAGTCCGAAGCGGCACTGGCCAGAAACACCGCGACCCCCGCCATGTCGTCGATCGTGCCCCAGCGCCCGGCCGGCGTCCGGCGCAGGACGTTCTCGTTGAGGCCCGGTACCTCGCGCTTCGCGCCGGCTGTGAGATCGGTCTCGATCCAGCCGGGCAGCACCGCGTTCACCTGGATGTTGTCGCGCGCCCATGCCGCGGCCATTGACCTGGTGAGCTGCACGATTCCACCCTTGGAGGCCGCGTAGGCGGGCGCGAACGACGCGCCGAAGATCGACATCATCGAGCCGATGTTGATCACCTTGCCACCGCCGGCCTGCTTCAGCAGCGGGTATGCAGCGTGCGAGCACAGGAACGCCGACGTCAAGTTCGTGTCGAGCACGCGGTGCCACTCCGCCAGCGTGTACTCGTGGATCGGCTTGCGAATGTTCGTGCCGGCGTTGTTGATCAGGACGTCGAGCCGCCCGAAGCGCTCGCGCGTGGTGCTCATGAGCCGCGCGACAGCGGCCTCGTCGGTGACATCGACACCGACGGAGATCGCCGTCGCGCCGAGCCGCTCGATCTCCGCGACCGCCCGCTCCGATTTCGCGGCGTTCCGCGCGGCGACGATGATGCTCGCCCCGGCCGCAGCCAATCCTCGCGCCATCCCGAGGCCAATGCCGCCATTGCCGCCCGTCACGATCGCCACGCGTCCTTTGAGCTCGAACACCGCGCCCTCCCATTCGCTGTAAGTCCTACATCGGAAAACGGTTCTGTGTAGCTATTGCAATGAGTCACCGCCTACCACCGAGTGAGCGCTATGTTCGGTGCGGAGTTTCGTCGCAATAGCGCGTGGCATGTCGGGTGCAGTTGACGCGCCCGACCACATTCTCGGTGGCCGGGACGGAGGGTACCTCAATGATCGCCGACGTTCGACTCTTTCGTCAGAGTCCCGCCGTCGGCGTCCGCCCGGCACCCCCCGTGTGGTGCTTCGTGCTTGCTGGCTCCGCATCCCGACGCGTACCCGAGACGCTCCGGCGTGCCGTCGACCGGGCCGCGCGCGTGGCGCCCGCGCAGCGCATCGTCGCGCTCCTCTCGCGCGAGTCCACGTCGCAGTGCGCGGAGGTCCTTGCCGGCACTCCCGGCATCGCGAAGATCGTGCAACCCACCTACCGAGGCAGCGCCGCCGAACTGTTCTTGCCGACGCTCCTCGTCGCACGCCGCGACCCGGACGCGATCATCCTCGCCCTGCGAGCGGACGAGGTTCACGATGGCCCGGTTGCCCCGTGCCTCGCGCGCGCGATCCATGCGGTCGGCATGCGGCCCGAGCTCACTGTTCTCGTCGGCGCACGGCCACGGACGAGCCGCGCCCCCGACGGCTTCGTGGAGCCAGGAGAGCCCATGCCGGGGCTCGAGGATCTCTCCGTGCTCGCCGTGCGGCGGTTCGTGTACGGGACGGCGCGCGGGCTCACGGGCACGGATTTGTTGATGCCCGCCGCGCTGGCCGCACGAGCGCGCGCGCTGGTGTCGCTCGGCCGCCGCTACATCCCGGACGTGCTCGAAACGCTCGAGCCGCTAGAGAACGTCGCCGATGCGCCGGAAGCCACACTGCTCGGCGAGGCCGTCTACGAGTGCATGCCTTACGCGAGCCTCTCGCGCGAATTCCTCGAGCGGGTTCCCGATCTCGCCGTGCTCCCCGTTCCCGACGCGCTACGCCACGTCGGGGACGCCGTCGCGCACCTCGCCTCGTGAGATGACGTCGCTCACCGCCACGTTACGGCTCGGCCGACATCGGGCGCATGCCCACGCCGTGGCCGCGCCCGCGACTGTGCCGGTGACGATCGCGCCATCCTGGGCGCTCGGCATCGTGCTCACCGCGTGGACCGTTGGGGATGCGTTGCTGCCCGACGCCGTGCCCGATCGTTCGCTGGTCGCGTATGCCGCGACCGCGGTCGCGACGGCCGCCGTCCTTGCGCTGACGTTGGCGCTGCACGAAGCGGCGCACGCGCTTGCGGCGTACCGCCTCGGGATCGAGGTCCAGGGCATCACATTGTCGTTCCTCGGGGGCAGGCTCGACCTCTCATATCCGCCGGCGTCGCCACGTGACGAGCTGCGCGTCGCGATGGCGGGACCGCTCGCGAGCACCCTCATGGCCTTGGTGGCGACGCTGCTGCACATCGCGTGCGCTGTCGCTGACCTGGATCCGCTCTTCGGCGCCGCGGCGGCGGTCGTTGCGATCGCGAACATGCTCGTCGCAGTCGCCAACTGCGTGCCGGCGCTGCCGCTGGACGGCGGGCGTGTGCTGCACGCCATCGCGTGGAGGCTGACGGGCCGCGAGGCGGTCA
The DNA here is from genome assembly GCA_046723475.1 of Candidatus Methylomirabilota bacterium. Lineage (GTDB taxonomy): Bacteria > Methylomirabilota > Methylomirabilia > Rokubacteriales > CSP1-6 > AR12. Next base: position 11,138 of record JBKOUQ010000221.1, read on the forward strand.
GCGTACGGCTCTCCGCCGGGGCCGGACGCGCGCTCGGAGTGACGCTCGTGGCTCTTGCGGTGGTCGCCTCGGCCGCCGCCGACACGGCCGTGGCGATGTGGCTGGCGCTACTCGGCTTCAGCGTGCGCGCTTAAGTCGCCGCCGGCAGCCGCAGCGTCACGCGCGCACCGTCGCCCAGCGACTCGAACTCGAGGGTGCCTCCGTGCAGGCGGGCCACCCGCTCGACGAGCACGAGTCCGAGGCCGCGGTGGCCTGGCTTCGTGGAACCGAGCAGCCTGATCAGCAGCTTCGGATTCGTCGTGCGCAGACCCGTACCGCGATCTCGCACCGAGATCGACACCTGCCCCTCGGCGCCGGAGGTCGCAGAGACCTCGGGGACCGGACGCCCCGCCGGTGTCGCCTCGACCGCGTTCGCCAACAACTCTCCGAGTGCGCGGACGAGGAGACTGTCGTCGACATTGACACGTGGCCACGGACCGGGCGCAAGCGTGACGCGATCCAGGCCGAGCGCCGCGCATGCCCGCTCGGCCAGGTCTCGCAGGTCGTGCACGCGAGGCGGTTGCGGCTCGATGGCCGCGATGCTCAGCGCGGCGGGCAGCATGTCCGACAACCGGGCGAGCTGCTGCAGTACGCTCCGCAGGCTTTCGTCCGCGGCCGCGTCGCCGGCGACGGTGCGCTTGAGGACTTCCAGATGCATCACGGCGGAGTTCAGCGGCCCCCGCAGGTCGTGGAGCAGTCGCGCCAGCTCCGCGGGAAGCGGCCGGTCGGGCAATCCTACCGGCCCGACGGCCATCAGGTCAGGCGCGCCGACTTCACCGCCTGAATACCGTACTTCGCGAGCTTGTTGTACAGCGTCTTGAGGCTGATCCCGAGCAGCTGGGCCGCCTTGCGCTTGTCCTGATTCGTTTCGTCGAGAGCACGCAGGATGAGATCGCGCTCCATCTCACGAATCGGCGTCACGGAGCCCGCAGGCGCGCCGGTCGCGGGCACGGTGCCGCGCAGCACGTTGTCGGGCAGGTGCTCGCTCGCGATGAGGCCGGTGCCGCTCAGCACGACGGCGCGCTGAATGACGTTGCGCAGCTCGCGGACGTTGCCCGGCCAGGTGTAGCGCTCGAGATCTTTCTCGGTCTCGGGCGCGAGACCACGGACCTGCCGGTTGTCCTGGCGGTTGAACTCCTCGATGAAGGTCCGCGCCAGCAATGGAATGTCATCCTTGCGGTCCCGCAGCGGCGGCAGGTGAATCGAGAACACGTTGAGGCGGTAGAAGAGGTCTTCGCGCAGCTGGTTCGCGGCGATCGCCTCGGTGGGCACGCGGTTCGTCGCCGCGACCACGCGAACGTCGACCTGGATCTCCGCCTTGCCGCCGCCGACACGCCGGAAATTGCCCTCCTGCAGCACGCGGAGCAGCTTGGCCTGCGTGTTCGAATCCATCTCCGCGATCTCATCGAGGAACAGCGTGCCGCCGTCGGCGAGCTCGAAGCAGCCCAGACGCCGCTCCGTCGCGCCGGTGAACGCGCCCCGCTCGTGACCGAACAGCTCACTCTCGATGAGCGTTTCCGGAATCGCCGCACAGTTGATGGCGACGAACGGACGGTTACGCCGATTGGACAAGTCGTGAATGGTGCGCGCGACGAGCTCCTTGCCCGTGCCGCTCTCGCCATAGACCAAGACCGGCGCCGTGCTCGTGGCCGCCAGCTCGATCCAGCGGTAGACCTCCTGCATGCTGCGCGACTGGCCGACGAGCTGGCCGAAGGAGCCCTTCTGGCGCAACTGATGACGCAAAAAGTTGACCTCGCGGGACAACGACTCCTGCTCGATCGACTTTTCCAGCAGCACCTGCAGTCGCGTGGCGTCGACGGGCTTCGTCAAGTAATCGAAGGCGCCGTGCCGCATCGCCTCCACCGCACTCTCGACGCTGCCATGGCCGGTGACGAGCAGGACGATCGGGGGACGCCCCGTCTCCTTGAGCTTTTGCAGCAGCGTCAGACCGTCCATCTCGGGGAGGACGAGATCCGTGAGCACGACGGCGGGGTGCTGCGTCTCGATGAGGTTCAGCGCCTCCTCGCCGGAGGACGCGGTCTCGACCTCATAGCCCCACTGTCCGACGAGCCGAGCCAGGCCTTCGCGCTCCGCCGGTTCGTCGTCGACGACGAGAATCTTGCCGCTCTTCGTCTGGTCGCGTCTATTCGGGCTCATGATTGATTATCGCCCCTCGCGGCGCGCACGGCGGCGCCGAGCGCGCGGCGGGGGCGTTCGCTGACGGAGTTTACTTCTTGACCTGCAGGTTGTTGACGACGCTCTTGACGCCCTTGGCCTGCCACGCAAGCTGCTCGGCGCGGGCCTTTTGTTCCGCAGAATCCACGACGCCGTTAAGGTAAACAGTCGCGTTGTTCGTGTCAACGTCCACTCGGGTAAGGTTGGCGGGCTTATCGGCCACCAGCTTCGCCTTGACCGAGGCCGTGATCGTGGCGTCGTCGACGTTGGCGCCGGCCGTCTTGCCCGTCGTCGACGAGCATGCCACGACCGACAACATGACCAGCATGAGCGCTACGACTCGTAATGCGTGATTCATCGGTCTCTCCTGTATGCTCATGCGGCGCGCCCCAGACCCCCCTCGAGTCGCCCCTGGCAGGTGACGCAGCGGGTCGCGAATGGCAAAATCTTGAGCCGCGCCCGGGCGATCTCCTCACCACAGTCGCGACAGATGCCATAGCGTCCGGCGTCGATATCGGCCAGGGCGCGGTCGATCTCCTCCAGCTGCCGCGCGCGCGTGTCTACAACAGCAGCAACGACCTCGTCATCGTGCGTGATCGAGGCCATGCCGAATGGATCCTTGAAGATTTCGCGGCGGTGATCGTCTTCTTGCGACAATCGCGTACTCGAACTGATGGCGTTCGTGAGCGCGTCGCGCTGCGTTTCGAGTTCTCGTCTGATCGATCGCATCGTTTGCCTCCGGTGAACGTCGGCTTGCGCGGCTCACCACGCAGAAGCCGTGCCAGCGCCGTGACTTCATTGCAACCGTGCGCTGCGATTGTGCGTTTGTGCTCCGCGACAGCCAGCCGCGTCCTCCGGCGCCATTCCAGAGGTGTAACAGTTACACCCCAATCCCGAGAAAAATTTTCAATCACGGGTTCTCGTGGGAAAAGCTCCCCTCCGCTCGCGTGTCGCAACGGTCGGATGCACAGCACAAGACGTTGGCACGTCCGGTGCACTCCGTCGGCCGCACAAGCTTCGTGCGACTCGGGAGGGCAAACGCATGGCACACAGAACGTTCACTCGCTCGACGCCAGCCGGAGAAGGGCGCGAGAGGCGAGATCTCCTCTTCAAGGCGGACCACCCGCGCGCGATCGATCAGTACATCGATTTCTTCGGCGGCGCGACCGACACGCATGCCGACGAGCACGACGATGTCGGCGGAGAGGTCGTGCTGGAGCGTCCGGCATGACCGCCGCGTGGCGCGTCACGACGCTGGCGGCCATCGCGCTCGTCGCCACGGCGTGCGCGACGTCGGGACCGTCGACGACGGCATCGCGCAGCGGCAATGACGGGGGCTCCCCACCGCAGGCGACGACCCAGAAGCAGCAGACCAAGATGGCGAAGATCGACGCCGCCACCGGCGAGCGGCTGCAGAACGCCCTGATTCCGCTGCTGAAGGTGATGGACCATCCGCTCCAGCCCAATCAAGTGAAGGTCGGAATGATGGACGACCCGTCCATCAACGCCGCCAGCGCCGGCAATGGCGAGTTCCTGGTCACGACGGGCCTGATGCAGAAGGCGAATGACGATCAGCTGCGCGCGGTCCTGGCGCACGAACTCGCGCACCAGGACCTGAACCACGTCCAGAAGACGCAGAACCTCGGCGGGCTCATGTCCGTCGGCGCCATCATTCTCGATCAGATCATCCCGGGCAGCGGCAACATCGCGCCGATCGCGGGCGAGCTGCTTCTGCGGAAGTACACGCGCAACGAGGAATACGCGGCCGACAAGCACGGCGTACAACTGCTCCAGCGTGCCGGGTATCCGGGCAAGAAGATGATGGCCGACACGCTGAACTGGCTGATGACGTCGACGGGCGACAGTAACAGCAAGACGAGCTTCCTGGCGACGCACCCCGGTACCACGGACCGCATCGCCGCGGTCAACGCCCTGCCCGGCCCGTAGCGACGACACGCGCGAGCCGGCCGGAAGCGCGGGTCCGCGCCGGCTCGCGCGTCCTCACTCCGCCCGGCTGCTCAAGATCTTACCGACCACGAACCCGACGCCGATCGTGACGGCCATCGTCTGCAACGGGCGGTCATGCACGAAGCGGCGCGCCCGCCGCGTGAGATCCTGCGCACGCGCGGCGAGATCGCGCCAGCGCGCGCGGGGCATGCCTGCCAGCTCCATGTCGGTCTCCTTCGCTCGGGTCACGCCATCGGCCGTGCGCGGCGCGAGCGGCCGCTTTCCAGCAACGGCGTGAGCGATTGCGGCTCGCGCAACATCGTCGCGAGCGGATCGGGCTTGTGGGCGATGCGCTCACGAATCGTCGCGAGCGTGAAGTCCTCCGGGTACAGGGGCCGCTCTAGCTCGGGCCACTCCAGCGGGGTCGAGACGGTGGCCGCGGCGTACTCCCGGACGGCCCACGGGCTCACGAGCGTCGCGCCACGGTGATTGCGATGCACGTCGATCAGAATCTTCCCGCGGCGCCGCGCGCGGCGCATGTCGAGGGTGAACAGGCTCGGCTCGCGCGAGCGTGCCAGCCGCGTGATGACTTCGGCGGCGCTGCGCACCTGCGCGAAGCTGTACTGCGGCACGAGCGGGACGAGGACGTGCAGACCGCGGCCGCCCGACGTCTTCACCCACGAACGGATGCGGAAGTTGTTCAACAGATCGCGCACGAGCAATGCGGCGTTGCGCACCTCACGAAACGCGATCTCCGTCGGGTCCAGGTCGAACAGCATCAGATCGGGCCGGTCCAGGAGATCGATCGTGCAGCTCCAGGGGTGCAGCGAGATGTACCCGAGGTTGACGAAGTACGCGAGCGCCGAGCGCTCGGTGACGAGCACGTAGTCCGAATAGCCGAGCGCGGCGTGCTCGCTGCGAATGCGGCGCGTGGTGATCCACGAGGGCAGCCCGGCCGGCGCGGTCTTCTGGTACAAGCACTCGCCCGTGATGGGATCCGGCACGCGCAGCAGACTGACGGGGCGGTTCACGACGAACGGCAGCAGATGGTCGGCAACGTCGAGGTAGTAATCGATGAGGTCGCCTTTCGTCACGTCGACGTCCGGCCACAACAGCTCGTCCAGGTGATTCAGCAGCAGACGGCGGTCGTCCAGCTCGAGCACCCGCGTGGCCGACGTCACGATGCGCGCCTCCGCGCGGGCGGCTTGCGCGATGGTGCGGCGTCCCGGCGGCTCGCCGCGCGCGTCGGCTCACGCTTGGGCTGAGCCTTGAGACTGGCCTCCAACGCCGACATCAGGTCGACGACCTTCGTCGGCGCGCGACCGCCACGCTCGGCGGGTGCGACCGCGCGACCCTCGAGCTTGCGCTCGATCGCGGCTAGCAATGCGTCGCGATAGCGGTCGCGATACTTCTCCGGCTGCCACGGCCCCTCGAGCGTGTTGACGAGCTGCAAGGCCAGATCGATTTCGCGGCGATCGAGGCCGGCGTCGGCCGGCAGATCGAGGCCGCTCGGCGCGGTGATCTCGTGCGCGAAGCGCATCGTCGTGAGCGTCATCGCCTCACCGGCCGCCTGCACCGCCGCCAGATGCTCACGCTGGCGCAGCACCACCGTGGCCACGCCGACCCGGCCGCTCCGCCGCAGGGCCTCGCGCAGCAGCGCGTACGCTTTCGCGCCGGTCTTCTGCGGCTCGAGGTAGTACGGCTGCTCGAAGTACACGGGCGGGATCTCGGCCGCGACGACGAAATCCCGGATGTCGATCGTTTGCGTCGCTTCGACGTCCGCCGCCTCGAAGTCGGCCTCGGTCATGACGACGAACTGCCCCTTTTCGTATTCGTAACCCTTCACGATGTCGGGCCACGGGACCTCGACGTTCTCCTCGGCGCACACGCGCCGGTAGGCGATCGGGCTCTTGTCCTTGGCGTGGAGCAGTCGGAACGAAAGATCGCCGCGCGCGGTGGCCGGATAGAGGCCGACCGGGATCGTGACCAGCCCGAAGGTCAGCGCGCCTTTCCAGATCGGTCGCACCGATCCCTCACCGCCCGGTCCGCAACGGGATGCGCATGTGCATGGCGGTCTTCACATTCACGCCGCCCGTGCGAGCCGCCGGCGTTCGGCCACGAAGCGGTCGACTGCGGCGAGCATCGAGGCCACCGCGAGACCCGTCTGCACGGCGCGCGCGCTCATGCCGACGACGCGTCCCAGCGGCATGCGTGAGAGAACGAAGCCCACCGCGAGACCGCCGCCCACCACGGCGTACGGAGCCCACCAGCGGCGCTCGACGACGTGACCGAGCGCATCGAGCTGACGCTCGATCACGCGGCGGGTTACCGCAATGTCAGCTTGGATTTCAGCTGGGCTACGAGCCATCGCCAGGTCTCCTGCATCGACGCGAGGGTTTGCTGTGGCCACGCAATGTGCGTCAAGCGCCACGCCGTCCACGCGATCGCAGCGATCGCCAGCAGCGCGACGGCGCCTCCCGCAATGACGAGGTGCTGCCATGGCGTGCCGAACAGCGGCGCCAGCGCGCCAGCGATGAGAACCACGATGGCCGCGAAGAGCGCGAAGGCCGCCGGCAGCGCGACGGCAATCGAGATCGCGACGCTCATGAGTACGCGACGTGTCTCAGCCCATCCGAGCTCCAGCTCGAGCGAGCCGAGCCGCACGAGACGCGCGGCCAGTGAATCGTGTTGCGGAGTGGGCGCGTCCCCCAGACGTGGCACGGTGGCCATCGCACACAGGGGGTAGCAAAAGCAGGGCCATCGGCTATCGTCGACTGATCAAAAGTCTGCGATGTATTAGCCGAAATCGTGTGACGGCACGACGTGCGCCAGGCGCGGCAGCGGTTCGATGCGCTGCGCGCGCACGGATGTGACGCCATCCTGCGTTTGTAAGATTCCCTCTACGAGGACGAATGGCTCGGTGACGAGCGCCAGGCGGCGCCGCGCGAAGAGTCCGGGCGTGACGATGACGTTGGCGATCCCCGTTTCGTCTTCGAGGCTGAGGAACACGAAGCCTTTGGCGGTGCCGGGGCGCTGGCGCACGATCACACTGCCGGCCACCCGCACCTGGGCGCCATCCTCGCCACGCGGCAGATCGACGGCGCGCGTGACGTCGCGCGCCGTCAGCGCCTTTCGCCACAACGCCATTGGATGCGGCCCGAGCGTCACGCCGGTGCCGGCATAGTCGGCGGTCAGGCGCTCGAGCGTCGTCATGTCACGCAGCGGGTTTGTTGCATCGTCCGAGGATACCGAGCCCGTGGCCAGGTGGGCGAACAACGGTCCTGCGTCGTGCACGCTGACCGCCCACAGATTCGCGCGTCGCGTGCCGCCCAGCGCGGCCAGCGCACCGATCGAGGCGAGCGTGATCATCTCCTCGCGGTTGAGCCCGGCCCGCGTGGCGAGATCCCGTGCGGACGCGAACGGCCGCACCGCGCGCGCGTCCACGAGCGCCTGCGCGGCGCGCTCGCGAAGCCCCTTCACGAACCTGAGCCCGAGGCGCACCGCCCACGCACCGTCGCGGCCTTCGAGCGTGCACGGCCACATCGAGCGCGTGACGTCCACGGGCAGCACGCGTACGCCGTGACGCCGAGCGTCGTTGACGACGGTCGCGGAGTGATAGAACCCCATCGGCTGGTTGTTGAGCAGCGCCGTGTAGAACGCCGGACGGTGGTGCGCTTTGAGGTACGCGCTCGCATACGCGAGCAGCGCGAAGCTGCTCGAATGTGACTCCGGGAAGCCGTACAGCGCGAACGACGTGATCTGGTGGACGATCTGATCGGCCGCGTCGCCTGTAATCCCACGACGCGCCATGCCCTCCCGCAGCTTGACCTCGACCTCCGCCATGCGCCGCTCGCTGCGCTTGAAGCCGAACGCGCGCCGCAGCTCCTCCGCCTCCGTCCCCGTGAAGCCCGCCGCCACCATCGCGATCCGCAGCAGCTGCTCCTGAAACAGCGGCACGCCGAGTGTGCGCGCGAGAATGGGCTCGAGACTCGGATGAGCGTACGTCACCGGCTCACGGCCGCGGCGTCGCCGAACGTACGGATGCACCATGTCGCCGACGATCGGTCCGGGACGAATGATCGCGATTTGGACCACGAGATCGTAGAAGCGCTCCGGATGAATGCGTGGGAGCGTGGCCATCTGCGCGCGGCTCTCGACCTGGAACACGCCGATCGTGTCCGCGCGCTGGAGCATGCGATACACGGTCGGATCGTCGGCCGGCAGCCGCGCCAGATCGACCGTGCCGCCCGTCTCGCTCACGAGCGAGATCGAATCCTGTAGCACCGACATCATACGCAGGCCGAGCAGATCCACCTTCACGATGCCGAGCGCGGCGCAGTCGTCCTTGTCCCATTGCACCACGACGCGCCCCGGCATCGTGGCCGGCTCGAGCGGCACCACAGCGTCGAGTCGTCCCGCCGCGATGACCATCCCTCCCGAGTGTTGGCCCAGATGTCGCGGCAGATCCTGGACGCGGGTCCAGAGCGCGGCGAACTTTCGAATACGCGGATGCCGGGTGTCGCAGCCGGCCTCGGCAAGATGTCGCGTGAGGACGGCCTCCGGATCCTGGTAGCCCCAGTTCTCCACGAGCCGCGCGAGACGATCTTGCATGTCGCTGGGAAGCCCGAGCGCCTTGCCGATCTCGCGCGCGGCGCTGCGGCCGCGGTACGTGATGACGTTCGCGGTCATGCCGGCCCCGAGGCGGCCGTAACGCTGGTACACGTACTGGATCACGCGCTCGCGACGATCACCGCTCGGCAGGTCCAGATCGATGTCGGGCCACTCGCCGCGCGACTCGGACAGGAAGCGCTCGAAGAGCAGATCCATCTTCACCGGATCGACGGCGGTGATGCCGAGCGCGTAGCAGACGGCGCTGTTGGCGGCCGAGCCGCGTCCCTGGACGAGCACGTCGTTGGTGCGACAGAACTGAACGATGTCCCAAACGATGAGGAAGTACCCGGCGAGGTCGAGCCGGCCGATGATCTCCAGCTCGTGAGCGACCTGACGCCGCGCGCGCTCGGCCACGGGCCCGTGTGTGCCGTATCGGTCCCGCACGCCATGCGCGACGAGATCGCGCAGATGCGCCTGCGCGCTCGCCCCCGGCGGCAGCGGGAAATCGGGGAAGCGATAGCCGAGGTCCTTGAGCGTGAAACCCAGACGGAGCGCGAGCTCGCCGGTGACGTCGACGGCCTGGGGCAGATCGCGAAACGCCGCGGCCATGGTCGTGCCGTCGCGCAGCCCGCGCTCGGCATTGAGCTGCAATCGGCGGCCCGCATGATCCAGATCGGTCTTCTCGCGAATGCACGTGAAGACATCGGCAATGGCGCGCCCGCCGGCACGCGCGTACAGCGGCTGGTTGGTGGCCAGCAGCGACACGCGGGCCGAGCGTGCGAGCGCCACCAACCGTTCCAGATCGCGCTCCTGCGCGCGGTCGAAGTGCCGCTGGATCTCGACGAACACGTTGTCCCGGCCGAAGACGCCGACGAGGCGATCCAGCGTGCGTCGCGCGCCGTCGCGATCGCCGGCGCGCACCGCCGCCGCCAGTGGTCCTCGCGCGCCACCGGTGAGGGACACGAGACCGGTAGCGGCGGCCTCGAGCTCGTCGAGCGTGATCGTCGCCTTTCCCTTCGGGGCGCCGAGCTTGGCGCGTGTAATCAGCCGGCAGAGGTTCTGCCAGCCCTCGCGATCCTCGATGAGAACGGGAAGCCGTGCCCCGTCGGCGAGCGTCAGCTCGCTGCCCAGCAGCGCGCGGATGCCCGCATCCACCGCGGCGCGATGAAACCGCGGCGCGCCGTACACGCCATCGCGATCGATGAGTGCGAGCGCCGGCATGCCGCGTCGCCCGGCCTCCGCGATCAACGCCTCGGGCTGATCCGCGCCCTCCAGAAACGTGAACGCGGATTGCGCATGCAGCTCGACGAACATCATGCCCACTCGAGCCGGCGGGCGGCGGTCGCGGTGCTCCCCACTCGAGCACGCAAATCGACTCTAGGCTGCGCCTGTAAACGTGCACCGTTTCCTACCCGGGTCCGACGCGATACCCGAAACACGGCTCTCGTGGGGAGCACCGCCAGCCCCACCCGCCGACTCTTGCGGCACGCTGCTCGCTCGTTAGTCGTAGACACCGTCGAGATACCAAACCTCGGAACGGACGTCGTGGGCGAAGCGACAGACGGAGCCGTCGGACAGCGCGACGTCCCATTCGTCACGCGCCCACGCCGCGGCGTCCCACCACTCGCCCGACAGACGCCACGGTCCCGCGCATGCGACCACGCGCGCTTGCGGGGTCAGCGCGCCGCACACGACGCTGGGCCGGTGCTCTCCATCGGTGACCACCCTCACCAGACGCGGCGGCCGGAGTCGGCGAAGCGTGAGGACGTCGGACGTCTCGGCGTCGCGCGCGGCCCGCGCGGCGATGTCCAGGCGTGCCGGCATGAGCGCGTCGGGCCGATGCGAATCGGCGAGCGCGACCGCTCCGACGGCATCGGCGCCGACGAGCGTCACCAGCCGCGCCATCACGGTGGCGAGATCGCGCTGCGTGGGCGGCGCAGCGCGGCCGAGCTCGCCGGGCACCGCACGGCGCGGCATCACGCTGGCTTGCACGGCGACCGCCGTCACCGGCCCGTGTGGCGGTCGCGCGGCCAGCTCGTGCTCGAGCAACGCGAGCAACGGACGCGGCGCATCCATCGGGCACGCGAGCGCGAGCGTGCGCGCGTGGTGGCCGCCACCCGCCAGCGCCAGGCGTAGCTCGAGCGCTTCGGCCACGAGCGACGCCGCGGACAGACGCGCCGTGAGGCGCTCCACGACGCGACCCAGCACGGCGACGAGCGGACCGAGGGCGTCGATCTCCCAGTCCACTTCCTGCGCTTCCTCCCAGAACGGCGGCGGCGCCCATGGCCGCCACGGCGTCGACTCGTCCGCCCCGCGCGCCAGATCGTGCGCAGCGACGCCGGCCGCGCCCAGCCGCGCCGCAAGCGCGGTGCGCGACAGCGCGGCCAGCTCGCCAAGCGTCGCCACACCCCATCGCGTCAGCGCCTCCGCGACCGCGTCCGGCCATTCCACGAGGGCGACGGGCACCGCGCGGAGCGCGTCGTGCTCCGTGCCCGGGGCGATGACGCCGAGCTCGGCGCGCGCGGCGATGCGCGCTGCCGACCGCGTGCCTGCGATGCCGATGCGAGCGTGGAGGCCGACCGCGCGCGTCGCGCGCCGCAGCCGATCGGCGATCGCCGCATCACTGCCGACGAGCCAGCCGAGCCCGGCGATGTCGACGTGCACGAGACCCGGCGCGACGTCCTCGATTCGCGGCGAGACGCCGTAGCAGGCGTCGAGCAAGGCTCGGCGCGCCGCGTCCATGCACGCGACCGTCTGCGGGCGACGCACCAGCGCAGGACAGCGCGCGACGGCTTCGGCTTCGGGCATGCCGGCGCGGACCCCGCACTCGCGCGCCGCGACGTTGGCTTCGACGACGCGCGTGGCCGGAGCGGCACCGGTGACGACGGCCATCGCACACTCGCGCAGGGCGGGCTCCGCGCGCTCGACGGCGGCGGCGGCGAAGGCCTCCACCCACACACAGGCCACGCGACTCACGCCGTCCACCATCGGCGTTCGTCCGGCCGTGCCAAGAACCGGGACGACGCGGGCAGCGCACCTTGATGTCGCATCACCTGCAGCCGTGTGCTCATTCCGGCCAAGCGGGTCGGCGCGCGGCGCGATCCGGCCCAGGCCAGCGTCTCGCGGCGCGTACGAACGGCGAGCGTGGCGCCCGCACCCGCAATACGCCGACGACCAACGAGCACGACCGCGACGTTGGCCAGACGCGCCGCCTGACGCAGCCGAAATGCCGCGCTGAGCGACAAACGCGGCGGCGTTTCGCCGGCATCGAGTACGACCAGCGCGAAGCCGGGACAGCGCGTGAGCAGATCGGCGGCGCTCACCGCCGCCGCACGGCGCCCGCCGCACCGCACCCACAACACGCGCGAGAGCACGACGCCCGCGCGCTCGGCCGATTCGGGATCGAACGCTCCGTCGGCATCGATGAGCGCCGCCGCACCCCCGGCCGTCGTGACGTCGCGCAAACACGCGGTCATCAAGCTGGTGCGTCCTGACGACAGCTCGCCGACGATCTCAGTGATCGTGCCCGCGCGTATCACCGAAGTTCGCGTCATGCCTTGAAAGCTAAACATGAGTTGAGTATCACGCAAGCCCGCACATCTCGTGGATGGAGAGTGGATCACCCCCTAGATGCAGGGTATGCAGCGCCTCGCAGGGTCGTGTCGCGCCGACATTCCATGGCCTCGCGCTTGCACCCTTCGCGCTCGAAAACCAACGCTGGAGAAGCTCATGGCCAAGCAGATCGGCTACGCCGTCGTCGGCGCAGGCCCGTCGATCGAACGTGCACTGCTGCCGGCTTTCGCGAGAGCGGGAGAGGAAACGCGGCTGGCCGCCATCGTCTCGGCCGACCGCGCGCGTGCCCAGGTGCTCGCACAAGAGCATCGCGCGACGGCCTATCACTACGACGAGTTCCGACAATCATTGCAGCGCGACGACGTCCAGGCCGTATATCTCGCGCTGCCCAACTCGCTGCACTGCGATTACGCCGTCGAAGCGGCGCGCGCGGGCGCGCACGTCGTGTGCGAGCGCCCGATGGCGGTGATGGCGGACGAATGCCGTCGCATGCTGCGCACGTGTCAGACGAATCGCGTGAAGCTGATGGTCGCGTACCACGTCCAGGCGCATCCCGCGTATCGCAAGCTCGTGGAGCTCGTGCGCGGCGGCACGATCGGCGCGCCGAAGACATTCAGCAGCGACGCGACCATTCGGGTTCAGGATCCCGAGGACGTCAGACTGCAGCGACGTCTGGGCGGCGGCACGATGTACGACCTCGGCGTGCAGGCCATCTTCGTCGCGCGCACCGTCTTCGACGCCGAGCCCGCGCAGGTGATGGCGATGACGGCCCGGATGACGCGGCGCTACGGCGGCGACGTCGACGAGAGCACCGTCGCGCTGATTCGCTTTCCGGACGATCGGCTCGCACATCTTCACACCTCGTTCGGCGAGGAGCCGACGGCGGTGCTGACCGTGTTCGGTGACGAAGGATCCATTCGCGTCACCGGCGCGTACGACCCGCATCGTCCATCGATCATCGAAATCGTGCGCAGCGGCCGACGAGAGGAGTTGACGTTCGAACCGACCGATACGCTCGCCGCCGAGCTCGGTCACTTCTCGAGCGCTGTTCTGCAGGACACCGCGCCGGAACCCTCGGGCATCGAGGGGCTGACCGACGTCCGGATCGTCGAAGCGATCTACCGTTCCGCGCGCGACGGCCGTCCCGTGACGCTGCCGAGAATCGCGCGGGTCGACGCGCCACCCGCCGAGCATGATTTGCGCAAGCCGGTGGCCGACCGGCGCCAGGCCAGTTGATGGCCGGCCGGAAACCCTAACCCAATTACGTAGCAGGGAGACACAGCAATGAAAACGTTCACAGGGGCATTGGCGGTCGCCGTCGCCCTCGCGTTGGCGGCGGCTCCGGCGCTCGCGCAGGGGCCTAGCGGCTCCGGCAGTAGCGCGGGTAATTCATCGGGCAGCGCAGGCGGGACCGGCATGAGCGGCGGCGGCACGGGCAGCTCCCCGTCCGCGACCGGCACGGACACCAAGACCAACCCGCCGTCGACGAGCGACTCGAGCAGCAGCACGTCGTCGCCGTCCGCGAGCGGGTCGAGCAGCGGCAGCACGTCGTCGCCGTCCGCGACCGGGTCGACCAGCGGCTCGACCTCGACGTCGTCCGACACGATGAAGTCCGATACCAAGTCGTCGGCGTCCGACACGATGAAGTCCGACACCAAGTCGTCGGCGTCCGACATGAAGTCGTCACAGACGGGCGGCGCGGCGATGGGTGGCGGCAATTCCGAGCAGGTGAAGGCCGTGCAGCAGGCACTGAAGGACAAGGGCCACGATCCGGGCGATATCGACGGCGTCATGGGCCCCAAGACCCAGGCGGCACTCCGCGACTATCAGCAGAAGGAAGGCTTGAAGGCCACCGGTCGTCTGGATGCCGAGACGTCGGCGAAGCTAGGCGTCGAGGGCGGCAAGACGTCGTCCGCGTCTCCGAGCAGCCCCGCGGCGTCTCCCAGCACAGGCTCGTCTTCGTCAGACTCGAAGTCGAAGGGCGGTAAGACGAGCATGAAGTCCGATTCGGGCATGAAGTCGGGCACCAGCTCGGATTCGTCCGCGAACTCGAGCAGCTCCGCGAAGCAGCCGAAGTAATCGAGCGCGCCTCAGACGAAGAAGGCCGGGGCGACCTCCCGGCCTTTTTCATTTGTGCGCGGTCAGGGTGCCCGGTCAGGTGTGCGCGGTCAGGGACTACAGGCCGACGCGAGCGTGTCGAGCACCGCGCGCGGCGACGCCTCGGTGGGCAGCGGCATGCTGACGTCGTCGAGCCCGCATCCCTCGAGCGTCACGCCAATGGCGCGCACCGCGCCCTCGGCGCGCTGCAGATCGCGTGACAGCGCGCCGTCGAGCGTGAGGCGACCGGTCGGACCGACTCCGGCGCGCGCGGTGACCGAAAAACCCGCGCGCGGCCCGGTCTCGGCGGCGGACTGCAGCCCGAGCGTCAAGCGACGCAGCGTGATCGGCGTCGACCCTGCCGGCAGGCGCACCGTTCCGTCGACGAGGCGAAATCGTCGCAGCAGGACGTGCGGGCTCGACAGCCAGTCCACGAACGCCGTGACGGCGTCGGGTGTGCCGCGGTCGAAATTCAGCACCGGCCGCTGCAGCTCCAGCCGCGAGATGCGCCCGCTGCCCGCAGCAAGGTCCCAGCGGTCGACGCCGATGATGACCGCGGCGGCCACCGCCCGCGCGCTATGCGGCTCGACGAACCGTGCGACGACATGCTCCAGCCGAACCTGGCCCGACGCCAGCGCGCGTCCGCCCGCGATCGTGAGCGTCGCATCAACGTCCGCGCGCCCCTCGGACAGCCGTACGCCGGTGCCGCGGAGCGCCAGCGGGAAATCGTCGAGCACCGCCGCGGCGTCCAGCCCGCTGGCACGGATGCGGAGCGTGTACGCCGAGCGCCCGATCGGCTGGCCGGTGATCCGTACGTTCGCCCCATACAGAACCGTGTCGACCGCGAACGCCGCCTCGCCGTCTTGCGGGCCGGTGGCGCGATCGAGTCGCGCGGTCAGATCGCTTGCGACGAACTCGCGCCGTCCCGGCTCGTGCAGCACCAGCGCGCCGTCACTCACCACGAGGCCGTCCAGCAGCAGCGGCGCCGGCGCCGCCGGCGCGAGCGCCGTTGCGCCGAGTGTGACGAGGCTGAGCGGCGGCACGTCGGTGAGCACGACGCGCGGCCGGACGACATGCACACGCTGCAACGTCAGCGGCGCGCCGCCGAACACGTCGCCGAGCGCTGCGGTAGCATCGATCTGGGCCGCGCGGAAAAACTCTTGGCCTGTCGCGTCGTGCGCGCGCACGGCATGCAGCGTGAGGCGACCACTCAGCGGATTGTACTCGAGTCCCGACACGGCCAGGCCGCCCGGCGCGAGCGAACCGAGTCGCGCCTCCAGCAACATCGGCAGCGCGCCTGCTCCACCGAACAGTGCCGCGGCCAGCGCCGCAAGCGCGACCAGCGCTTTCACGCCGCCCAGCGCGCCGCGCCGTTTGCGTTCGCGCCGTTCGTGGCGAGCGCCGCCTGCAGATCGCGGCGCGTCAGCACTCCGACGAGCGCGCCGCCGTCGACGACGGCCAGGCGGCCGTCCCGCGTGCGGCCCAGCTTGAGGAACGCGGCCCATGCCGATTCGCTCGGCTGCACCACCTGCTCGGCGCGGAGCGCCGAGCCCGCTTCCGCGAGCGGCACGATGAGATCCGTGCTCAGGGGCCCACGCGTCATGACATCTTCCACGTGCAGGCCTTCGAGCTTCGCGCGCACACGGACGAGGTCCCACGACGACCGCGCCGCTTGCTGCACAAAGAGACCGATCAGCACGAGCCATCCACCGCCGACGAAGTCGCCGAGCACCGCACGAACGGCCCCGAGCGCGACGAGGAGCAGCGCGACCGCCGCACCGAACCGGCTGGCAATCCGTGTGGCGCGCACGAGGCGACCGGTCCACCACCAGATCGCCGCACGCAGCACGCGACCGCCGTCGAGCGGAAAACCGGGCACGAGATTGAAGAGACCGACCATCAGGTTGATGGCGACGAGATAGCTCGCGAGCACGTGAAATGCCGCGGGTCCCTCGATGAGGCGGTCCGCGGCGAGGCACACTCCAGCGATGCCGAAGCTCGTCAACGGTCCGACGACCGCGATCAGCAGCTCGGCGCGCGGCGTCGGCGGCTCGGCATCGAGCTGCGAGACCCCGCCGAACACGTGCAGTGTGATACCGGCCACGCGCACGCCCTGATCGAGCGCCGCGAACGCGTGCGAGAGCTCGTGCAGGAAGACGGACACGAACAGCAGCATCGCGGCGACGGCGGCCTGAACCCAGTACGTGGCCGACGAGCGCGCCGGCAAGACATGCGGAAAATAGCCGGCGGCCAGGCTCCACGTCACGAGCGCAAAGATCACGAGCCACCCGGCGTCGATCCGCACCGGAATGCCCCGGACGCGGAAGAGCTGGATCACCGCCGGACTCGAGCGAGCTCCAGCGTGCCGTCTCCGGGCAGCGGGCCGCGATCTCCCGCGCCTCTGACGATACCGACGAGTCGTGAGGGGGTCCCAATGGCGAGATGGAGCGTGCCGCCGCCCGGCATCGTGAATTGCACACCGTCCGCGTCGAAGCGGCCCGACAGCCGCATCGTGCGGCGCGCTCGGCCCGCGCCCGTCACGAAGAGGGCGATCAACTGCCCGTCTTTCGCCGGCGGAGTCACGATCGCCTCGACCGGCAAAGCCTCGCTGACCGACAGCGCGGCCCACGTGCCGCGCCACACGCCGACCACGGCGTCCGGCGTCGTCGGCATCGGCACGGCGGCCGCCGGCGATCCGGCTTGGCCGCCACCCAACGTGAGCAGCAGCAGCAGCATTCCTTCCAGCATGGCGGTATGCTGGAAAGCAATCGAGCAAACGGTACGCCACCGGCTGCGGGGGCGACGGTGGCGAACTGGACCCTATCCCGCGACGAATTCGCCGCGGTAGAACGCAAACAGGTGCGTGATGCGCAGGCGCCGATCGCTCCCGGCCTGGTCTTTCGTCCTGGTGCTCTTCCTCACAGCGGCGTGCACACGCGTGCATCCGCACGTCGACTTACCGGCCCTCTCCCTCGGCGAACCGTCGTTCTTTCCGACCCTGGAGGCTTACGCCAGCGCGCCGATCGTCGGGGGAAACCGCATCGATATGCTGCTCAATGGCGAGCAGATCTTTCCCGCTATGCTCGACGCCATCCGGTCCGCGCAACGTACGATCACGTATGCGCAGTACTTTTACGAGGACGGACCGATCTCGCGGGACCTGGCCGACGCCCTGGCCCAACGCTGTCGCGCCGGCGTCGGCGTCAACGTGCTGCTCGACTCGTTTGGCGCCCTGAATATCCCGAAAGAATATACCGAGACGATGTCCCGCTCGGGCTGCCACGTCGCGTGGTTTCGTCCGCTCTCGCAGTACATCTTTCGGCGCTACGACAACCGCAATCACCGCCGGATCCTCGTCGTCGACGGCCGTCTCGGCTTCACCGGCGGCTCGGGCGTGAGCCGCAAGTGGATGGGCAACGGCCGCACCGAGCACCACTGGCGCGACACCGATGTTCGAATCCAGGGCCCCGCGGTCGAGTATCTGCAGGCGGCGT
Organism: Candidatus Methylomirabilota bacterium; assembly: GCA_046723475.1. Lineage (GTDB taxonomy): Bacteria > Methylomirabilota > Methylomirabilia > Rokubacteriales > CSP1-6 > AR12. The sequence goes on from JBKOUQ010000221.1 coordinate 29,074, forward strand.
TCGCCGAGAACTGGCTGGAGGCGACCGGCATCGTGCTTGGCGGCGAAGCCTACTTCCCTCGCCCGATCGAGGCCGGCGGCGACGTCTATGCCCAGGTTGTGAAAAGCTCGCCCGCCGCCGGCAGCTTCGCGATGTACACCACGTTTCTGCTCGCGGTGAGCGCGGCGCGGAGCACGATTCACATCACCAATCCCTACTTCGTTCTCGACGAGCGGATGCGCGAGGCGTTGGTGATGGCCCGCCGGCGCGACGTGCGGGTGACCGTCCTGGTGCCGGGCTCCATCGATCACAACCTCGTGCGTCAGGCCAGCCGGCGGCAGTTCGGTCGCCTCTTGAAAGCCGGCGTGGAGATCTACGAGTACCTGCCGGCCCTGCTGCACAGCAAGACGATGGTCATCGACGGGGTGTGGGCCACCATCGGGAGCACCAACCTCGACAACCGCTCGTTTGCGGTTAACGACGAGCTCAACGTCATCATTTACAACCGCGCCTTTGCGCAGCGCTTGGAGACGGCGTTTGCCGACGATATCGCGCACTCCCGCCGGGTGACGTTCGGGGCGTGGAAGGATCGCGGCATTACCGCACGACTGCTGGAAACGCTCGCCTTGCCGCTCCGGGATTTGCTGTAACGAAAGACGTCCGCGATTTGCTTGTAACGGAGGACAGAAATCGAGGATGTGGGGGGCCCGGTGAGGGACCCCCCGCCTCCCTACACTCTCGTGCGACCCGGCAGCACGAGGCGATAGATCCCGAGGATGATCACGGCGCCGACGACGGCCATGATGAAGCCGGCCGCGTCCCCCTCGCGGTAGAGACCGAGCACTCGACCCAGCCAGCCGCCGAGCATCGCGCCCACGATTCCGAGTACGACTGTCAGGATGATGCCGCCCGGATCATGGCCGGGCATGATCAGCTTGGCGACGAGCCCGACCACGAGGCCGAACACGATCCACAGCAGAATGTCCATCGGTGAACTCCTTTCGCCGGCGCCCAAGGAACAGCGCGCCTCAGACGATGGCGAATGGGTGCACACCCGATGCCACGACGGCGTGTTTGCAGGCATGACCAACCGGGGCAAGGTCGTTCGAGCGCGCGTTTGTAGAAACTACTCGTCGTCGCGGCGCCGCCAGGCATCCAGGACACGGGTCGCGCTGACCGCGGTGACGCCGATCAGGGGAAACGTTAGAAGACTCGGCACGAGCCGCTCGTCGGACGGAAGCGTCACAGCGGCCTTGAAAGCCTCGACGCCGAGCAGATTCGAGATCACGAAGAACGCGATCCAGAGCGCGAGACGCATGCGGGAGTCCCCTTCGGAAATTTTCTGACCGGTGAACCTGGACACTCTACGGCATTCGCCGCCGCCCGCCAAGCGAGAACTCGGGTTGGCATGTCCTTCGCTTTGAGACAGGGACATGAGTTTGTGTGCATCGTGTGGTCTCCAGCTCTCGGGAGACGCGGGTCTGTGCCCGCACCATCACTGCGTCTACGGCGACGACTGGGCGGTCGCGAACAAAATCATGTGCGACTTCTTCCATCGCAAGCAGGTCCCGCCGCGTCTGACGCAACCCGAGCGCGACGACGATTTCTGGGCGCACACCGGCGAAGCGGCGTAGCGCCCGCTCGTCACACCGCGGCGGCGCGCTCTGCCTCCGTCGGTAACGGCGCCGCGCCCGGCGCGTAGAACGAGGACTCGCCGAGCCCGCGGACACAGTCGCGTGTGTACTCGATGAGGTGGTGGCTCACCACCGCCGAGTGAATCAGCGCCTCGATGCGGCCGGCGCGCAGCGCGGGCAGCGCGATTCGCCAGAACGTTCGACGATACTTCCCGACCACGCCGACCCGCCAGAACAGTCGCGCGAGGATGCCGAGCCCCATACGCACGTTCGCCCACGAGGCGCGCTGCGCGTTCGTCGGATACTCCTTGCGACGCGCGTACGTGTAGTCGATCTGATGAGCGAACCGCGCGTACACGGCCTCGGGCTCGTACGCGGCGGTAATGCACCGTCGCCACATGTCGATCACCGTGTCGTACGGAAGCCGGAATGCGACGTTGGACTCGCGCCCCGCTTCCGGGACGAGCCGGCCCTCGGCTTCGAGCCGACGCCACAGTGGCGTCTTGGGCAGCGCGTAGAGCAAGTTGATCGTCAGCAGCGGCCTCCGCGACTCGCGGATGAACGCGATGATGTGGTCGGCCGTCTCCGGCGTGTCGGTGTCGAGCCCGAGGATGATGCCGGACACGACCTCGAGACCGTGCGCGTTGATGCGCTCCACCGCCTCGAGGATCGGCATCCGCAGATTCTGGTCCTTGGACATGAATCGCAGCGCTTGCGGCTCGGGCGTCTCGATACCGCAGAAGACCGTGATGAACCCGGCCTCGCGCATGAGGGTCAGGACCCGCTCGTTCTTCGCGATGTTGAGCGTCGCTTCGCAGGCAAAGCGCAGCGGGTATCGGTTGCGCTCCTGCCATGCCACGAGATGCGGCAGCAGCTCGAGCGCGGCCTTCTGGTTGCCGATGAAGTTGTCGTCGACGAAGTACACCGAGGTGCAGCCTGCCGCGGCGATGAGATCGAGCTCGAGGCAGATCTGCGCCGCCGTCTTCAGCCGCGGGTTGCGCCCGTAGAGCGCGGGAATGTCGCAGAACTCGCACGAGTACGGGCACCCGCTCGAGAACTGAATGTTCGCGATGAAGTACTCGCGCAGCGGGATCAGATCGTAGGCCGGCGTCGGAAAGTCCGCGAGCGGCAGCCGCTCGCTCGTCTCGAAGCGCAGCGACTCCCGCGGACGGCCGGTGTGGCGATCGAGCTGCTCGATGAGTCGATCGGTGGCGTCACCGAGCTCGCCGAGGTGCACGATATCGGCGTCAGGGTAGTACTCGGGGCAGCCCGACACCGACGGGCCCCCGAGAACCACCGGGCGATCGTGCGCGTGCGCGCGAGCGATGACGTCGTGTATGCGCGGGCGCTGCACGTGCATGCCGGACACGAAGACGACGTCGGCCCAACGGAACTCGTCGTCGCTGGTCGGGCGCGAGTTCTCGTCCACGAAGCGCACGTCCCACTCTGCCGGCAGATAGGCGGCCACGGCGAGCAAGCCCTGCGGCGGCATGAACGCGCGCACGCGGCCGCCGAAAAATCCGTACGCGTGCTGGAACGTGCCGAACGACCTCGCGTACACCGGATACACACAAAGAATCCGACGCCGCGTGGCCGGCGTGTAAGGCGTCCGCATGGGTTTCGCGTTGAGGATACCATTACGGCCCAGGAGGATCGCCAATGGAGCTCGCATCTGTTCGTGCCGTGGTTACCGGCGGTGCGTCGGGTCTCGGCCGCGCCACCGTCGCGCGGTTGGCCGGCGTCGGCGCCCGCATCGCCATCCTCGACCGGCCCGCCTCGGCGGGCGCCGCCGTCGCCAAGTCGCTCGGCGACGGCGTCGTCTTCACCCCTGCCGACGTCACGAGTGCGAGCGACGTCGGGGCGGCGCTCGACGCGGCGCGGGCGCACCTGGGCGCCATCAATGTCCTCGTGAACTGCGCCGGCATCGGCACGGCGATGAAGACGCTCGGCAAGGCCGGCCCCGCCAAGCTCGAGGAGTTCACGCGCGTCATCACCGTGAACCTGATCGGGACCTTCAACTGCATTCGCCTGGCCGCCGCGCACATGGCGCAGAATGCGCCGAGCGGCGATGGCGAGCGCGGCGTCGTCGTCAACACGGCATCGGTCGCCGCGTTCGACGGTCAGATCGGACAGGCGGCCTACTCGGCGTCCAAGGGTGGCATCGTCGGCATGACGCTGCCTGTCGCGCGGGATCTCGCCGAGCTCGGCATCCGCGTGATGACGATCGCCCCCGGCATCTTCGAGACACCGCTGCTCGGCACGCTGCCGGAGCCGGTGCGCGTCTCCCTCGCCAAGCAGGTGCCGTTTCCGCAGCGGCTCGGCCAGCCCGACGAGTACGCGGCGCTCGTCTGCCACATCATCACGAACGTGATGCTCAATGGCGAGACGATCCGCCTGGACGGCGCGATTCGCATGGCGCCCCGCTGATCGGCGCGCCGACGGTGCGCGCGCGGCGCTCCCGCACGGCGCACACGGGATGGTCTGCCATCTCGGGGCGGATTCGCGTCGTCGACTATCGGCGTGAGCGCCGCCTCATCGTCCGCGGCGCGATTTTGTCCGCCTACCCGCTCGACGGTGACTGGTCGGCGATCGAGCGCGAGTACTGGTGGCACGGCGTGGCGTCGGTGTATTTCCCACCCAATCCGACAATCTTGCTCGTCGGCCTCGGCGGTGGCACGCAGGCGCATCTGCTGCATCGGCTCACCACCCCGGCGCTCGTGACCGCCATCGAGCGCGACCCCGTCATCGTCGACGTCGCGCAACGCTGGTTCGGTCTCGCCGAGCTCGGGCCGATGGAATTCTATTGCGGCGATGCGGAAACAGTCGCCGCCGCGCTCGCCGACGCCGGCCGTCGCTTCGACTTCGTGATGGAGGACGCCGCCTACGCCGACATGGAGCGATCGCGTCCCGTCGTCGACGCCGTCATTCCGCTCGTGGCCGACGACGGCACGCTGGTGATCAATCGACACCGTCGCGGCGACGCGCGCAGTTTGGCGCGCATGCTGCGCCGCCGCTTCGCCGGCGTGCGGCTGCAGCGCGTGCGGCGCGAGGGCGAGAACGTGCTGATCTTCGCCTCGCAGCCTCGCGCCGCGGCTGAGACGCGGCGCCGGCGCGTCTAGGCGCCCGGCGCTTCCGGGGCGGTGCTCCCCGCCGGGTCGAACTCCACCTGACGGTAGATCGCGTCCACGACGGGCCATCGGCTCAGGATCGTGGCCAGCTGCCCCGCATCCTGAATCGGCCCGTGCGCGGCGCGAAAGTCGACGATCGCTTGCGCTTGCTCGGGACCGACGCCGGGCAGCTCCATGAGCTCGGCGCGGTTCGCGAGATTGACTTTCACCCTGTGTGGCATGGCCGCCTCCTCACGACAAACCGACACGGCCGAGCATTCGCCCGAGCCGCGGCGGTGTCAAGCGATCACCGCGCGATGCAACGACGGTTGCGCATCGGATGCGCCGGTGCTCGATTTGCGTGGTCACGTTGGGTCAACGGCCACACGCCGCGCAGGTGTGAGCCGCGGTGCGCGTTTGCCCCCGAAACCCGTGTTTCGGGTATCGCGTCGGCCCCGGCCAGGAATCGGTGCACCAAGACAGGCGCAACGCGGTGTCGATTTGCGTGGTTGAGGGGGCAAACGCGCACCGCGGCTCACACCTGCGCGGCGTCCGGCGATGGCGCGACAACGCGACGGCGAATCAGGCGGTCGGTAGCTTCTTGAAGCGCAGCCGATGCGGCCGCTCGGCCTCGGCGCCGAGCCGCCGCTTGCGATCGGTCTCGTAGTCCTGGTAGTTCCCCTCGAACCAGACGACGCGCCCCTCGTCCTCGAAGGCGAGCATGTGCGTGGCGATGCGGTCGAGGAACCAGCGATCGTGGCTGATCACCACGACGCAGCCCGCGAAGTCGAGCAGCGCGTCTTCGAGCGCGCGCAGTGTGTCGACGTCGAGATCGTTGGTCGGCTCGTCGAGCAGCAGCACATTGCCACCTGCCGTCAGCACTTTCGCGAGATGCAGACGATTGCGCTCGCCGCCCGACAACTCGCCGACGCGCTTCTGCTGATCGGTGCCCTTGAAGTTGAACGAGGCCACGTACGCGCGGGACTGCATCGTGCGGCCGGCCACGTTCATGAGATCGAGACCGCCGGAGATCTCTTCCCACACCGTCTTCTTCGAATCGAGCACGTCGCGGCTCTGGTCGACATAGGCGAGCTTCACGGTGTCGCCCACGCGCAGCGTACCCTTGTCGGGCCGCTCCTGTCCCACGATCATCCGAAACAATGTCGTCTTGCCGGCGCCGTTGGGGCCGATCACGCCGACGATGCCACCGCGGGGCAGCTTGAACGAGAGATCCTCGATCAGCACGCGATCGCCGTACGCCTTCGCGACATGGTCGGCGTCGACGACGACGTCGCCGAGCCGCGGCCCGTTCGGGATCGCGATCTCGAGCTTGTCGGCGCGCTGCTCGAACGACTCGCTCAGCAGGGCATCGTACGCGGCCAGGCGCGCCTTACTCTTGGCCTGGCGGGCGCGCGGCGCCATGCGCACCCATTCGAGCTCGCGGGCCAGCGTGCGCTGTCGGGCGACGTCGGTCTTTTCCTCCTGGGCGAGCCGACGCTCCTTCTGCTCCAGCCACGAGGTGTAATTGCCTTCCCACGGGATGCCGTGACCGCGATCGAGCTCGAGGATCCACTTCGCGACGTTGTCGAGGAAGTAGCGATCGTGCGTGACGGCGACGACCGTGCCCGGATAGTCGTCGAGGAAGCGCTCGAGCCACGCCACGGACTCGGCGTCGAGATGATTGGTGGGCTCGTCGAGCAGCAGCATGTCCGGCCGCGACAGCAGAAGCCGGCAGAGCGCGACGCGCCGTCGCTCGCCGCCCGAAATCTTCGCCACGTCGGCGTCACCGGGCGGCACGCGCAGTGCGTCCATCGCCATCTCGACGGTGCGATCGAGATCCCACGCGTTCGCCGCATCGATCCGATCTTGCAGTCGTGCCTGCTCCTCGAGCAGCTTCTCCATCTCCGCGTCGGACAGCGGCTCGCCGAGCTTGGCCGAGACCTCCTCGAACCGCGTCAACAGCGCGCGCGTGTCGGCCACGCCGTCCTCGACGTTGCCGCGCACGTCCTTGCTCGGATCGAGCTGCGGCTCCTGCGGCAGATGCCCGATTCGCAATCCGTCGGCCGGGAATGCCTCGCCGAGGAAGTCGTGATCCACGCCGGCCATGATGCGGAGCAGCGAGGACTTGCCGGCGCCGTTGGCACCGAGCACGCCGATCTTGGCCCCGTGGAAGAACGAGAGGTAGATCCCGCGCAAGATCTCCCGCTTCGGCGGGACGACCTTGCGAAGGTCCTTCATGACGAACGCATATTCACCGGCCATGCGTCACTATGCCGCGCCCAGTAAGCGTCTGTGCTCGGGCATCATGCAGCGGTCCTGCACGACGCGGATGCCGGCGCGGGCCAGCGTCTCGGCCGCCACGTCATCGCGGATCCCGAGCTGAAACCACACGACCGGTGGCTTCCACGGCAGCCGGATGATCTCGGCCGCGTGGGCCTGCAGATATTCCGGTCGCCGGAACACTTCGACCACGTCAGGCACCTCGCGAAGGTCTGCGAGCGTCGCGACCACGGGCTCGCCGAAGATTCGCTGGCCGGTGTGCGTTGGATTCACGGGAAGGACTCGGTAGCCGCGGGCCTTGAGATATGCGGGGACATAGAACGCCGGCTGCGCGGGCTCGCGCTTCGCCCCCAACACCGCAATCGTGTGCGCGTCACGCAGAATACGCGCCAGGCCGGCATCGTCATCGACGAGGTTGGTCGTCCAGTCCATACGGGGCGTCAGCCTCTCACGGCCCCGAGAGCGCTGCAATGATTTCGGCGCCGATCGTCTGCGCGCGCCAGCGCCGCACACCGTCGACGGCGGCCAGCTCATCGACGGTGCGCGGCCCGGCCTCGGCGATGCTTGCGATGATCCGATTCGGCAGCAGCACGCCCGGCTCGAGGCCGATGCGCTCGGTGGCGCCGGCGCGCCATCGGCGCAGCGCCTCGACGCGACGACTCACCACGCCGGGAATGCGGGGGCGCGGGCGCTGCGGCCACCGCGGCAGCTCGGCGTCCGGC
>JBKOUQ010000305.1:0-10741 GCA_046723475.1 Candidatus Methylomirabilota bacterium
GCAGCGCGTCCTGGAGCGCACCAACGAGTTGCACGAGACGAACATCCGCCTGCAGGCCGCCGACCGGACGAAGAACCAGTTCCTGGCCAACATGTCGCACGAGCTGCGGACGCCGCTGAACTCGATCATCGGGTTCTCCAAAGTGCTGCTGAACCGTCTCGACGGCGAGCTGACCGAGCGCCAGGAGGCGTACATCCGTTCCGTCCACAACTCGAGCCGGCACCTGCTGGAGCTGATCAACGGCATTCTCGACTTCTCCCGCATCGAGGCGGGCAAGCTCGACATGCGGGTCGAGCGGGTCGACATGCTCAGCCTCGTCGACGAGTGCATCGAGTCCTCGCTGCCGCTCGTGCGCGACAAGCGCCTGAAGATCGAGAAAGACGTGCCGCTCGACCTGCCGGAGGTGGCCGCGGACCGTACGCGCATCAAGCAGGTCCTGCTCAATCTCATGTCCAACGCGATCAAGTTCACGGCGGCCGGCAAGATCGTCGTCCACGTGCGACGCGAACCGGATGCGCTGCACGTCTCCGTCGCCGACACCGGCATCGGCATCTCGAGCCCGGATCTCGCGCGCCTGTTCGAGCCGTTCCAGCGTCTCGACAATCCGCTGGCGCAACAGGCCGACGGCACGGGACTGGGACTCGCTATCAGCAAGAAGTTTGTCGAGCTACACCGCGGACGAATCTGGGCGGAGAGTCGCGAGAGCCAGGGCTCGACCTTTCACTTCACGCTGCCGCTCGCCGCGGCCGCGAGCTAGGGGACAGCATGCCCTCATCGGTGCGCAAGGACGGCACTCGACCGAAGATCCTCCACGTGGAGGACAATCCGGAAAACCGGATGCTGGTTCGCGCCATCCTCGAGGCGGAGGGCTACACGATCATCGACGCCGAGGATGGGCTGGCCGGGATCGAGGCCGCGGTCCGTGAGCAGCCCGCGCTGATCCTGCTCGACGTGAACCTGCCCGCGGTGGACGGCTACGAGGTCGTCTCGATCATCAAATCGTTTCCCGCGTTCGCCACCACGCCGGTCATCGCGGTCACGGCATACGCGATGGAGGGCGACCGCCAGCGCTCCCTCGTCGCCGGCTGTGACGGTTACATTCAGAAGCCGATCGACGTCGACACGTTTCCACGGCAGGTCGCCGAATTCCTGCACGGCAAGCGCGAGCACGTCGAGGAGCGCGAGCAGGGCGTGTACCTGCGCGAGCTCAACCAGCGGCTCGTCTATCGGCTCGTCAACCAGGTTGAGGAGCTGAAGCGACTGAATCAGCACTTCGTGCGTCGCGCGGGTCAGCTCGCCGATTTGCACCGCGCGGTGCAAGACATCACGTCCGAGCTCGGCGCCCACGCCATGCTCGAGCAGCTGCTGCCGAACCTGGCCCGCGCGCTCGGCACGACATACCTCGCCGTCGACGTCACGGACGCCAACGTCCACGTCGAGATCGCGGGCGCGGCCCCCGTCGACCGACCCAAGAGCGTGCTGGCCGGGGCCGGAATGGGGCCGACGGAAGAATGGGCCGAAACCGAGTGGCGACTACCCCTGGCCGTGCGCGGACGCACACTCGGACAGATGACGGCGCGTCTCGTGCTGCCGCCCGGCGCAAAGGCCGACGAGGAACAGCTTCTCAACATCGTGGCCAACCAGCTCGCCATCGCGGTCGAGAACGCACGTCTGTACGAAGGCGTCGTCCGCCACGCGGCGGAGCAGGCGAGCCTCGTGGAGGCCGGGCATCTGCTCGCGAGCTCGCTGCAGGTCGACGAGGTGCTGCAACGCTTCACGGAGCTGGCGCGCACGCGACTGTCGGTCGACGTCGTGCGGATCTGGCTTCACGAGCACGGCACCGAGTATCGGCTCGCCGCGCAGGCGGGCCTGGCCGAGAAGCCAGGAATGGCGCGGTTGCAATTCGCGCCGGGCGAGGGCGCGCTCGGCTGGATCATGGAGCACCTCACGCCGCTGATGCTGCCCGATCTCCTGGTCGATCCGCGCTTCCGCGAGCGCGCCTGGGCGCAGGCGGAGGGCCTGGTGTCCTTCGTCGGCGTGCCGCTCATGCTCGACGACGTTCCGATCGGTGGCCTCCTTTGCTGGACGCGCCAGCGCCGTGAGTTCACCGCGGACAACGTCGGTCTCGCGCAGGCGCTCGCCACGTCGGCGGCCGTCGGCATTCGTAACGCGCGGCTGCACGAGGAGACGCAGCTGCGGCTGCGGCACACCGAAACGCTCGTGGCCGTGAGTCAAGGCGTCGGCGCCACACTCGATCTGAGCGAGGTGCTCCGACGCGCGACGCGCGAAATGGTGCGCGCCCTCGGCGGCGACACCGGCGTCGCGTGGCTCGTGATGCCCGCTTCGGACGAGGTCGTCCCGGTTGTCGGGTATCACGTGCCGAAGGACGCCGTCGCGAAGGCGCCGGGCATCCGGCTGCGCCGCGACACGCCGTTCTTCGAGCGGCTCCGCGCGCACGGCACGCTCGCCGCGAGCGACAGCACGTCTGGCGAGTGGACAGACCTTCCGATGGGGGACGTGATTCCGCACAAGTCGATCCTGATCCAGCCGATGTTCTGGAAGGGCCAGGTGATGGGTGGCTTCACGGTGCTCTGGATGCGCGAACAGCACCGCTTCACCGGCGACGAGATGCGCCTGGCCGAGGGCATCGCGCTGCAGGGCGCGCTCGCCGTCGAGAACTCCCGGCTCTACGAAGGTGTGAAGAACCAGATGACGGAGCTCAAGCGCACCCAGGCGCAGCTCGTGCAGTCCACGAAGCTCGCCGCCATCGGAGAGCTCGCGGCGAACATCGCGCATGAGATCAACAACCCGTTGACGACCGTGCTCGGCTTCGCGTCGTTTCTCAGCGAGCGGATGCCGCCGACCGACCCGATGCGCGAGGAGCTCGGGCTCATCCAGGAAGAGGCGTCGCGGGCGCGCGACATCGTGCGCGATCTCCTGCAGTTCAGCCGCCAGCGCGACTTCTCGCCGGAGAGCACCGACGTCAAGATCGTGCTCGAGCAGGTCGTGGCGATGGTGCGGCGACAGGGAGGCCTGAATGCGGTGACGGTTGAAGAGCGCTACGCGCCGGAGCTGCCGTCCGTGGAGCTCGACGTCTCGCGCATCAAGCAGGTGTTCCTGAACATCATCAACAATGCGGTGTACGTGATGCCGAACGGCGGCTCGCTCACGATCCGGACCGAGGCGGTCGAAGGCGGTGTCCGCATTTCGTTCCAGGACACGGGCCCCGGTATCGCCGCCGAGCATGTCGATCGCATCTTCGATCCGTTCTTCACCACGAAGCCCGAGGTCAGCGGCACGGGGCTCGGGTTGTCCGTCAGCCTCGGCATCGTCCAGAGCCACGGCGGAACAATCGAGGTCGAGACGCAGATCGGACGCGGGTCCACGTTCACGGTGGCGCTCCCGCTGCGACTCGAGGATGCCGCGAACGGTCGGCTCTAGACGAGCGAAGCGGCGACACGCGCCGCGCCCAGCAGCGGCGTCTTGGGAGTGAGCGCGACTCGCACAGCGATCGTTTCCATCAAAGACGCGAGTCGTCCCTTGTCGCGGAACGCGTTCACGAACGCGCCGGCGCCGAGCGCCGAGACGATGCGCGGCGCGATCCCACCGGCCACCACCACGCCGCCGACGGCCAGGGTCTTGAGCGCGAGATTACCGGCCTCGGCGCCGTAGATCGACACGAAGACGTTCAGCGCCAGCTGGCACAGGCGATCGCCGCCGTGCAGGGCGAGCTCGGTCACCACCGCCGCGGGGTCGTGGTCCCGCATGGCGGAGACCGCCGCGGCCGATTCGGGCGCGGCCCCGGTGTCGCGCAGGAACCGGTAGATGTTCACCAGTCCCGGCCCGGACAGCACGCGCTCGTACGAGACGCGACCGAATTCCTTGCGGAGATAGCGGAGCAAGTCTTCTTCGAGCTCGCCGCGCGGGGCGAAGTCAGCGTGACCGCCCTCGCTCGCAATCACCGTCCGCGTGCGCCCGTCGTCGACGACGATGGCCTCTCCCAGCCCCGTGCCGGCCGCGATCACGGCGACGTGGCCGCGACGCGAGACGCCGGGCTGCAGCACGAAGAGCTCGTCGTCGCGCAGAGCCCAGATACCGTGCGCAGTCGCCTCCAGGTCGTTGAGCAGGCGCGCCCGGGCGACGGGCACCGTTTCCGCGAGCCGGCGCTCGTCGATCAGCCACGGCAGATTGGTCGTGAGGACGCGGCCGTCGACGACCGGACCCGCGATGCCGACGCACGCCGCACCGATGGGCGGGTGCGGCGCGCTGCCGAGGAAGCGAGCGATGACCGCCTCGAGTGAGGGAAAGTCGTGGCTCGCGAATGTCTCGTCCCGGATGGGCAGAAGCTCGCCGGCGCGCGGCTCGAACAGTGCGAGCGTCGTCTTGGTACCGCCGACGTCGCCGGCGAGGATCACCTACTTCTGCGTCCCGGCGTAAATCCCCATGACCGTCGCCAGGAACTTCAGCGCGTCGGCCTTCTTCCGCTGGAACGAGTTACGGCCGATGATCGAGCCGAACCCGCCACCATCGCGGATCGCGCGGACCTCGTCGAAGACCTGATCGTCCTTCGCGGCCGCGCCCCCGGAAAAGATCACGATGCGACGGCCGTTGAACGCCGACTGCACGACGTGCCGGACTCGCTCGGCGAGCGTGCCGATCGGGACCTGTGTCGCCTCATAGACCTTCTTGGCGGCGGCCTGTTCGAGGTGCGCTGAGGGCAGCTTCACCTTGATGACGTGCGCCCCGAGCTGCGCCGCGATGTGGGCGGCATAGGCGGTGACGTCGGTCGCGGTCTCGCCCTCCTTGCTCAGCCCCGAGCCGCGCGGATACGACCAGATCACCACGGCGAGGCCATTGGCTTTGGCTTCTTCGGCCATGCCGCGGATCTGCTCGTACATCGACAGCCGATGCTCGGAGCCCGGATAGATCGTGAAGCCGATCGCCACGCATCCGAGCCGGAGCGCGTCGCGCACCGAGCCCGTGATCGCCTGGTTCGGATCCTTTTCCTCGAGAAGGACGTCGTGGTTGTTGAGCTTGAGAATCAGCGGCACGCGGCCCGCGAACTCGCGGGCGCCGGCCTCCAGGAACCCGAGCGGCGCGGCGTACGCGTTGCAGCCCGCCTCGATGGCCAACTCGAAGTGGTAGCGCGGGTCATAGGCCGGCGGATTGACGGCGAAGCTACGCGCCGGACCGTGCTCGACGCCCTGATCGACGGGCAGGATCACGAGACGGCCGCTGCCGGCCAGGGTGCCGCTCATCAGCAGCCGGGCCAGGTTCGTCACGGTGCCGGGGTTGTCGCTGCCATACCAGGAAAGAATCTCTCGGACTCGCTCGCTCATGCGCGCCTCCTCTTCGACGATCCAGCATACCGCGGCCGTCGCCCAGTCTGGAGGGCTCGTCGCCCGTCCTCGGGTTCGGGTATAGTAGCCAAATCCCGGAGGGATTCAGCACTGCTCCACTACGCGATCGCGCGGATGATCTGGCTCGTACCGACCCTGCTCGCGATGGCGCTCGTGACGTTCCTCGTCATGCACGCCACGCCGGGCAGCCCACTCGACCCCGTGGCCGAGGGCGCCAACCCACTCTCGCCCGAAGCGCAGAAGGCGCTGGCCGCGTACTACGGCCTCGACAAGCCGTTGTGGGAGCAATTCGTCGTCTTCGTCACGAAGGCCGTTCGCGGAGATTTCGGATTCTCGTTCGTCTACAAAACCCGCACCGTCGCCGAGATCCTTCGCGAAACCTTCCCGGTGTCGCTGTTCCTCGGCTCGATGGCGCTCGCGGTCGCCATCCCGGGCGGGCTGACGCTCGGGATTCTGGCCGCAGTCCATCAGAATCGCGGCTGGGACTACGTGTCCGTGTCCCTCGCGACGGTCGGTGTCGCGGTTCCGAATTTCGTGCTCGCGGTGTTTCTGATCATCCTGTTCTCGTTCATGCTGCCGCTCTTTCCGACGGGCGGTTGGGACTCGCCGCGAGACTGGGTCCTGCCGACGATCACGCTCGCGCTGGCGCCGATGGGGATCATCGCCCGCTTCACGCGCGCGAGCATGCTGGAGGTCATTCGCGCGGACTTCACGTTGACGGCACGCGCGAAGGGGCTCGCCGAGACGCCCGTGATTTTCAAGCACGCGCTCAAGAACGCGTTGATCCCGGTGGTGACGTTGCTGGGACCGCTGTTCGCCGCGGTCGGAACCGGCTCGTTTTTCGTCGAAGCGATCTTCCGCGTCCCCGGCATGGGCCGGTTCTTCGTGCTGTCGATGACCGGCCGCGACTATCCGATGATCATGGCCGTCGTGCTGACGTATGGAGCCTTCCTCGCGATCATGAACGTCGTCGTTGATCTGGCGTATGGCGCGCTCGACCCCAGAATCCGGTACTAGCCTCACCGCCGGCCCGGGCGCGCTCGCCGACCTGGCGGGCGTAGGCCCCACGGACGGGCGCAGCGCCGACGCCACGCTGACGGCACGCCCGAGCAGTCTGTGGCGTGACGGCGTCCGTCGTCTGCGGCGCAATCGGCTGGCGATGGCGGGCGGCGCGGTGATCGTCGTGCTGTGCCTCATCGCGATCTTCGCCGACGTCCTGGCGCCGCTGCCGTACACGAAGACGAACTTCGGCCGGCTCAACGAAGCTCCCTCGCGTCTCTATCCGCTCGGGACGGACCAGCTCGGGCGCGATCTTCTCTCGCGGATGATCTATGGCGCTCGGGTGTCCATGCTCGTCGGGCTCGGCGCGCAGCTCATCGTCGTCGCCGTCGGCGTGCCCATCGGCGCGCTGTCCGGCTATGTCGGAGGGCGGACCGATCTCGCGTTGACACGGTTCATCGACGTGATGTACGCGTTTCCGCGCCTGCTGTTCGTGATCCTCGTCATGTCGATGCTCGGCGCGGGGCTGATCAACATCTTCATCGCGATCGGACTCACCGGCTGGGTCGGGATCGCGCGGCAGACCCGCGCCCAGGTGCTCGCCATCAAACAAAAGGAATATGTCGAAGGCGCCCGCGCACTCGGCTCGCGCGGAGGCCGATTGCTGTTCCGCCACGTGTTACCCAACGCGCTCACACCCATCGTCGTCGCCGTCACGTTCGGCATCCCGGAGGCGATCTTCACCGAGGCCGCGCTGTCCTTCATCGGCGTGGGCATCAATCCGCCGACGCCGTCGTGGGGACAGATGGTCGGAGAAGGCCAGCAGTACATCCGCTCGTACTGGCATCTGTGCGTATTCCCATCCATCGCCATCGCCGTCACCATGCTCGCGTTCACGTTCTTCGGCGACGGCGTCCGCGACGCGCTCGATCCCAAAATGAAGTGACAGCTCACAGGAGGACGGCATGAAGCGACCCCCGATCTCGGATGCGCAGATGGACCTCCTCGCCTCGCGGCTGGCCGCGGCCGGTGTCGGGCGCCGCGATTTCCTCCGCATCGCCGCCGGCCTCGCCGCACTCGGGTCGGCCGGCTTCAACGCGCGTCCCGTGTCCGCGGCGCCAAAGCTCGCCCCGGGCGAAAAGCTCGCCAAGGACCAGCACTTCCGTTATGGCGGCGGCGGCTGGTGGCAGAACGATCCGTCCAGCCACGACTACAACAAGGATCTCTACTGCAGCGGCGTGCCGGCGCTCTGGGCTGGCCTGATGAAGTTCACGGCCGACTTCCAGCCCGTGCCGCATGTGGCCGAGCGCGTGTCGTCCAATCCCGAGGGTTCGGTCTGGACGTTCAACATCCGCAAGGACTCGAAGTGGTCGGACGGCTCGCCCTGCACAGCCCGGGACTTCGAGTGGTCGTGGAAGCGCCAGATGGATCCGGCCAGCAAGAATCCCTACTCGAGCTATTTCTACGACATCAAGGGCGCCGAGCCATTCAACAAAGGCAAGGTCCCGGATGCCTCGCAGGTCGGCGTGCAGGCCAAGGACGACTGGACGCTGGTGGTGACGCTCGAGGGCCCACGCGGGTACTTCCCTGTGCTGTCCGCGTATCTCGCCGCGCTTCCCGCCCACCGGCCATCGGTCGAAAAGTACGGCGACAAGTGGACGGAGGCCGGCAACCTCGTGTGCAACGGTCCGTTCACGCTGGAGAGCTGGGAGCACAACAAGGTCATGGTGCTCCGCAAGAACAAGCACTTCATCAACGCCAAAGACGTGACGCTGGAAAAAGTCACGATCCCGATCATTCCCGTGCAGTCCGGCGCGCTGCCGTTCGAGAACAACGAGATCGACATGACGTCACTGCAGACCGGCGATCTCAAGCGGCTGCGTGACGATCCGCGCAGCAAGGGGCAAGTGTTCCGCTATCCATTCCCGGGAACGTGGTATCTGACTCCACAGGTCACGAAGCCGCCGTTCGACAACGTGAAGGTGCGGCGCGCGGTCGGACATGCGATCGACCGCGAGAACGTCGTGCGCGTGGCCGACGGCTTCGCCGTTCCGGCCCACGCGATGATTCCGCCCGGCTTCCCGGGGGCCGTCGACGACAAGAAGATCCGGGACATCCAGCGCTTCGACCCGAAAGCGGCCATGGCACAGCTCAAGGGCACGCCGTTCGAGGGCGGACGCAACTGGCCGAAGATCACGCTGACGATGCGCGACGAAGGCTATGGCAGTAAGCCCCTCGCCGAGGCGGTCCAGTCTGTGCTCCTGGAGCACCTCAACATGAAGACCGAGCTCGAAGTGCTCGAGCAGCGCGTTTTCCGCGCAGGCCTGTGGAAGAACGACTACCAGCTCGTGTGGATCCGCTGGTTCATGGACTATCCGGATCCGCACAACGAGTACTTCGACACGTTCTACGGCAAGAAGACGGAGGGCAAGCGCCAGGCGTGGGTCAACGACGCGTTCGACAAGGAGCTGGAAGCCGGACGCGACACGCGGGACCAGAAGAAGCGCATGGTGAACTACGCGAAGGCGGAGGAAATCCTCCAGACGGACGCCGGCTACATTCCCGTCGCGTGGGTGGCTCGCTGGGCCGCCGCCAGGCCGAGCGTGCGCGGCCTCGAGAAGAACAAGGCCGGCGAGACGGTGGTGGAGGGCAACATCTATTTCGACATGCTGCCGCATCTCTACATGATCGAGAAGGCCTGACATGGCTGACGCCGGGCGCCTTCGCGGCGAGCTGTACGCCGCGTTCCAGAACCGTGCCCTGATGTACTGGCACGTGTTCGACGAGCTTCGGAAGGCGCTCGGCGAGCCCCAGGCCGCCGCGGTCATGGCACGGGGGATCGAGGCGCGCGGTCGCGAGATCGGCCGGCAGTTCGCGCGCTACGCGCCCGCCGACCTGAGCGGCCTGCGTGACGCGTTCGTGGGTGGCGTCCCCGACGAGGGCCGGATGTTTTCGCCGAAGGTCGAGCGGTGCGACGCCGCGGCGCTCGACATCACCCTGCAGCGTTGCCCGCTGAAGGAGGCGTGGCAGCAGGCCGGCGTCTCCGATATCGACGTCGCGACGCTGTGTCGCATCGCGGGCCGGGTCGACAACGGAACGTTCGAGGCCGCGGGCTTCACCTTCTCCGCCGACACCTGGCAGCCGGGCCGCGACGGCTGCTGCCACCTGCACATCCGGCCCGGCCCCACTCGCTGAAGACGCTCGCCGTTCGTCTGCTGCCGGGCGCGATCATCATCGCGGCGACGGCGGCGCTCCTGTTCGTTCCCGCGCTCGCGCCCGTCGCAACCGCGCTGCTTCCGGCGTTTCCGACCGTCGTGTTCATCGCCGGCGCGCTGCTGGCGTGGCGATTTCGGCGGTGGCGGGTACTGCTCGCCATGGTCCTGCTCGCGGCGACCAACCGTGCGCTCGCGGCGGCGCTCGCCGCGCCAGGCGCCGCGTCCCACGTCGTGACCGCTGCGGCCGCGGTGGCCTTGCCCGTCGATCTCACGGCGCTGGCGTGGCTGCCCGAGCGTGCGCGACGAGTGTTCGCATGGACGGTCGGGCTCGTGGCGGCGGAGGCGCTCGCCGCCGCGCTGCTCGCTCAGCCGGAAGCGGCGCCCATGGCCGCCGTCGTCGCCCGGCCGCTCGCGGGCGGTCGCCTGCCGGTACTCGGGATGCTGACGTTCACCGGCGCGCTCACGTTGGCCGCCGTCCGGCTGGTGACGCGTCCGCAGCCGCTCGAGTGCGGAATGTTCTGGACGCTGATCGGCGGCCTGCTCGCCGTCGGCAGCACGACTCCCGCGGCGGCATCGATGGCGCTCACGGGTGCGGGACTGGTCCTACTCGTCTCGCTCGTCGAGACCACGCACGCGATCGCGTACGGCGACGAGCTGACGGGATTGCCAAGTCGCCGTGCGCTCACGGAGACGCTGGCGGGCCTCGATGGCAACTACACGATCGCCATGGTCGACATCGACCATTTCAAGAACTTCAACGACACGTACGGTCACGACGCGGGTGATCAACTCCTCCGCATGGTGGGCTCGCGTCTGGCCGCGGTGGGCGGGGGCGGCCGCGCGTTTCGCTATGGCGGCGAGGAATTCGCGGTGATTTTCATGGACACCGCGCTCGACGACGCACTGCCGCATCTCGAAGCGCTCCGACACTCGATCGAAACCACGGGCTTCGGACTACGCACGCCCGACCGCGCAGGCCGACGTCCAACCAAGGCCGCGCGCCTCGTGCCGGCGACCCGTGTGTCGGTCTCGGTCTCGATCGGTGCGTCCGCCGCCGGGCGGCGTATGGCACCCGCGCACGCGGTCCTGGACGCCGCCGACGCCGCGCTCTACCGCGCCAAGCGCGGTGGCCGCAACCGCGTCTGCACGTAGCGCTCGCCCTCGCAC
>JBKOUQ010000166.1:0-9771 GCA_046723475.1 Candidatus Methylomirabilota bacterium
ATCGGCGCCCAGATCCTGCGCGATCTTGGCCTCTCCTCCATTCGAGTCATGACCAACAACCCTCGGAAGCTGGTGGGCCTGGAAGGGTACGGACTGGAAATCGTGGAGCGAGTACCCCTGGTCTCGAGCCCGACCCAGGACAACCTGGAGTATCTCCGCACTAAGCGCGACAAGCTCGGTCATCTCCTCGCGCACTAAATTCCGTTCCCATGCCTGAGCTCTCCGGCCACCTCCGACCTGTCGGCAGAGTGGCCATCCTTGTCAGCCGCTACAACGAGGCGGTGACCGCCCGACTGCTCGAAGGTGCGTTAGCCTGCACCGGCGCCGCGCAGATCGCGCCGGCCGACGTGGATGTCATATGGGTGGCAGGGGCCTTCGAGCTCCCGGTCGCGGCGGCTGCCGCAGCGCGAACCGGACGGTACGCCTGCCTCGTAGCACTCGGCGTCGTGATCCGGGGGGAGACGCCGCATTTCGAGTACGTGGCGGAAGGCGCGACCCGAGGGCTGGGCCATGTGTCGGTCGACGCCGGGCTTCCCATCGGCTTCGGCCTTCTCACGGTAGAAACGTTGGAGCAGGCGATCGAGCGAGCCGGAGGCAGCGCGGGAAACAAGGGATATGAAGCCGCGGCCGCCGCGATCGAGGCAGCCGACGTGATCGCCCGGTTGCGGGCGTCGCATGCTGCGGATTGAGACCAAGGCGCGTGCCCGCGCGCTTCAGCTTTTGTACGCGTGGGAGCTGCAGGCCGGTCCGTCCCTACCCGTCATCGCGACCGGCCTCGCGAGACTCAGCCGATGCCCGGACCTAGACGTGCTCGAGCGCGCCGAGCGGCTGGCAGCGGAAGTGGTCACTCGTCTGACGGCGCTCGATCGCCACGCGGCTGAGGCAGCCGAGAACTGGCGCCTGAGTCGGATTGCTACCGTCGAGCGCAACATTCTGCGCCTGGGCATTTTCGAGCTGCAGAGGGCCGATGTCCCTCCTAAAGTTGCCATCGATGAGGCCATCCGCCTTGCGCATTGGTTCGCCGGCGCTCGGGCACCGGCGTTCGTGAATGGTGTGCTGGATCGGATCGCCCACTCACTCGGCCGGCTGTGAACGTTCTCCTGGTCAACTGGCAGGACCGCGAAAACCCCTATGCGGGCGGCGCCGAGCTACACTTATTCGAGATCTTCAAGCGGTTGGCGGCCGGCGGCCACCGGATTCGGCTGGTCTGCTCCGGCTGGCGTGGCGCCGCTCAAACCACGACCATCGACGGGATCGAGATTCGGCGCACCTCCGGCCGGAACGGATTTGCTCTGGCAGGACGCGGTGCGGTGCGTAGGGCAATCGCCGAGGAGCGGCCCGATATCCTGGTAGAGGACATCAATAAGCTTCCCCTTTTCCTCCCGAGCCTCAGTTCCCTTCCATTCTGTGCCATCGTACCGCACCTATTCGGGGCCACGGCGTATCAGGAAGCATCCTGGCCCGCGGCGACGGTCGTCTGGCTGGGAGAGCGGCCGCTGGCGCGGGCTTATCGACGAGCGGGGTTTCACGCGATCAGTGAAAGTACCCGGGATGATCTGGTCGCCCGCGGAGTCCGCGCCGAGCGGATCCGGGTGATCCATCCGGGGGTGGACAGCGATCACTTTACGCCAGGCGCGCCGGGAGCGCGGGCGTCGTCTCCGGCGTTCTTGTATGTTGGACGGTTGAAGCGTTATAAAGGAGTGGACGTAGCCATTCGGGCCCTGGCGGTCGCACGGCGCACCCGCACCGACCTGCGATTGGAAATCGCCGGCTCCGGTGACTACGCGCCGGCACTGCAGAGCCTGGCCGATCGGCTCGGTGTCAGCTCTGCAGTCACGTTTCATGGATTTGTGAGCGAGGCGGAAAAAATTCGATTGCTGCATCAGGCATGGGCCAACGTGTTCCCGTCCCCGAAAGAGGGGTGGGGCATCACCGTGGTCGAGGCCGGAGCCTGTGGAACCCCGTCTCTGGCTTCGGACAGTCCCGGCCTGCGAGACTCGGTTCGTCACGGCGAAACCGGGTATCTCGTGCGGCATGGTGATGAGCAAGGTTTGGCAGACCGGATGCTCGAGCTTGCGGCCAAGCCCTCACTGGTGGAGCAGTTGGGGATGGCTGCGCGCCGGTTCGCTGAGGCCCACACCTGGGAGCGATCAGCCCAAGCCACCGAGCAGCATCTGCAGGCCATAATCGCGGGCTCGGCATAAGCCGGGAGGGAGGGGACATGCAGACGACGATTACGGCGCGCCACTGCGAGATCAGCGATGCTCTTCGGGAGCGCGCCCTCGCGGTCAGTGACCGGCTCGCGACCTTCGCGCCCCGGCCGCTCGAAGCCACCGTCGTCTTCGATGCAGATGGGCTTCAGCGCGTGGTCGAGCTTCGGCTGCATGTAGCCCGAGGCGAAATCTTCGTGGCCAAGGGTGAGGCCGCCGACCATCGCACGGCGCTTGATCGGGCCGAAGACAAACTCCGCCGTCAGCTGGAGAAGACCAACGGACGGCCCCGCCGCAAACGTACTCCGCCGACCCCGACGAGTTGATGCTGCGACTGCGCGACTTTTTGACCCGGCGCGGCGACCCGCTCCAGCTCGAGGCGCTCACCGGCGAGTTGGGACTCGACCGCCAACTGCCGGACGCGGAAGTCGCGAGCCCAGGGCTTGCCTTGGCGGGCTACACCGGGCGCTTCGCGCCGAATCGGCTCCACGTGCTGGGGGAGACCGAGATCACCTACCTCCGCTCGCTTCCTCCGGCGGAACGTCTTCACCGCCTCGAGCACTTCTTCACGTTCGATCTGCCGTGTGTGTTCGTCACCAAGGGGCAGGAGGTACCCCAGGAGCTACTGGATCTCGCCAAACAGCGAGGCGTCCCCGTGCTTCGGAGTCGCCTCAAGACAGCCGAGTTCTATCGGCGCGTCAAACCGATCGTCGAAGACGCGTTTGCCCCGCGAACCACGCTGCACGGCTCCCTGGCCGACGTCTATGGAGTCGGGCTGCTTTTCGTCGGCCGGTCGGGCATCGGCAAGAGCGAATGCGTCCTGGATCTGGTCGAGCGGGGCCATCGCCTGGTGGCCGACGACGTCGTGCAAGTCACCCGGCGGGGCCACGACGTCCTGATCGGCAGAGGCCACGAGCTGGCGGCTCATCACATGGAGATCCGCGGCATCGGTCTGATCGATATTCCGGCGCTGTTCGGAGTGCGTGCGGTGCGTCAGCAGAAGAGGATCGAGGTGATCGTGCAGCTGGAGGACTGGGAGACTGCCAAAGACAGCGACCGCAGCGGGCTCACCCGTCAGGATACGATGATCCTCGAAGTCCCCGTTCCCAAGGTCATAGTCCCCCTCAACCCAGGCAAGAACATCACCGTGATCCCCGAGGTCGTCGCGATGATGCATTTGCTGCGGTATTCGGGCGTGGACGTCGCCGCGGCCTTCAATGAGCGACTCATCCGACGGATGAAGGAGCGGAGTGGCGTCAAGGAGTACCTGCAGGACGACTATGAGTGACTTGCAGGGGGTAGTTGTCTGCCATGGTGCCCTGGCAGGCGCGCTGGTGGACGCGGTCGAGCAGGTGAGCGGGGTGCGCGGGGCGCTGGTCCCCGTTTCGAATTCCGGGTGTGATCGCGGTCGACTGGAGGAGCGCATCGTCGCCGCTGTTGGAGACCGGGCGACAGTCGTATTCGTGGACATGGCCAGCGGATCATGCCTCATCGCTGCGCTGGCCCAGCTCCGCACTCGACCCGACGTCAAGGTGGTGACCGGCGTCAATCTGGCAATGCTGGTCGATTTCGTCTTTCATCTGTCCCAGACTCCCGACGCGGCCGCGGCCCGTGCCGCGAGCACAGGCGAACGGGCCATCAAGGTTCCCTGATGCCGATCCTGCTCAACCGGGTGGATGATCGCCTGATTCACGGGCAGGTGGTCGTGGGCTGGGGCCGTCCGCTGGGAATTGATCTGATCATTCTGGTGGACGACCAGGTATCCCAGAGTCTCTGGGAGCAAGATTTGTATCGGATGGCCGTCCCGTCTGAGGTCGAGCTGCGCTTCGCGAGCATCGCCGAGGCGGCCCGCTCACTTCCCGAGTGGCAGGCCGCTCCCCGCCGGAGCCTCCTCCTCACCGGAGACATCGCCACGATGGCCGCGCTCCAAGCGGCGGACGGGGCGGTGGTGCAGACGATCAATCTCGGCGGGATCCATCATCGTCCTGGCCGCACCCAGCGGCTGCCTTACCTCTATCTCACCGATGACGAGTTAGGCTGCCTACGGCAACTCGAAGCGAGGGGTGCCACGGTAACCGCCCAGGACCTTCCGACCGCAGTGCCTGTCCCGCTTCGGAGCTTGGGATGATCGCGCCACCCTTGGTCCTGGTGTCGCTCGTGGTGTGGGGTACGCTGGTCGGGCTCGACCTCGTGAGCGTTGCTCAGACCATGATCGCGCGACCGTTCGTCGCGGGCGGCATTGCCGGCGTCCTGTTAGGCGATCCCATGGCAGGACTTCGTGCGGGCGTGCTGCTCGAGCTCTTTGCCCTGGACGTGCTCCCGGTCGGCGCTGCCCGCTATCCAGATTACGGGCCGGCAACGATCGCGGCGGCCGTGCTTCTGGCCGGTTCGCCCTGGGAATTGAGCCTGGGGCTTGCCGGAACGGTGGGCCTACTGGTCTCGGTCCTCGGGGGGTGGAGTCTCCAGCAGCTCCGCCGCCGCAACGCGGAGGCAGTGCAGCGAAACACGGCCGCGCTCGCCGCGGGTGATAGCGGCGCAATTCGTCGGCTGCAGTACGACGGTATCCTGCGGGATGCGATTCGCAGCGCTCTGCTCACCGCGATTGGGATCGCAGGCGCCTGGGGCGCGCAACGTTGGCTCACACTCGACCGACGAACTGCCGTCGCGCTCACCCTGGTGGTGGTCGGGGCGGGTCTGGCCGCGGCTGTCGGTGGCGCACTTCGGAGCGCGGGCCGCGGTCGCCGGAGGAATTGGCTGGCAGCGGGATTGGCCGTGGGCGCGGCCGTGGCGGCGTTCCGATGAACGGGGCCGGCCGAGCGCTGCTCCGTCTGTTCGCGGTACAGGGCACCTGGAACTACGAGCGGATGCTCGGAGTGGGTTTTGGGTATGGGGCCGAACCGTTGCTCGAAGACCTGAAAGCGGCGGACCCCGTACGGCACTCCGAGGCCGTAGTGCGCTCGGCCGAGTTCTTCAATTGCAACCCGAATCTGGCCGGCCTCGCCGTGGGTGCCACTGTCCGAGCGGAGTATGACGCGACACCTGGTGCGCAGATCGCGCGACTTCGCACTGCGCTCTGCAGTCCACTCGGCGCGTTGGGGGACCAGCTGTTCTGGGCCGGATTGTTGCCGGCGCTCGTAGGCCTCGCGCTGATTGTCGTAGTTCTGGGAGGGGGCCTGTGGGGTATCGTCGGCTTCCTCGTTGCCTACAACGTCGTTCACGTGTGGACCGCAACCTGGTCGCTGCACACCGGCCTGGCGACCGGCATGGAGGTCGGCGCCGCCATCGGAAGCTCCTGGATTCCCCGCGCCATTCCGCGGGTCGGAATCGCGGCTGGTTTCGCGGTGGGGCTCGCCGCGCCTATTGTAGCTGGTTGGTATTTGGGCCCGTTCGGGCGGTTGAGCGTCGTTGCCGTCCTGCTGGTCGCTGTCCTGGGTGTATCCAGCGGACGGTTGTTCGGGCCGCGCATGACCGGAAGCCGGTTTGCTCTGGTCGCCGTGCTCCTCACGCTTCTTTGCCGTCTCGTGCTTCGCTGATGACGGCTCCGGTAGTGGAGCGAGAGGCAACAATCGTCAACCCGTTGGGGTTGCATGCGCGGCCTGCCGCCCAATTGGTGCGGCTCGCCGCGACGTTTGGGTCGGAAATCTTCTTCAGTAAGGACGGCGTCGAGGTCAATGGAAAGAGCATTATGGGCGTCATGATGCTGGCCGCGGAGTGCGGCAGCAGCATCGTCATCCGGGCCACCGGCGCCGATGCGGAGCAGGCGGTGCAGGCCATCGCCGATCTCGTGGCGACCGGCTTCGGGGAGATGTGACCGTGGACGCGCCTCACGTGATTCGCGGCGTCGGCGTCTCCCCGGGTGTGGCCTGCGCGCCGGCGGTGCTGATCCGGCTGGACTTTCCCGATGTTCCTGATCGGGCGGTATCCCCGTCCCAAGTGGAGCACGAGATCAAGCGGCTGCGCGAGGCCGTCGATTCGGTGGCGGCGTCGCTCCAGGAGCTGGGACAGCGGGTGCTCCAGCGGGCCGGCCCGGAGGAATCGCGAATCTTCGATGCGCAGATCGAGATGGCCAAGGACGAGTATTTCATCCAGTCGGTGGAACAGCTGATCCGCAACAATCTCCTCGCGGCCGAGAGCGCGTATGAGTTCAAGGCGCTGGAGATTCGCAATCTCTGGTCACATTCGCCCAGCGCCCGTTTGCGCGACCGCCTGGCGGATCTGCATGCCATTCAAATGCGCATGCTGCACCGTCTGCTGGGGCGCAAGCTCGACGAGTTGATGGACGTGTCATCCGACGAGCAGGTCATCGTGGTGGCCCGGGAGTTGTCACCCGGGCTGACGGTGCAGCTCGATCGCGAGCACGTCGTAGGCCTGATCAGCGAAGAAGGCACCCGCACGTCGCACGCGGCAATCCTCGCGCACTCGCTGGGTATTCCCGCCGTCATGGGCGCGGTAGGTGCCATGACTTGGATTCCCGACGGGCGCATGCTGCTGCTCGACGGCCACGCGGGCACCGTCGTGCTCGAGCCCACTCGCGACGAGCTGGAAGAGGCGAAGGTCCAGATCAGCCGACGTCATCGCCTCGAGCTGGAGCTGGAGATGGTGACGGGCCAGCCGGCGGTCACCCCCGAGGGCAATCCGGTCCTGCTGATGGGGAATGTGGATCTGCCGGAGGAGATCGAGTCGGCGCTCCGGTTCGGCGCCCAGGGAGTCGGTCTTCTCCGGACCGAGTTTCTCCTGACGGGGCGCACCAGCCTTCCAACTGAAGATGAACAGACCGAATACTTCCGCCGGGTGGCTCGCGCCTTCGCGGATCAGACTGTGATCCTGCGGACGTTCGACCTCGGTGGCGACAAGTTTCCGGCATCGTTCCAGGCGCCCGCAGAAGCCAATCCTTTCCTGGGTTGGCGCTCGATTCGGGTTTGCCTGGACCAGCCCGAGGTGTTTCGAACCCAGTTGCGAGCGGTGCTTCGTGCCGCCGCCGACCGAAATCTGCAGCTCATGCTTCCGTTGGTCACTCGGGTGGAAGAGGTACTCGAGACAAAGCAGCTGCTGGCAGAGCAGGCGGCTGCCCTCAAGCAGGAAGGCGTCCGCGCTGCCGCCAGCGTGCCGGTAGGTGTGATGATCGAAACGCCCGCTGCAGTCGTCATTGCCGACCGGCTGGCTGAAGTGAGTGAGTTCTTCAGCGTCGGCACCAACGATCTCACCCAGTACACCCTCGCGGTCGATCGGGGAAACGCCCGGCTCGCGGAGCGCTTCACGCCACACCACCCGGCCGTAGTCCGGCAGTTACAGCAGATTGTCGACGTCGGGCGCGCCGCCGGGATTCCCGTCAGCGTCTGCGGCGAGATGGCCTCGGAGCCACTGTCGGTTGTCCTGCTGATCGGCCTGGGATATCGGAGCCTGAGTGTGGGGCCGCCGGCGCTCCCGCTGGTTAAATGGGTAGTCCGCACTGTGCCGGAAGAGGCGGCTCGGAAAGCGGCCAGCACCGCGTTGCAAGCCGGGACGGCAGAGGAAGTGCTTGCCGCCTTGCGGAAGGCCGCCAGCGGCTACCTCGACTTGCGTCTCCTCGATCCCCACGCGGCGTTGCCGGGCCGTGCACGAGTGGCTAGCTTGCCTCCCGGTTCTTCTGCGCTGCCCTGACGCAGCTTCATTCCCTACGACTCTCTCCATCCCATGGCCCTCTCCAAGCGCCACGTCTTCACGTCCGAATCGGTGACCGAAGGTCACCCCGACAAGGTCGCCGATCAGATCTCCGACGCAGTGCTGGATGCGATTCTGTCGAAGGATCCGCAGGGCCGGGTCGCCTGCGAAACGCTGGTCACGACCGGCATGGCCGTCGTCGCCGGCGAGATTACTACGCGCACGTATGTGCACATTCCGGACATCGTCCGCAGAACAGTGGAAGCGATCGGCTATACTGACGCGTCGTACGGATTCGATTGCCGCACCTGCGCAGTCCTTGCCTCGATCGACCGGCAGTCGGCCGACATCGCTATGGGGGTGGACGAGGGATATCACCATGCCCAAGGCGCCGGTGATCAAGGCATGATGTTCGGGTATGCCACCAACGAGACCCGTGAGCGGATGCCGCTACCCATCGTGCTGGCGCACCGGATCTGCGAGCGGCTGGCCAAGGTCCGGAAGGGCAACGATGGCGCACGGCGAATCGATTGGCTGCGGCCGGACGGAAAGTCGCAGGTGTCGGTGGAGTATGAAGGCGATCGACCGGTAGCAGTGCGGACCGTGGTCGTCTCGACCCAGCACGCTGAGCGGCACGCGGGTCGGACGCTCAGCAATGGAGCCATCCGCCAGGCCGTCGTCGACGAAGTGATTCGGCCGGTGCTCGAGACCACCCAGCTCGAACACTCCCGGGCCAAGATTCTCATCAATCCCACCGGCCGATTCGTGATCGGCGGGCCCCACGGCGACGCGGGGTTGACCGGACGCAAGATCATCGTCGACACCTACGGCGGCATGGCGCGCCACGGGGGCGGCGCATTCAGCGGGAAGGATCCGTCCAAGGTGGACCGCTCCGCTGCGTATGCCACACGGTGGGTGGCAAAGAACATCGTTGAGGCCAAACTCGCCCGCCGCTGCGAGGTCCAGGTTGCGTATGCGATCGGTGTCGCGCAGCCGGTCTCGGTCATGGTCGACACGTTCGGGACCGGCGTGTTGCCCGATCGGCGATTGGAGCAGATCGTGCGCGACGTGTTCGATCTCACTCCTCGCGCCATCATTGACACTCTCAAGCTGAAGCGGCCAATTTTCAGCGCGACCGCCACTTACGGCCACTTCGGCCGCCGGCCGCGAACCGCCAAGTACGACGGCCGCCCGGTGCAGCTCTTCACCTGGGAAGAAACCAACCGCGTGAAGGACCTCCAGGCCGCCGCGCGCTGAGGAATCGCCAATCAAAGCATGATCGAAGTCACCGTAGCACACCTGGGGCTCGATCGAACGACGAACACCCCGGTAGTGATCCTGCGCGAGAAAGACGGCTCGCGTGTGCTGCCCATCTGGATCGGGCCGGCAGAGGCGAGCGCCATCGCCATGGAGCTGCAGGGAATGAAAGCGCAGCGGCCGCTCACGCATGATCTGTTGAAGCAGGTCATCGTGGGGCTGGGCGGCGAGCTTCGCCGGGTCATCATCAGCGCCGTCAAGGAGAACACCTACTTCGCCGAGCTGCTGATCAGGCGTGAGGACCACGTGTTCCAGGTAGACGCGCGTCCCTCCGACAGCATTGCGCTGGCGCTGCGGCTCCGCGCACCCATCTTCACCAACGATCACCTGCTCGATCAGTCGGGAGTGGAGACCGACGAGCCTTCTCCCGATCCGGGACTCGAGGCTGACAAATTGAAGCAATATCTCGAGAAGATGGATCCCCAGGATTTCGGAAAGTTCAACCCGTAGGGATACGCGAGCACCGCCAACGATCCCCAATGACTTCCAATAAATTCAATTACTTAGCGCCCGGTGCCGGCCGGGCGCTTTGGCCATTTTAGGGGGTGTTTGCGATAGAACGGGGACAAAACGGGGACAGTGCGGGCATAGCGTGGGCATAAAC
>JBKOUQ010000290.1:0-6462 GCA_046723475.1 Candidatus Methylomirabilota bacterium
GGCTTCGTCGCATCGCCCATGGGTGGGTCCTGAAAGATACAGTAGCGCGACGCGACTCCTGGCCGTCGGCTTCTTTGCCGCCATGCACGACGCCAGTCCGGCACGTCCGCGAAATGGCCGAGACTCCAGGTGTGGCACGCCGGCTGCAGCCTGTATCGGCATGCCCCGTCACCTGTTCATCGTCTCGCGTGAGACGCCGTACCTGGCGGACTATATGCGCGAGCAGTTTCGCGACGAGCCGGATGTCGAGATCATCGTCGACCGCCGTGAAGGCGAGCGGGCCGACAACGGGACCGAGGAACGACGCGCCCGCCGCGAGGTCGATCAGCAGCTACGCGTCGCGTTTCACGCGTTCGTCACGGTGGAGTGACGCGCCGCAGGAATCAGGCCTGCCGCGACTCTCGCAGCCCGGCGACGTCCTCGTCGACCATCATCTCGATCAGCTCACGGAAGGAGTGCTTCGGCGTCCAGCCCAGCACGCGACGCGCCTTGGAGGCATCGCCGATGAGCAGGTCGACCTCGGCCGGGCGTACGTAGGCGGGATCGACGACGACGTGCCGGCGCCAGTCCAGACCTGCGCGGGCAAACGCGATCTCGCACAGCTCGCGCACCGAGTGCGTCTCGCCGGACGCGACCACGTAATCGTCCGCCTTGGGCTGCTGCAGCATCAGCCACATCGCCTGGACGTAGTCGCCCGCGAATCCCCAGTCGCGCTTGGCGTCGAGATTGCCCAGACGCACCTCGGACGCCAGCCCCGCCTTGATCCGCGCGACCCCCTCTGTGACCTTGCGCGTGACGAACTGCTTCCCGCGCCGCGGCGACTCGTGATTGAACAGGATGCCCGAGCACGCGTAGAGCCCGTACGACTCGCGGTAGTTGACGGTGATGTAGTGCGCGTAGGTCTTCGACACACCATAGGGGCTGCGCGGATGAAACGGTGTGAGCTCGCTCTGCGGTGTCTCGCGCACCTTACCGAACATCTCCGACGACGACGCCTGATAGAAGCGAATGCTGTGGTCCACCACGCGGATGGCTTCGAGCAGGCGCGTGGCGCCGAGCGCGGTCACCTCGCTCGTGAGGATCGGCTGCTCCCACGACGTCGGCACGAAGGACATCGCCGCGAGGTTGTAGACCTCCTGCGGATCGACGCGATGCAGCAGCGTGATCAGCGACAGCTGGTCGAGCAGGTCGCCCTCGCGAATCTCGATGCGATCGCGCAGGTGCGCAATACGCTCGAACGATTCGGTCGAGGCGCGGCGCACCATGCCGACGACGTGATATCCCTTTTCGAGCAGGAATTCGGCGAGGTACGATCCGTCCTGCCCGGTGATACCCGTGATGAGCGCCCGGCGCCGCTCGTCTTGACTCACATGGCGATTATAGCCACCAGGCGCACGGCGAACAGAAGACTACTTTGGTAGCATTCAGCGCGAAGGAGGCCAACCGTGACCCACACCCTCGAATCGTTTGCCGCCGAAGCCCATCGCATTCTGGCCAAGGACAACAACCCCCAGGGCCGCGAGAAGGTCTGCGCGCTGCTTCGCGACGTCCTGAAGGACCGCGCGTTCGTCGCCAAGCACCTCGGTGACGATGTCCCGGACCGGAAGATCCTCTACGAAGACCCCGAGCTCGGCTTCTGCATCCTCGCCCACGTCAATCACGGCGCCAAAGAGAGCCAGCCGCACGATCACGGCAAGTACTGGGCAATCTACGGTCAGGCCGTGGGCGAGACGATCATGAGCGATTGGCAGGTCGTCGAACCCGCGAAGGAGGGCAAGCCGGGCAAGGTGCGCCACGTACGCGCGTACCCGCTGACACCGGGCATGGCGAAGCTCTACAACGAGGGCGACATCCACTCGCCCCGGCGCGACGGTCCGACGCGGCTCATCCGGATCGAGGGACGCAACATGGAGGGCCAGGCGCGCGGCACGTTCGAGCAGGTCTGACACGTGTAAGCCCCGGGTACTGCCTGCCAGTGCCCGGGGACCCACACATGACCCCGCGGTTTGAGCGTCGCGCCGGGTTCGCGATTCACTGGCGCAGGCGCGGATCGAGCAGATCGCGTAGCCCGTCGCCGAGCAGGTTGGCGCCGAGCACCACCAGCGAGATGGCGGCGCCCGGAAGCGTCGCGAGCCACCAGGCGTTCGAGAGATAGTCGCGGCCCTCAGCCAGCATCAGGCCCCAGGACGGCTGTGGGGGCTGAAGGCCGAGACCGAGAAACGACAGCCCGGATTCGAGCAGCACCATGGTGGCGAACTGGCTGGAGGCAAGCACGAGGATCGGCGCCAGCGTGTTCGGCAGGATGTGGCGCACGATGAGCCGCGGCGTCCCGGCGCCGAGCGTGCGCGCGGCCTCTACGAATTCCGTTTCACGGATCGTGAGCACGGCCGCACGCACGGTGCGCGCGTAGAGCACCCAGCCCGACAGCGCGAGCACGCACACGAGTGCCGCCGGACTCGTGCCGACGACGGCGACGATTGCGATGGCGAGCATGATCACGGGAAACGCAAGCTGCACGTCCGCCAGCCGCATGATGATGTCGTCGAGCCGTCCGCCCACGAGCCCCGCGATCAGGCCGATCGCCACGCCTGCGCTCGCGGCGAGCGCGACCGCGGCGGCCGCGAGCACGAGCGACACGCGGCCGCCGTACAGCAGGCGCGACAGGATGTCGCGGCCCAGGTTGTCGGTCCCCAGCGGATGCATCGAAACGCCGCCCAGCGCCCGAGGCGGCTTCAGCCGCTGTGAGAACGATGGCTTGACGGGATCGGTCGGCGCGAGCCATGGCGCGGCCGCGCTGGCGACCATGACGACGACCAGGAGGACGCCGCCCACGATGATCAGCGGCGAGCGGGCGAGGCGTCTCATCCGTATCGGATGCGCGGATCGAGAACCGTGTACAGCAGGTCCACGATCAGGTTGATGAGGACGAAGATCGTCGCCGACAGAATCAGGATCGTTTGCACGACCGGGAAGTCTCGGAAGAAGATCGCGTCGACGACGAGCTTGCCCATGCCCGGCCACGCGAAGATCGACTCGGTGATGACCGCGCCCCCCAGCAGCGTGCCGATCTGCAGCCCGAGCACTGTCGCCAGCGGGATGGTCGCGTTGCGCAGCGCGTGGCGCAGGACCACGCGCGACTCGCCAAGCCCCTTGGCCCGACCCGTGCGGATGTAGTCCTGGCCCAGGATCTCGAGCAGGCTCGACCGTGTGAGGCGCGCGACGAGCGCGGTCGGAAAGGCGGCGAGCGTGATGCTCGGCAACACGAGCGACAGCGCGCTCTGGAACCCGGACGTCGGCAGCCAGCGTAGCGTCACGCCGAAGAGGAGCACCATCATGATCCCGAGCCAAAAGTTGGGCAGGGACTGCCCGAGCACCGCGAGCGCCGTGCCGCCGTAGTCCCAGAGGCTCCCCTGCCGCACGGCGGCCAGCACGCCCAGTGAGACGCCGATGAGGACGGTCAGCCCCATGGCGCAGAGTGCCAACTGCAGCGTCGCGGGGACGCGCTCGATCACGATCCGCAGAGCCGGCGACCGGTACTGGAAAGACTGGCCGAAGTCGCCGCGCACGACGCTGCGAAGAAAGATCCCGTATTGCACCCAGATCGGCTCGCGCAGGCCGAGCTGGCGGTTCAGCTCCTCCACCGCGGACTGCGGCGCGCCCTCCGGCAGCAGCATCTTCGCCGGGTCGCCGGGGATCACGCGCAGAATGACGAAGACGAGGATCGACACGCCGACGAGCGTGACGGCCGACTGCCAGAGCCGTCGCAGCAGGTAGCCGCGCACCGCAGCTTACGCGATACCGACCTCGTGGAGCAGCACGTAGTAGTCGCGCCGCGCCTCGAAGTTGCGGAGCTTGTCGCTGATCGCGTAGATCGCGACGCTGTAATACGGCCAGATCTCCGGCTCTTCCTCCCAGAGAATCTTCTCGATCTCCTCGTACTTCTGCTGGCGGACCTTCGGATCCGGCACGCGGCCCTCGGCGATGAGCTGCTCCACGCGCGGATCGCTGAAGCGCGTGAGCTTCTCCGCGCCCGACTTGGTGAACCACTGCCCGAAGTACCAGTCCGGGTCGTGCGGCATGTGCGCCCACCCGGAAAAGAACAGATCGTAATTGCCCGCGGTGCGCTGCTCGCGCGCGGTCGCGATCTCGAGATTCCGGATGTTCACCTTGATGCCGACGTCACTCAGCATCGCGGCCACGGCCTGCGCGATCTCGAGCTGCTTGGGATAGAAGTCCTTCATCAGGACAAAGTCGAGCGTGACGTTCTGCAATCCGGCCTGCTTGAGGATCGCGCGAGCCCGGTCGGGGTCGTACGGTTTATGGCCGAGATTCTTGTGGCCGACGAGTCCCGGCGGAATCGGGTTGTCCACGGGCCGCGCGTAGCCGAGCATGAACTCCTTGATGATCGTGTTGCGGTCGATCGCGAGCGAGACCGCCTTGCGGATACGCGGGTCCTTGCCGGCGTCGCGCGCCAGCTGGAAGTGCCACCGCTGCGCCTCGACCGCGGGCGTGTCGAGAACCTTCACGCCTGGCGTGGCCTTCAGCGTCGCCACCATGTCTGGCCAGACGCGATCGATCACGTGGATCTCTCCGGCGCGCAGCGCGGCCACGCGCGTCGACAGCTCGGGGATGAACCGCACGCTCAGCTTGTCGACCTTCGGCACCGAGCGCTTCCAGTAGGCCTGATTCGCCTCGAGGTCGATGTGGTCGCCGTGCGTCCACGACACGAACCGGAACGGTCCCGTCCCGGTCGGCTTGGCGAAGAACGCCTCCTCGTTGCTGCCGGCGGACGGCGGCAGCATGCCGAGCATCGTGAGGTGTGCGGGCAGCGAGCCGAACGGCCGCTTGGTCGTCACCGTGACCGTCACGTCGTCGTCCTTGCGAACGTCGTCGATGTCCTGATAGACGAACGACTTGATCAGCTTGCTGTTGTCGCGCACGCGCTTGAGCGTGAACACGACGCTGTCGGCGTTGAACGGCGTGCCGTCATGAAATCGCACGCCGCGCCGCAGCGTGAAGCGCCACGTCGTGTTGTTCAGGGCCTTCCACGACTCCGCCAGCGCGGGGACGAACTTGTCGTCGTTCGTCACGTCGAGCAGCGGGTCGTAGATGTGGCGCAAGACCGACGTGCTGGAGATCGAGTAGTGATTCGCGGGATCGAGCGACAACATCCGCTCGGAGAGGCCCGCGATGATCTGACCGCGGCGAGCCTGCGCGTGCGCCACGCGCGGACGAGGGCCGGCGGCGGCGAGGAGCGCACCACTGCCGATGACAAACTGACGGCGATTCATGCTAATCCTCCTTGGCGCGCAGGGCTTCGAGCGCCTTCCAGTCGAACTCCACGCCGTGGCCGGGGCGTTCCGGCGCGACCGCCGCGCCGTCCTCCAGCCGCAGCGGCTCGGCGATGAACCGATCGAGGCCAAAGCCGTGCGCCTCGAGATACGAGCGGTTCGGCGCCGCGGCGAGCAGGTGGACGGTGACGTCGTGCGCGCCGTGCGACGTGACGGGCAGGCTGAACGCCTCCGCCAGATGGCAGACCTTCATGAACGCGGTGACGCCGCCGCAGTTGGTGACGTCGGGCTCGGGAAACGTCACACCGCCGGCCGCGATCAGCGCGCGGAACTCCGCCAGTGTGTGCAGATTCTCGCCGGCCGCGATCGGCAGCCCGCCCTCGCGCACGATTCGCGCGTGGCCGGGCACGTCGTCGGGGCTCGTCGGCTCCTCGAGCCAGACGAGGTCGAAGTCGCGCAGCGCGCGGGCCGCGCGAATCGCCTCGTCGACCGTCCAGCGCATGTTGGCGTCGACCATCAGCGGGAACTCCACGCCGAGATGCCGCCGCATGGCGCGCACCCGCTCGACGTCCTGGTACAGCGACGGCCGACCGACCTTCATCTTGATCGCGCGAAAGCCGCGCGCGAGATTGTCATCGGTCTGGCGCAGCAGCGCGTCGACCGACAGGTCGAGATCGATGCCGCCGGCGTAACACGGCACGCGCGGATCGAAGCCGCCGAGCGCCCGCCACAGCGGCGCTTGCTGTCGCCTCGCGCGCAGGTCCCACAGGGCGATGTCGACGGCCGAGATCGCGAGCATCTGCGCGCCGCCCCGGCCGCCGTAATGCAGCCGCCACCACATGGCCTGCCAGATCTCTTCGATCCGATCGGCGTCGCGACCGATGAGCGTCGGCACGAGATC
This sequence comes from Candidatus Methylomirabilota bacterium, assembly GCA_046723475.1. Lineage (GTDB taxonomy): Bacteria > Methylomirabilota > Methylomirabilia > Rokubacteriales > CSP1-6 > AR12. The sequence goes on from JBKOUQ010000290.1 coordinate 6,193, forward strand.
GCGGGCGATCAGCGCGCGAATCGCGGCGCCGCCGGTGCCGACCGTGTAAGTGTAGCCGACACCTGTCGCACCGTCGTCGTCGTGCAGCCGGACCGTGACAAGCTCGAAGCCGGGAATCACTCCGTGGGTGCTGTCGGACAGAACCGTCGGCAGCGCAATCACGTAGTGGTCGGCCTGCATATGTGCGATGCGCATCGGCCGGCATTATAGGCGCGGGCGTGGACGTACCGTTACCGTCAGCCGGCACTCGGCGCGCGAGCACCACTGGCC
>JBKOUQ010000285.1:0-9613 GCA_046723475.1 Candidatus Methylomirabilota bacterium
ACCGGCATCACCCGCGCGAGAAGTCCCGTGACGGCGGTGCCGGCCGCGACACCGAGAAGGCCGACAGCCAGCGGCAGGGCTGCGGCGACGACCGAGCCGAACACGACGACGAGGAACACCAGGACCGCCGGCAACACGACCAGCTCGGCGCGGCGCAGGTCGCGCTTGACCATCTCGGTGAAGTCGTGGTTCAGCGCCATGGGGCCGAACGCAAGGATCTCGAGCGTGTCCGAGTGGATTTTGGCGCGCAGCGCGGGGTAGAGGTCGGGCGGCGCCGACGGCACGACCATCGACGCGAATGCGGGCGCGCGCCCCGCGACCTCGACGACGACGGCGGCGTGCCGGCCGTCCGGCGAGATCATCCGCGCGTCCGGCTCGTCATCGTCGTCCCACGGCGTGCGAACGCGCGTGACGCGCCGGTCGGCGCGAAGAGGATCGAGCGTCTGCTTCACCGCGTTGGCGAACGCCGGATCGCTCGCGCGCAGTGTCGAGCTGCTGAAGATCAGCCCGAACAATGGCGGCCGCGGTGCCAGCTCCGCGTCCACCAGCCGGACGGCGCGCACGGCCTCCATGTCCGGCGGGACCACCGATTCATCGAGCTGGTCTCCGGGCACGACCCCGAGCCACAGCGCGAGAGGAACGAGCGAGAGAATCACGAGCCACCAGCGCAAGCGGGGGACCGCGCGCCCCCAGGCGGCGAGCATGCGCACAGATTACCAGCGGATCGTCTGTCCCGGACTCAACGGTGCAACGTGCTCCTCCACACCCTGGCGCAGCGCTTCGGCCATGAGGCGGTCGGGCGGCTCTCGGAACGGCTCGCGGTTCAGCTCGAACGTGCCCCAGTGCATCGGCACCAACAGGCGGGCGTTGAGGTCTTCGAACGCCTGGACCGTTTCCTCCGGGCTCAGGTGATTCGGATGGTGGTGGCGGAAGTCGCTGTAGCCGCCGATGGGCAGCGCGGCGGCGTCGAACGGCCCGAATCGCCGGCCGATCGCCGCCAGCCCGGCGTGATAGCCGGTGTCGCCGGCGAAGAACAAGCGCCGGTCGGGCGCGCTCACGACCCAGGAGGCCCACAGCCGCTGATTCTGGTCGTCCAGGAGCAGCGACCGACCCGAGGAATGTTGGGCGGGCACGGCCACGATGCGCAGCGCGCCGAATGGTGCCGCCTCCCACCAGTCGAGCTCGACGACGCTCCGAATGCCGAGCGCGGCGAACCAGCTACGAAGACCGAGCGGCACGAAGAATGTCGGGCGGTGGACGCGGGCCAGGCGCATGACGGTCGGCAAGTCGAGATGATCGTAGTGATCGTGCGAGATCAGTACGGCGTGGATCGGCGGCAGGTCCTCGAACCGCACGCCCGGCGGCACGAGACGCCGCGGTCCGGCGAACGACACCGGGCTTGTGCGCTCGGACCAGATCGGATCGGTCAGGAGGTTGACGCCATCGAGCTGGATCAGAAACGTCGAGTGTCCGATCCAGGTGATCTGCGGCGCGCCGAGCGTGCTCGCGAGCGCCCGGCCGTCGTTCGCGATCACCTCGAGCGGATGGCCGCGCCGCCTGGCGGCGGGGCGGCCGACCACGTGGGCGACTCGCGTCGCGACCGAATACGCATAGCCGGGATCGAGATTCCGGAAGCCGCGCAGGGCGTGGTGGGCGGGCCGGTCGCTGGCGGGCGCCGGCACGGTGACGGAGACGAGGTCCGACAGCATGAGCGCGCCCAGCGTGACGAGGACGGCCGTGATCGCGTGCAGCGTGCGGCGGCGGAAAAAGCGACGCGGGCGCATGCGATCGCGGGAGAGAGCAACGCCGCGGCCAGATCGAGATGGCGTGCAAGAGGGCGTCGCGACAGCATTGGAAGACCTGCAACGGTCCCCGGCGCCGGAGAACCTCCCGGGACCTCTTGACGGCATGTCAGCCGGGGACGCCCTCCATCTGGAGCGCGTACAGGCGTCGGTACAGCCCATCGTGGGCGAGCAGCTCCTCGTGGCGTCCCACCTCGGCGATGCGCCCCTCGTGCACGACGACGATACGGTCGGCGTTGCGCACGGTGGCCAGGCGATGGGCGATCACGAGGACGGTGCGGCCGCGCATCAGCTCGCCGAGCGCCTGCTGCACCATGAACTCGCTCTCCGCGTCGAGGTCCGAGGTGGCCTCGTCGAGGATGAGGATCGGCGGATCCTTCAGGAATGCGCGCGCGATCGCCAGACGCTGCCGCTGACCGCCCGACAGACGCACGCCGCGCTCGCCGACCAGCGTGTCGTAGCTCTCGGGGGAGGCGAGGATGAACTCCTCCGCGTGGGCCTGCCGCGCCGCGCGCGCGACGTCGGCGAACGCCGCGTCGGGCCGGCCGTAAGCGATGTTGTAGTAGATCGAGTCGCTAAACAGGAACGTATCCTGCGTCACCAGCCCGATCTGCGCGCGAAGCGACGCCTGCGTGAGCTCGCGGATATCGTGGCCGTCCACCATGATGCGCCCGGCGGTCACGTCGTGGAAGCGCGGCAGGAGATCCATGAGCGTCGATTTGCCGGCGCCGCTCATCCCGACGAACGCGACGACCTCGCCGCGACGGACCTCGAGATCGATGTCGCGCAGCGCGGGCTCGCTCGAGCCCGGGTAGCGGAACGAGACGCCTTCGAGCGTGAGGCTTCGCTCGAACGTCGTCAGCGTGTGCGCGCCCGGCGCGTCGAAGATGATCGGCGGCGTGTCGAGCACCTCGAACACGCGCTCGACGGCGCCAGTCGACTGCTGCACCGTGTTCATCATCCGCGAGAGCTGACGTACGGGCCCATAGAGCAGCGCCACCGCCGCGGTGAACGAGAAGAAGTCGCCGGGCGTCATGGCGCCCATGATGACCCGGTGGCCACCGTACCACAGCGCGCCCATGATCCCGAGCGCGGCGAGCACCTCCATGAGCGGGTCGGTGATCTCGTCGGTGCGGTGATCCTTCAGCGCCAGCGCGAGCAGCCGCTGGTTCACGCGCTCGAAGCGCTCTGCCTCGTGCGCCTCGCGCCCGAACGCCTTAACGATCTTCGTCCCCGCGAGCGCCTCGTGCAGCAGGACGTTGAGCTCGGCAATTTTCTCCTGCGAGCGCTTGTTGATCCGGTAGAGCCGCCGACCGATCGAGCGCACCGCGATGCCGATGAACGGAAACACGAGCACGGCGATGAGCGCCAGACGCCATTCGCGCACGAACATCACGCCGATGAGGGCGATGACCATCGCCACTTGGCGCACCGCCATGATGAGCACCGTCGACGACACTCGCGCGAGCCGGTTCACGTCGGTCACGATGCGCGACATGAGGTCGGCGGAGTGACGATCGGAGAAGAACGACAGCGGCATGCGCTGAATGTGCAGGTAGAGGGCCCGGCGCAGGGTCGCGATGACGCGCTCGCCGACGGCCGCCATGAGGTACGACTGGCCATAGCGCGCGATGCCCTTGAGCACGTAGGCCAGGAACAGCAGCAGCGGGATCAGCCGCAGCATGGCGAGATCGCGCTTGATGAAGATCTCGTCCATCGCGGGCTTGACGAGCCACGCGATGGCGCCTTCCATCGCCGCCACGACGACGGCGAGGAGCCCGCCGAGCAGCAGCATCGGCACGTACGGCTTGAGGTAGACGAACAGGCGGCGGTAGATCGCGACGGTCGCGCCGATCATGCGGGATGTCGGCCGGCGACCAGGCGCTCATAGAGCGCCTCGGTGGCGTCGAGCTTGGCGCGGAGCGAAAAATGCGCCTCCACGCGCTTGCGGCCCGCGCGCGCCATCGTGAGCGCGGCCGTCGGATCCTCGAGCAGGGCGACGATCGCATCGCCCAGCGCCGCCGGAGCGCGGGGCGGCACGAGCACGCCCGTCTCGCCGGGATGCACGAGCTCGGGCATGCCTTCGATGGCCGTGGCCACGACGGGTCGCTCGCACGCGAGCGCCTCACGGATGCTGCCCGTGATACCCAGGCCGGCCCACGACGCATCGACAACCACGTCGGAGGCGCAGAGGATCGCCGGTATGTCGTCTCGATGCCCGATCGCGATGACGCGGTTGCCCAGCCCGGCGGCCCGCGCGTCATCGCCGATCTCGGCGATGCGCGGCGGCGGTGCGCCGACGAAGAGCAGGCGGGCGTCCGGGCGGCGCGCGGCGACGCGGCGCATCGCGGCGAGCACGTCCGTCCAGCCGCGCCACGACCGCACGCCGACCTGCGTGATCAGCGTGTCGGCCGAGCGCAGACCGAGCTCGCGGCGAATCGGGGTGCCGTCGACGCCTGGATGGAATCGCTCGAGATCGGTCCCCGAATAGATCACGGCGATCTTGTCGGCCGTCACGCCGGCGGCGACGAGACCGCGCTTGATGGACTCGCACACCGCAACGATCGCGTTGACGCGCGCGGTGGTGTAGCCGAGGCGCCGGATGCCGGAGATCGGGAAGCTGACGCCGCGATTGAGCACGAGCGCGGTGCGCCCGCCCATCAGCCCGGCCAGCACTGCGAGCGTCCGCGCGCGCCCCTTGTGCGCGTGCGCGACCTGGATGCCGCGCTCACGGATGACGCGGGCGAGCTGCCAGGCCGCGTGCGGATCCCACGAGCGCGCCATCGGCACGACGACGTGCTCGATACCGACGGCGCGGCAGCGCTCCGGCCACACCTCGCTCGCGGCGGTGGCGACGGTGACGCGGTGACCGCGGGCGGCGAGGCCGGCGGCCAGATCGCGCAGCTGGATGGCGGCGCCGGTGAAGAAATCCCCCTTCGGGTAGAGCTGCAGGATCCGCAGGGGGCTGCCCGGCATCAGGCTCCGAAGAACGCGCGGACCGCCGCCGCCACCGTGTCGATCTCGGCGTCGGTGTGGCCGGCGGAGATCGGCAGCGTCAAGATCTCGTCCACGAGGCGCTCGGTGGCCGGCAGCGGCGCGGGCGCGAAGCGCTCGACGGCGGGCTGCCGATGCGTCGGCACCGGGTAGTGCACGCCCGTCTGGATGGCGCGCTCTTTGAGAAACGTCGCGAGCTCCGTGCGGCGCGGCGTGCGAACGACGTACAGGTGATATACGTGGCGCGCGCCGGGACGCTCGCGCGGCAGCTCGAGCGGAAGCCCGGCCAGTCCGGTGGCGTAGCGTGCCGCGAGCTCACGGCGGCGGTCGTTCATGGTGTCCAGCCGCTGCAGCAGCACCCGTCCGATCGCGGCCTGAATCTCGTTGAAGCGCAGATTGAAGCCGACCTCCGCATGCACGTCCTTGTTGAGGCGGCCGTGATCGCGCAGCCGCCGGCAGCGCGCGGCGATCTCGTCGTCGTCGGTGACGACGGCGCCGCCATCGCCCATCACCGTGAGGTTCTTGGACGGATAGAACGAGAACACGGCCACGCGGCCGAAGGTGCCGACCTTGCGCGCCTCGAAGGCCGCGCCGTGCGCCTGCGCGCAGTCCTCGAGCATCCACAGGCCGAAGCGATTCGCGAGCTCCCGCACCGCGGGCACATCGACCGGTTGCCCGTAGAGATGCACGGGCACGATGCCGACCGTGCGCGGGGTGATCTTGGCCGCGGCATCGGCGGCGTCCATCGTGTAGAACGCATCGGCGTCCACGAATACCGGCGTCGCTTCGGCAAAGCAGATCGCCTCGATGGTGGGAAAGGCCGTGTGTGACGGGACGAGTACCTCGTCGCCGGACTTGACGCCGAGCGCGCGGAAGCCGAGCCAGAGTCCCGCGGTCGCGGAGTTCGTCAGCACGCAGTGCCGGGTGCCGACGTAGCGCGCGAGCCCGGCCTCGAACTCCTTGCACTGTGGCCCGAGGATCCATTGCCGCGAGTCCATGGCGGCGAGCACCGCCTGCTTCAGGTCGTCGTCGACCGGCGGACGGGACAGCGGAATTGACGTCACGATCGCGCTCCTGAAGGGGGGGTAGCAAGGCGGTGGTACTTGCCGCGGAAGTAGAGCAGCGGTTCGCCCGCGCCGTTGCGGGCCTCTTCGACGAGCCCGACGAGAATCGTGTGATCGCCCTCGACGTGCCGCGACACCACGCGGCACTCGAGCTGCGCCAGGGCGCCTTCGATCAGCGGCACGCCGTGCGGGCTCAGCTGATGCGGCACCCCGTCGAACTTGTCCAGCCGCGTGGTCGCGAAGCGACGGGACACGTTCTCGTGCGCGTCGGCCAGGAAGTTCACGGCGAAGTGCTCGCGGTCGCGCAGAGACGGGTAGCTCTGCGATTTGTGATCGACGCAGACGAGAATCTGCGGCGGATCGAGGGAGACCGAGCAGAACGCGCTGACGGTGAGACCCGTCGGACGGCCGTCCGTATCGCGCGTGGTGACGATCGTGACGCCGGTCGCGAAATGACTGAGAACACGGCGAAAGTCGTCCGGGGCGACCACCCGTCCTATGTATCAGGAAGGCCCGACGAAAATCAAGCGAGGGCGGGCCCTGGCAGACCCGCCCTCGCCGGGGGGAGGGCATCGAACGTACTGCTTTGGCTCGACTCTCAACGAGACGGCCGTTCGTGGACGGGAGCAAGCCGCGTTCCACGGATGCGCCCGCATGTTTTCAACGGCTTCCGCGGCCGCAGCGCCGGCGCGAGACTGGAAACACGCCTCAGATTGGGCAAGCCCCTTCCCATTCGCGCGGTCTGAATCGCTCGGGTATCATTCGAGTCGTATGGCGAGCGAGCAAGACGTTCTGCAAGCATTGCGCGGCATCAAAGATCCTGAGAGCCAGCAGGACATCGTCTCGGTCGGTCTCGTACGTGACGTCGACGTTCGCGCCGGCGAGGTGAGCTTCACGCTCGCGTTCGGCGCTCAGCCGCCGCAGACGAAAGCCATGATCCACAGCATGGCCACCAAGCTCGTCTCGCGCTTGCCCGGCGTTTCGAAGGTGAGCGCGAAGATGGGGACGACCGCCGCCGCCCCTGCACATCAGCACGGCTCGCACGGCCACGCGCCCGCCGCGCCGCAAGGCACCGCGCCGCAGCAGCGCCCGCCCGACATGATCCCGGAGGTGAAGCACACCATCGCGGTGTCCTCCGGCAAGGGCGGTGTCGGCAAATCGACCGTCGCGGTGAACCTGGCGCTCGCGCTCTCGCAAACGGGCGCGCACGTCGGGATCATCGACGCCGACGTCTATGGACCGGACCTGCCGCTGATGCTCGGCACGCGGGGTCGGCCTGGTATGTTCGACAATCGCATCCTTCCCGTCGAGGCGTACGGCCTCAAGGTGATGTCGATCGGCCTGCTCGTCGGCGAGCGCGAGCCGCTCGTGTGGCGCGGCCCGATGATCCACTCGTTCATCCAGCAGATGCTGCGCGACGTCCTGTGGGGCGCACTCGACTATCTCGTGTTCGACATGCCGCCCGGCACGGGGGACGCGCAGCTGTCGCTGTCGCAGGTGATCCCGCTGTCCGGCGTCGTGATGGTGACGACGCCGCAGGACGTCGCGCTGCTCGACGTGCGCAAGGCGATCGCCATGTTCCAGCGGCTGAACGTGCCGATGCTCGGCGTCGTCGAGAACATGTCGTACTTCGTCGCGCCCGACACCGGCCATCGCTACGCCATCTTCGGCGAGGGCGGTGGGCAGAAGGTGGCCGACGAGTACGGGGTGCCGTTGCTCGGGCAGCTGCCGCTCGATCCGGACACACGTCGCGGCGGTGACGAGGGCGCGCCCATCACGGTGCGCCGTCCGGACTCTCCCCAGGCCGCGGCGTTTCGTGACGTCGCGCGGCGCGTGATCGAGCGGCTCGGTACGACGGCGACGCTGCGGCCGCTGCCCACGATCTCCTGACGTCGCGTATGTCGACGTCGACCGGCTCCGCGATCGTGCCGATCTTCCCGCTGCCCGAGGTGACGTTTTTCCCGCGCACGCTGCTGCCGCTGCACGTCTTCGAGGCGCGGTATCGCGCGATGGTGATGGATACGCTCGCGCGCGATCGCCATCTGTGCGTGGCGAAGCTGCGGCCGGGCTACGAGGCGACGTATGCCGGGCGTCCCGCGGTGCATGCGGTGGCCGGCGTCGGTGAGATCGTCTCGTGGGAGCGGCTCGCCAATGGGCGCTACAACATCCTCGTCCGTGGCGACGCGCGCGTGCGCCTCGAGCACGAGCTGCCCGCCGATACCCTGTATCGGCTCGTTCGCGTCACGCGCCTCGAGGACACGGGTCCGCGGGGCGACGTCATGCCCGCCCTGACGCGCATCCGCGCCGCCGCACGCGCGCTGCTCGACGCGCTCGGCCGCCCGCCCGACCTGCTCGATACCGCGCTGGCCGAGGGGCAACCGTCCGGCGCCGTCGCGGACCGCGTCGCGGCCGCCGTGCTGCCGGACGCCGAGCTACGGCAGCAGCTGCTCGAGACGCTCGATGTCGACGCGCGCGTCGCCCGCGTCGCCGACGCCATCGAAGGGCTCGTACGCGAGCTCAAGGGCGACCGGCCATGAGACGGCTGAGCGCGTGGCTCGCCCTGGCGGTGCTGCTCGCCGCGGCTCCCGCGGACGCGCGCGCGTGGTCGTGGCTCGGCGTCCGCATTCGCGATCTGTCCGAGCAGGAGGCGGACGAGCTCGCCAAGAAGCACGGGATCCGCGAGGGCTACGGCGTCGTCATCGTTGACGTCATGCAGGACACGCCGGCCGCGCGCGCGGGGATGAAGAACGGCGACATCGTCGTCGCGTTCGACGACCGGCCCGTCACGGAGACGCGCGAGCTGCAGCGCATGGTCGCGCGCGGCCCTGTCGAGCGCGACGCGCGGCTCACCGTGCTGCGCCCGGAGGGACGCCGCGCGCTCACCGTGCGGCTGGTGGAGATGCCGCGTGCCGTCGCGGGCGAGCGCGTGGCGGCCGAGTACGGCTTCATCCTGCGGGAGTCCGACGGACCTCAGCCCGAGCTCGGCGGACGACGTCCGGGCGGGGGCAGCGCGGCGCCCATCGTCAGCCTCGTGGTCAAGGACAGCGCGGCGGAGCGCGCGGGCCTCGAAGTCGGCGACGTGATTTTACAGATCGACGAGACCTCGGTCGTCACGCGCGACGCCGCGCGCGAGGCGCTCGCGGATCTCGCACCCGAGAAGGCGCTCCGGCTCACCGTGCGACGCGAGGAGCGTCGGCTGGCGCTCGAGCTGGTCCCCGCACCGACGTCTCGCGCCCGCTGACCGGCGCGTCTCGCACCGCCAAGTCTCACACCGCGCCGTAGAAGTGCCGGTATTGCCACCGCGCCCGCGCACGAAGATCGTCCTCCGACCACGCCGCCGCAAACCGCGCGGGCGAAAGCGCCGAGAGATCCACCGGCGGCGCGCCGTCGCGGATCCACCGGGCGAGCGTCTCGCCGAGCGCCGGCGAGATCGACAGCCCCGCGACGTTGCAGCCGCTGGCGAAGAAAAACCCGCGCACGTCTGGTGCGGGGCCGACGATGTACTGGCCGTCGGCGGTCACCGTCGGAATTCCCCCGCGGTGTTCGCGCACCTTCGCCTTGCGTAAGATCGGCAGCTGCCGCTCCACGTCGGCCGCGTAGCGCCACAGCACCGCGGCGTCGAGCGGCATGTCCGCCACGTCGAAGGCGTCGCCAAGCACGCGCATGTCGAAGAAGCGCGGCTCCTCTTCGTACACGCCCCACAAGAATCCGCCGTCGCACGGGCGCATGTACACCGCTGCATCCATGATGCGT
>JBKOUQ010000025.1:0-14158 GCA_046723475.1 Candidatus Methylomirabilota bacterium
CGTGATGTTCTGCCCCTCGACGTACCCGGCTTCGCGCAGGGTCTGCCGCCACAGTTGATCCTCGCCGCTGCCGAGGACCCCGATGCGGTAAACCTTCGCCGCGTGCTGCGCCTCGGCGCGGAGCGGGGTGGCGAGCGCGGCTCCGAGGCCAGTCACGAAGGCGCGGCGGTTCATTCGACGTCTTGCTCGTCGCTGTGCGGAGAGATTCCTCCTGAGCCAAGCCCGCAGCTCACGTCTCGGCGGCGTCTCCGTGCGCTGCAGCGCCGCGCGCCGCCCGACGGCGGGCGGGGCCCAGCGGCAGTGGTGGGCAACGTTCAGGGCGACGCAAGCCTCCCTGGCCGTCGGTGCGCGAAGCGCAGCCCGCGTGTGTCGAAATACTGACGGGCACAATTACGGGCACAGGGCGCGTCGGAAACCATTGTTGCGCGCCGTTCGGTGTTCGGAACTGCGCGAAAAAATGGTGGGCAGGGACGGGATTGAACCGCCGACACCAGGATTTTCAGTCCTGTGCTCTACCAACTGAGCTACCTGCCCGCCAAGGCTGCCTAGGGTACCACGCGGTCACGATAGAATCGTCGGCGTGGGGGCCTTCGGAAGGCATCTCCGCACGCACAGCACACCGGTCCTACTCGCGTTTTCGCTGATGACACCGATCCTGGCCGCCGCGGCGGACGACGTCTATCGCTGGTACGACGCGAGTGGCAACGTCCATTACACCCAGCAGCCGCCGCCGCCCGGCGCTCTGCGCACGCCTCCCGCGCCGGCGACGCGACGGCCGGCATCGGCGCCCGCTCGCAAATCAGAGCTGCCGGCTTCGCAGCCAATCGCAGTCACGCCGCCGCCGGCGAAACCGCCGGCCGCCCAGACCGCTCCCGCGACGACGCGCGAGTCGAGCGCACCCGCGCCCACCGCCGCGCGCACGCCGGCGGACCGAGCACCGTCAGATCGCGCGCCGGCCGATCGCACACCACCGGATCGCGCGCCGGCGGAGCTCGCGCGGGCGACGGACGACGCCGACGCAAAGCTCCAACAGGCCCTCGACGCCTATCGGCGCGGCGACTACCCGGCGACGCTCGCGATCGTTCGCCCGCTCGCCGAGCAGGGCCATGCGACCGCGCAATCGCAGCTCGCCGCGTTGTACGAGCGCGGCGCCGGCGTCGAACCGGATCTCACGCAGGCCGCGCGGTGGTATCGCAAGGCGGCCGAGGCCGGTGATGCGCGGGCGCAGGACAGCCTCGGCCGATTGTTGAGCGAGGGCCACGGCGTCCCGCGCGACGACGCCGAGGCCGTGGTGTGGTGGCAGCGCGCGGCCGAGCGGGACGTGGCGGCCGCGCAGACGAGCCTCGGCACCGCGTACTACGAGGGCCGTGGGGTCGGCAAAGACGACGACGCCGCGGTGCGTTGGTGGCGCACGGCGGCTGCGCAAGGCTTTCCGCCGGCGCAGGAGCGCCTGGGATTCGCGTATGAGCACGGCGTCGGTGTGAAGCGTGTCGCGGCCGAGGCGCTCACGTGGTATCGCGCCGCGGCAGAGCAGGGCCTGCCCCGCGCCCAGGTCCATCTCGCGGAGCTCGCGCTGCAGCACAGCGGGCCCGAGGCCGCGGCGGAAGCGATCCGTTGGTACCGCATCGCCGCCGCGCAGGGATACGCGCCGGCCGAGCACGCGCTCGGCGATGCGTACGCGCTCGGCGTCGGCGTGAAACAGGATGTCGCCGAGGCCGCGCGACTGTACCGACAGGCGGCCGAGCAGGGCTTCGCGCCCGCCCAGAAGGCACTCGAGGAGCTGACGCGGCGCTGAGGTCGCTCGGGGTGCGACCGTCTACTCGACGGTCGCGATGACGCCGAGGCCGCCGATCTTTTCGAGCACGAGCGTGACGATGATCGTGTCTCCGGAGACGAGCGGCCGGGTCAGCTCGGTGAGCACGACGTGCGGCCCCGTCGCGGTGAAGCTCATGATCGTGGCGCCCGGAACTTCGACGCGCGCGAGCGGCTCACCGCGCGCGTCGACAAGCTGAGCCTGACGCGCCACGGGCGTGTGCACGGCGGTGATCACGTCGCCGTACTTGCCGCTGCTCTTGAGATCGAAGTAGACGACGGCGCCGCCCTCCTGACGCAGGGCGCGGCCCTTGTCCGGCCGCACCATCGTTCCGCCGGCGTCCGTGACGTTTGGATAGTGCACACAGCCGCCGGACGCGAGCAGGGTGACGCCGAGGACAACGGCGACGAGCGTGCGCGGCGTCACGAGCCGAAAACGCGTTCCGCGGCGAGCGCGCGGAATGCGGCGTCGTACGCGCGCACGGTGCGCTCCAGATCCTCCTGGGAATGCAGTGCCGAGATCCAGCCGTGATTCGACGAGCAGTCGACGCCGTTGTTGAGCAGCGCGCAGCGGAGTAGATGGTACACGGGGCCCTTGCGCGGACGGTCGAAGCCCGCGAGCCCCGGCTTGCCCTCGAACGAGACGTGGTAGATCGATGCCTCGCCGTAACAGGTGCCGGGCACGCCGGCGCGCTTCATCGCATCGGCGAGCTCGCGCCGCAGCTCTTCGCCGAACTTGTTGGCGCGCGCCTGCAGCGACGCGTCGGCGACGAGCTCCAGCGTGGCGACCGCGGCGGCGGCGGACAGCGGATTGGCGTTGAACGTGCCCGCGTGGGCGACGCGCTGAACGCGATCCCAATCCGGATCGCCGCGAAACGCGAGCATGGACATCAGCGCGCGGCTGCCACAGAGGGCACCGCCCGGCAGCCCGCCTGCGACGATCTTCGCGAGCGTCGTCAGATCCGGTGTGACGCCGAAGTACGCCTGCGCGCCGCCGGGCGCATAGCGAAAGCCCGTGATGACCTCGTCGAAGATCAGCACCACGCCATGCTTCGTCGTGAGCGCCCTCAATTCTTGGAGGTAGCCGGGGATCGTTGGCGTGGTGCCCGACTGGCCGCCCGCGGGCTCTAGGATGACTGCCGCGATGTCACCGCGCTGCAACGCGATCTCGACCGCCTTGATGTCGTTCGGCGGACAGATGACCACCTGATCGAGCGTGGCGCCGGGGATGCCGGCGGACATCGGCACCTCGTACGGCGGATTCACCGCGGCGACCGCGCCATCGTGCCAGCCGTGGAAGTGCCCCGCGAATTTCAGGATCCGCGTGCGCCCCGTCGCCGCACGCGCCACACGCATCGCCAGATGCGTGGCCTCGGTGCCCGACATGGTGAAGCGCGTCAGCTCGGCGCACGGAACGAGTCCGTTGACGAGCTCGGCCCAACGGACCTCGAGCTCGTGGCTGGCGCCGAGGTGGGTGCCGCGCGCCACCTGCTCTTGCACCGTCTTCACGACCGCCGGGTGGCAATGGCCGAGAAACAATGCCCCGTGCCCCATCCAGTAGTCGACATACTCGTGGCCGTCAACGTCCCATTTCCGCGTGCCGCTCGCGCGGTCGATGTAGGTCGGGAACGGTGCGAGGTGGCGGATGTCGTGCGTGATGCCGCCCGGGATGGCGTTGCGCGCCCGGTCGGCCAGCGCTGCGGACCGCGGATGGCTTGCGCGGTACTGCTCCTGGATGGTCATGCGCCCCATGATAACGCTACGCTCGCGGCCTGGTGATGATGCCGAGCAGCTCGATGAGCGCGGCGTGCGTATCGAGCGGCAGGCCGTCGACCGTAGGCTCCGGCCGCCGCGTGACGCCGTCGCAGGCGCCGGCTTTGACACAGGCGGCGACCAGACGACGCTCGTCGTCCGCCGTGTGCAGGAGCGGCCGCGCCGCGAACCGAGCCAAGTTGGCGACGATCCCGTACGCGCCCCAGTTCGACACGCCGGCGACGACCAGATGATCGACGCGCACGACCGACGCGATCCGCGCCGCGAGCGCGCCGCCCCGCGCGAAGCGGGCGCGCACGTTGCCCATACCGATCTCGTTGCCCCCGTCCCCTACGCCGATCGTGATCACTCGGTCAGGCGCCCGTCCGACCTGATTTTTGTTGTAGCGGGGTCCGCGAGACCGGCTCGTGCCGCGCGTGGCCTGCCCTCGGGAGCCGTGGCTCCGCGCATCCGGTCTTCCCGTTCGTGGGGCGACGAGAAACAGCTCGTCGATCGGCGCGTTCCATTGCGAGACGTCGATGCCCCGCATCGTCCGATACGTGCCGTCACGCGCGCGCCCCGGGCGCTCGATCGCGACGAGGTGCGTAGGCCCGTGGTGCGCCAGCAGCTCACGTGCGGCGTCGCTGCCATCGGGATAGCGGATCACGTCGGCCCGCTCACCGAGCGCGGTCAGCGCGGCCGCCAGCACCGGCAGGGTCGCGGCGTCGCTGACGTATCGAACGTCAGCGCCTATCAGGCGCAGCGCGCGACCGAGGACCGCGGCACCCGGCGGACCGTCGGTCTCGGGCACGCCGCCGTCGACGGCAAAGCCGGTCGTGACGATCACACGGCGCGCCAGCGCGAGCGTCTGCGCGGCGCGCCTGGCACCACCGGGCTGGAAAAACTTTTCGATTCCGCGCGCGCCGGGGTCGAGCGCGAGAAGGTGATCCACGGGATCTGTCCGAAGGTCTGGCAAGGCCTTTGCTCTATACCAGGCCGGAGGTTCCCGATGCAACGACTCGCGGTGGTCGTCGCGTTCGCCCTCGCGACCGGGTGCTCTACCGCACCGCTGTTTCGCAAGCAGTCGTTTGACTTCAAGACCACCGCCCTGTTCAAGCTTCCATGTGACACCCCCGAGGTGCTCGAAGCGAAGCGAGAGGTGCCGGACGACGGCCTCGAGACGTCCGACAACCAGTGCAACAGCGTCCACATGTTGAGGATGGTGGACCGCTTCATGAGCATCCAGGAGGCAGACGAGGGCAAGGGCATCCCCGGGGACACCGTCGAGCAGGTCCGCGCCAAGGGCTTCACCATCTATACGGACAAGGAAGGCCGCAAGCGGCGGCCGAACACCAAGGCCCTCTATGGCAACGACGCGCTCGCCGCGGTCGGTATGGGCGTCGCTCCGCCGCCGCTGCAGAAGGTCGAGGAGATCAAGGCCTACACCGACTTCATGGCGTCACACTATGCCGAGGAATACGAGGAGCGTGACGTCAAGCAGGTCGTCGACCGGTTCTGTCTCAATCGCCGCGACTCCCACGAGCTCGGCGACGCGCGCACGTTCTCGATCGTCTGGCGCAGCGGTCACGTGTTCAAGCGCATCATCAAGGGCGGGCCGATCAACAACCCCAAGCAGGAGCGCGCGTTCCTCGTTTGCCCGGGCGACTTCATCATCGACACCGTCAAGGGGGTCGGCGGTCGCGCCGCGGGGGCATTCATCCCGATCCCGTGACGCGGGCTCCGGATCGTCTCGGCGCCGCCGTCGCGGCGTCGTTATCGAGGCAGCTCGTAGAGGAGGAGCTGGTACGGCGCGAGCGCCTGCCGGCCGCGACCGGCGAAGCGCGCATCGTCGGAATCGATCAGCAGTCGCCAGTCGGCCGGGATCGCGGGCGCCGGCTGCGCTTCGTTGGTGAGATTCGCGAACAGCCGCACGCCGGGCCCGCCGGCGGCGTCGCGCGCCACCGTGAGGAGCGTTCCCTTGGCATCGATGGCCGCATGCGTGCGCTCCTTGCCGCGGGTACCGAGCGCGGAATGCGAGCGACGCAGCGCGAGCCAGCGACGGTAGTACTGGTAGAGCTCGCGGTGTCGCGGTGCGCCGGCGAGCGAATGGCTCAGGCGCGAGCGGACGAACGTCGCCGGCTCGCCGGGATCGGGCACCGCTCCCTGCCACGCGAAGCGCGTGAACTCTTCCGTGCGCCCCTTGCGGACGGCGTCCGCCAGGTCGCGATCGAGGAACGACGTGAAGAACTGAAACGGCGCGGTCTCGCCGTACTCCTCCCCCATGAACAGCAGCGGGATCGCCGGCGCCGCGAGCAACAGTCCCGCGGCCAGCTTGACCGCCTCGAACGGAACGATCGTCGACAGCCGATCGCCCTGCGCGCGGTTACCGACCTGGTCGTGATTCTGTACGCAGATCACGAACCGGTCTCCGGGCAGGTCCGCGCTCGGAGTGCCGCGATCGCGGCCGAAATACTCGGAGTACTCGCCCTGGAAGGCGAAGCCCTCGGCCAACGCCGTCGCGAGCTGTCGCGGCTCGCGGTAATCGGTGTAGTAGCCGCCACGCTCGCCGGTGAGACAGACGTGCACCGCGTGATGAAAGTCGTCGGACCAGACGGCGTCGAGCCCGATGCCACCGTCTTCGGCCGGAAGCACGAGCCGGCGGTCGTTGTCGTGCGATTCCGCCATGACGTGCACGGGCCGACCGAGCGCGCGCGCTTCCTCGCGTGCGCCGGCGCCGATCTCGGTCAGGACGTGCACGGGGCTCGTGTCGAAGATCGCGTGGATCGCATCGAGGCGCAGCGCATCGATGTGGAACTCGCGCACCCATGCGCGCGCGTTTTCGACGAAGTGGCGGCGCACGCCATCGGCGTCGGAGCCGTCGAAGTTCACCGCGCCGCCCCACGGTGTGCGATAGCGGTCGGTGAAGAACGGACCGAACTCGCTCAGATAGTTTCCTTCGGGGCCCAGGTGGTTGTAGACGACGTCCAGGATCACGGACAGGCCGTGCGCATGGCACGCGTCGACGAGTCGCCGCAGCCCGCGAGGCCCCCCGTACGTCGATTGCGGCGCGAACAGGTGCACGCCGTCGTAGCCCCAGTTGCGCGAGCCGGGGAACTCGGCGACGGGCATCAGCTCGAGCGCGGTCACGCCGAGCTCCACGAGCTGCGGCAGGTGCGCGACGACCGCCTCGAACGTTCCGGCTCGGGTGAACGTTCCGACGTGCAGCTCGTAGATCACGAGGTCGGCAGCGGCGTGACCGGTGAACATCTGATCCGTCCACGCGAACGCGCCCGGATCGACGGTCATGGATGGCCCGTGCACGCCTTCGGGTTGAAAGCGCGAGACCGGATCGGGTCGGTAGCGCTGGCCGTCGAGCCTGAACTGATAGCGAACGCCGGCGGCCAGTCCCGGCACGAGCGCCTCGAACAGGCCGTCGGGTTGCGCGTTGAGCTCGAGTGGTCGGCGCCCTTCGATGACGACCTCGACGGTCCGGCAGCGCGGCGCCCACACCCGGAACATCACGCCGTCATCGCGGACCGTCGCGCCCAGATGAAGGCTTGCGCCCAACGATTTCATACGGTCCAATTGTCCGTGACCCGGCCCGATTCCGGCTGAAAGGTGCTCGCTGACAATGGGCTATCCCTTCGCGCTCGTCTTACACACCCATCTTCCGATGGTGGTCAACCACGGTCGATGGCCCCATGGCAGCGACTGGCTCAGCGAAGCCACGTTCGAGTGCTATCTTCCGCTGCTCGACGTCGCGCACCGCCTCGTGGCCGAGGGCATCTCGCCGAAGTGGACGCTGAACCTCTCGCCCGTGCTCGTCGAACAGCTGGCATCGCCGGAGTTTCAGAAGGAGCTCGCGTTCTATTACGAAAACGTGCGCCGCGCGTGTGCCGACAGCCGCGAGCACTTCGCGAAGTCGGGCGCGCCGGAGCTGATGCCCCTGTGCGACTTCTGGCTCGAGCACTACGAGCGGATGTGGGAGCTGCACCGCCGCATCGGCGGGGACATCCCGGGGACGTTCGGCGAGCTGCAGCGCGGCGAGCACGTCGAGATCATCACGTGCGCGGCCACGCACGGGTATCTGCCGCTGCTGTCGCGCGACGAGTCGATCCACCTGCAGCTGCGCACCGCGGTCGAGACGCACAAGCGACATTTCGGCGTCGCGCCGCGCGGGATCTGGCTGCCCGAGTGCGCGTATCGCCCACGCTACGAGTGGACGCCGCCGACGGGTCGCGACCGCGGCGTCGAGCGCCGCATGCGCCCCGGCGTCGAGGAGCTGCTCGCCGCACACGGTCTCGAGTACTTCGTGGCCGATTCGCATCTGGTGGCCGCCGGCAAGCCGGTGTTCCTTTATCGCGACTACATGCCGGTGCGCAAAGAAATGGCCGAGCCGACGCCCGCGATTCCCGTGAACGAGGCGCGCTCCCCCTACTCGCCATACCGCGTCGCCTCGCGCGGCGGCACGGGCTCGGCCATTGCGTTCATCCGCGACCCGCAGACGACGCTTCAGGTGTGGAGCCGTGAACAGGGCTACCCGGGCGAGTACGCGTACCTCGAATTCCACAAGAAGCACTTCCCCGGCGGGCTTCGCTTCTGGCGAATCACGGACAACCGCGGCGACTTCGGCACCAAGATTCCGTACGACCCCAAGCTCGCGGCCGAGAAGACCGGCCTGCAGGCCGTCCACTTCGTCGGTCTCGTGCGCGAGACGGCGGAGAGTGCCGTGCACGCCGCCGATGAACCCGCCGTCATCTGCTCACCGTACGACTCCGAGCTGTTCGGCCACTGGTGGTTCGAAGGTCCGATGTGGCTCGAGCACGTCGCGCGCGAGATGCGACGCGCCGGCATCACGCCCGTCACCCTCGCCGAGGCGCTGGACGCTGTTCCGCCGCACACCACGCTGTCCCTGCCCGAGGGCTCGTGGGGCGAGGGCGGCGACCACCGCGTGTGGCTCAATCGCGACACCGAGTGGACCTGGGACCGCGTGTACAGCGCCGAGACCGAATGGGTCGCGCACCTCGCCGCCGGCAGCGACGGCCACCCGGACCTCGCCCGCGTGCTCGCGCAGGCCGCGCGCGAGCTCTTGTTGCTGCAGGCGTCCGACTGGCAATTTCTGATTACGACGGGCGCCGCGCGCGACTACGCGGAGCGTCGCGTGGCCGAGCATTATGCAGAGTTCAAGCGGCTGTCGGAGATGGCGACCACGCTGCGCACCGGTGAGCCGCTCTCCGTCGAGGCTGCCAACACACTGCGCCGTCTCGAGCGCGAAGACTTCGTGTTCCCCGACCTGGTCCCCGCATGGGCGCACGCTCCGGCGTGAGACGTCGAGCACGCGTCCTCGCCATGATCATGGCGGGCGGCAAAGGCGAGCGCCTGCACCCGCTGACGCGGGACCGCAGCAAGCCGGCCGTCCCGTTCGCGGGGCGCTACCGCATCGTCGACTTCGTGCTCTCGAACTTCGTCAACTCGGACATGCTCTCGTTGTATGTCCTCGTGCAGTACAAGTCGCAGTCGCTCATCGAGCACGTGCGTCTGTCGTGGCGGACGACCGGCATCGTTCCCGACTACTTCGTCACGGTCGTGCCGCCGCAGATGCGATTCGGACCGGCGTGGTATCGCGGCACCGCCGACGCCGTGCTGCAGAATCTGAACCTGATCGACGACTTCAACCCCGACGTGATCGCGATCTTCGGCGCCGATCACGTGTATCGCATGGACGTGAACCAGATGCTCGCGTTCCACGAGGACACGGGCGCCGACGTCACGGTGGCTGCGCGCTCGGTACCGCGCGGCGAGGCCAGTGCGTTCGGGGTGCTGGGCGTCGACCGCGACGGCCGCGTCGTCGACTTCGTGGAGAAGCCGAAGGACCCGCCCGCCATGCCGGGTGACCCGGCCCGGGCGTTCGTCTCCATGGGCAACTACCTCTTCCGGCGCCAGGCGCTCGTCGATGCGTTGCTGCTCGACGCGCGCCGCTCCACGGATCACGACTTCGGGCGGTCGATCATCCCGGAGCTCGTGCCGGGCGGCCGTGTGTACGGCTACAACTTTCAGGGCAACGAGGTCCCGGGCGTGAAGCCGTACGAGGAGCAGGGCTACTGGCGCGACGTGGGCAGCATCGCCTCGTACTGGGAAGCGCACATGGACCTGCTCGGCGAATCGCCGCGCTTCGATCTGGACAACCGCTACTGGCCCGTGCGCACGGGGCCGCATCCCGGCCCGCCCGCGCGCTTCATCGGCAGCGACGTGGACAACGCGCACGTCGGTGAGGCGTCCCTGGTCAAGCGCGCGACCATCCGCAACTCGATCCTCGGCCGCTCGGTCTGGGTCAACGAGGGCGCGGTGATCGAGGACTCCATCGTCATGGACCACACGACCGTCGGCAAGGGGGCGCGGCTGCGACGGGTCATCGTGGACCGTTTCAACATCATCCCGGCGGACAGCGAGATCGGCGTCGACGCGGCGATGGATCGCCGCCGTCACTTCGTCGATCCGTCCGGACTCGTGGTCGTCCCGCGCGGCGGCCGACGAGAGTTCCTGTCCGGGCTCGAGGAGTTCTGACCGGAGGAACACGCGTGTCGTCGGGACGCTTCGTCACCATCCACGGACACTTCTACCAACCGCCACGCGAGAACCCGTGGCTCGAGACCGTCGAAGTCGAGGACTCGGCCGCGCCGTTCCACGACTGGAACGAGCGCATCACCGCCGAGTGCTATGCGCCGAACACCGCGGCGCGGCGCGTGGATGCCGCCAACCGCATCCTCGACGTCGTGAACAACTTCGAGAAGATCTCGTTCAACGTCGGTCCCACGCTCATCGCGTGGCTCGAGCGTCATGCCCCCGACGTCTACCGGAAAATTCTGACGGCGGATCGTGCCAGCGTCGCCGCGCGCGGAGGCCACGGCAACGCCATCGCGCAGGTCTACAACCACATGATCCTGCCGCTCGCGAGCCGTCGCGACAAACTCACCCAGGTCGCGTGGGGGCTCGCGGACTTCCGGGCGCGCTTCGGCCGCGAGGCCGAGGGCCTCTGGCTGCCCGAGACGGCCGCCGACACCGAGACGCTCGAGGTGCTCGCCGAGGCCGGGGTGACGTTCACGATCCTGGCTCCCGAACAGGCGGCGGGTGACGTCGATCCCCGGCGCCCGTACCGATGGCGAGGGCCGCGCGGTCACGAATTGACGCTGTTCTTCTACGACGGGCCGGTGTCGCGGGCGCTCGCGTTCGAGGACCTGCTCGAAGACGGCCGCCGCCTCGCCGACCGCCTGCACGGCGTGTTCGAGGACGGACGCGTCGAGCCCCAACTCGTCCACTGCGCCACCGACGGCGAGTCCTATGGTCACCACCGCCGCTTCGGCGAGATGGCGCTGGCGGCGGCGGTGCGGGCCCTCGAGCGGGACGACGACGTCACGCTGACGAACTACGGCGCGTTTCTCGCCGCGCACCCCGCCACGGAGGAGATCGAGATCCGTGAGCGGAGCTCGTGGTCGTGTCCACACGGTGTCGAGCGCTGGCGCGCGGACTGCGGCTGCCGGATTCGCCCGGACACGCACCAGCGGTGGCGCGCGGCACTGCGCGAGAGCCTCGACTGGCTGCGCGACGAGATCGACGCCTTCTACGACAGCCGTGCCGCCGTCTGGCTCAAGGATCCGTGGGAGGCGCGCGACGACTACATCGCGGTGATTCTCGATCGCAGCCCGCAGCGGCTCGACGAGTTCTTCGGCCGGCACCAGCGCCTGGCGCTCGACGCGACCGCGCGGCTCGAGGCACGACGCCTGCTCGAGCTGCAGCGCAACCGGCTGCTGATGTACACCTCGTGCGGCTGGTTCTTCGACGAGCTGTCGGCGCTCGAGCCCGTGCAGATCTTGCGGTACGCGGCGATGGCGCTGCAGTACCTCGCCGACCTCGGCGGTCCGCGGCTGGAGGACGAATTCGTGCGCCGCCTCAGCGCCGCGCCGACGAACGTGCCCGCGTATCGGGACGGAGGCGTCGTGTGGAAGCGGCTCATCCGGCCCGCCGTCGTCGACCTGCGCCGCGTGGTCGCCCACTCTGCGATCACCGCGCTCGTGGAGGAGCGCCCCGATGACGCCACCGTGTACGCCTATCGCGTGCAGCGCGTGGACGAGGCGCGCGAGGCGTACGGCGCAACGTCGCTGCGTATCGGCCACGTGCGCGTCTCGTCCATGGTCACCGGCGAGGTGCGCGACGCGACGTACGCGGTGCTCCACTTCGGCGGTCACGACTTCTCGTGCGGGGTGCGCGCGTGGGAAGCGCCGAGCGCCTACGAGGCGATGAAGACCGACCTGTTGCGACGCTACGCGCGCTACACGCTGGCCGACATGGTGCGCGGAATGGACGAGTGGTTTCCCGGCGAGGGATTCTCGCTCACCGATCTGTTCCTCGACGAGCGGCGTCGCGTGCTGGCCAGCGTCACCCGCGCGATGCTCGACAAGTACGAGGAAACGTACCGGCGTATCTGGGAGGAGAACCGCAAGCTCGTGCACTACCTGCGCCAGGCCGATGCGCCCATCCCCGAGTCGCTGGCGCTCGTCGCGCGTCACGTGCTCGGCCAGGAGCTGCTCGCCGAGCTGGCGCGGTCCGAGGCGACGAACGACGGCGGGCGACTGCCCGATCGCCTGTTCGAGCTCGCGGGCGAGGCCACCTCGCTGCGGCTGACGCTGGACCTCACCGAAGCCAAGCCGCTCGCGGCCCGGATGGTGTCGCGCGCGCTCGCGGCCGTCGCCGAGACGCCGACGGCGCCGCGCGTGGACGAGGCGTTGGCGCTGATCGAAGGCGCCAACCGGCTCGGTCTGCGCTACGGCCGGTGGGCGGCCCAGAATCGCTTCTTCGAGCTCTGGAATCGCCATCGCGACGCGCGGTCCGTGCTGAGGCCGCTCGGCGAGGCGCTCGCCTTTCGCCTCGATGATGGCGGAGCCGCGACGTGATGCGCGTGCCGCGCGCGACGTATCGCCTGCAGCTCGGTCCGGACCTGACGTTCGATGACGCCGCCGGCCTCGTCGACTACCTCGACGCGCTTGGCGTCAGCGACGCCTACACCTCGCCGCTCCTCGAGACCGCCACCCGCGGCTCCCACGGTTACGACGTGGCCGACCACCATCGGCTGCGCGAGGAGCTTGGCGGCGAGCCTGCGTTTCAGCGGTTCGCGGGGGCGCTGCGGGCGCGCGACATGGGCTTGCTCGTCGACATCGTGCCCAACCATATGGGCATCGCGCAGAATCACAACGCGTGGTGGCTGGACGTCCTCGAAAACGGCCCCGCGTCCCCGCATGCCGCAACGTTCGACATCGAGTGGCAACCGGTGAAGCGCGAGCTCGTCGACAAGGTGCTCTTGCCGGTGCTCGGCGATCAGTACGGCGCCGTGCTCGACCGCGGCGAGCTGCGCCTGGTGCTCGAGGATGGACGTTTTCTCGTGCGCTACTTCGACACCGTGCTGCCCATCGCGCCCGCGAGCTGGGCCCGTATCCTCGGGCACCGGATCGAAAGCCTCACGGCCGAGCGCGGCGCCGACAACCCCGACGTCGTCACGCTGAAGTCGCTGATCGCCTGGTTCGCGACGCTGGCGGCGCATACCGAGCGCGACCCCGAGCGCGTCGCGACGCGGCAGCGGCAGAAGGAAGAAGGCCGCGAGCGGCTGGTGGCACTGCTCGCCGGCTCACCCGAGGTCCGGGCGTTCGTCGAGGAGAATGTGACGCTCATCAACGGCGCGCCCGGCGAGCCGCCGAGCATGGATCTGCTCGACAGCCTGCTCGCCGACCAGGCCTACCGCGTGGCGTACTGGCGCGTGGCGGGCGAAGAGATCAACTACCGGCGCTTCTTCGACATCAATGAGCTCGCCGCCATCCGCATGGAAGACGCGCGGGTGTTCGACGAGACGCACCACCTGCTCTTCCGCCTCGTGCGCGAGGGCGCGATCACGGGCCTGCGGATCGACCACGCCGACGGACTCTATGACCCCGCCGAGTACTTCCGCCGTCTGCAGGCGGCGTGCGGCCCGATCTACGTGGTGGCCGAAAAGATCCTGGCGCCGGGGGAGCAGTTGCCGGACTCGTGGGCCACGGCAGGCACCACGGGCTACGAGTACCTGAACCTGCTCAACGGGATCTTCGTCGATCGGACGCACGCGCGGGCGATGGAGCAGAACTACGCGCGACTCATTCGCCACCGACCGGGCTTCACCGAGATCGTGCACGAGTGCAAGCGGCTCATCATGGAGACGTCCATGGCCGCGGAGCTGAACATGCTCGCGCACCGGCTGGACACGATCTCCGAGACCCACCGCGCCTCACGGGATTTCACGCTCGGCGCGATCACCCGCGCGCTGCGCGAGGTGATCGCCGCGTTCCCTGTCTACCGGACCTATATATCTGCCGTCGGGGCGCCTTCGGAGGCCTCCGGCACCCGACGGTCGGGCGAAGAACACGCGGCAGGGACTGCTTCGGAGGCCTCCGGCGCCCGACCGTCGGGCGAAGAACCGTTCGCGCTCATTACGGATCGCGACCGGGAGTACAGGCGGCGCGCGGTGGCCACCGCGCGACGGCAAGTCGCCTCCGCCGACGCGTCGATCTACGAC
>JBKOUQ010000192.1:0-5928 GCA_046723475.1 Candidatus Methylomirabilota bacterium
ATCCCGGGGTACGCCTGCGACAGCGTGCGGGCCTGACCGAGGGCGTGCTTGGCGACGAGCTTCATCCGCTGCGGGATCTGATCGAAGCGGTATTCGGGCAAGCCCGCGCGCCACAGACGAACGTGTTTGTACACGCCGTACCCGAAGATGGCCACCGCGACGAGCCCACCGAAGTAGAGCGCGGCCTGCACGAGCGGTGGAATGTTCCAGAACGTGTCCCGCAGAGGGACGCCGGCGGGCGTCATGAGGATTCCAACGATATCACGGGGAGGATGGCCGCCGCGGCGGAGTACGGGTCGCGCTCGCCGGTCACGACCTCCTCGAACATCGCCCTCACCGCACCGCCGTGCAGCGCGCGATCGACACGGCCGCGGAACGCGTCGATGAGCAGCGCCTCGAGCTCGGCGCGCGCGCGGTCACGGCGCCGGGATGCGAAGGCGCCACTCGCCTCGAGCGCCGTGCGGTGGCGACGGATCTCGCCCAGGAGCTCCGGCACGCCGACGCTGTGCTGCGCCTGCAGCGCGAGCACCGGCGTCTCCCAGTCGACGTCGCGGCGCGACGCGGTGCTCGAGTGGTGCAGGTGCGCGGCGAACTTGAGCTCGGCCATCAGCGCCGGCGCGCCGGCGCGATCCGCCTTGTTCACCACGAAGACGTCGGCGACTTCCATGAGTCCCGCTTTCATCGTCTGGATCGCGTCGCCGGATTCCGGCACGAGCACGACGAGCGTGGTGTCGGCGATCTTCATGATGTCGAGCTCGGTCTGGCCGACGCCGACCGTCTCGATCAACACCCAGCGATACCCGGCGGCGCCGAGCAGCTTGGCGACCTCGCCAGTGGCGCGCGCCAACCCCCCGAGCGAGCCCCGCGTCGCCATGCTGCGGATGAACACGCCCGAATCGAGCGCGTGCGCCTGCATCCGGATGCGATCGCCCAGCACCGCACCGCCACTGAACGGGCTCGAGGGATCGACGGCGACGATGCCGACCGTCTCGCCGTCCGCGCGCAGCAGCGCCGTGAGCCGGTCGACCACCGTCGATTTGCCGGCGCCCGGTGGTCCCGTCACGCCGAGCACGTAGGCGTCACGCGCGCGCGCGTGAATCGCACGCATGATCGTCGGCACGGCGTCGGTGCCGTTTTCGACGTGCGTGATCAGGCGCGCGA
Organism: Candidatus Methylomirabilota bacterium; assembly: GCA_046723475.1. Classification (GTDB taxonomy): domain Bacteria; phylum Methylomirabilota; class Methylomirabilia; order Rokubacteriales; family CSP1-6; genus AR12. Next base: position 1,162 of record JBKOUQ010000192.1, read on the forward strand.
GCGCGAGCCGATCGCCGCCGAGCATGCGCTCGACGAGCGTCGCCGGGTCGGCCCGGCGCGGTGTGTTCTCGGATGCGGCCATCGGGGAGAGCGCCGCCGCGGCTCGCGCGCGACTACGGCGTGCGCACGAAGACGAGGTCGGCCGTCATCAAGATGCTGTTGGCGAGCTTGAGGAACATCAGCTCCGGGATCTGCATCCCGTGCTCGGTGAACGATGTGGTCACCGTCGCTTTGACCTTGATGTTGTCGCTGCTGAATCCGAAGCGCCGCTGCTGCTCCAGCTGCTCGGGTGTCAGCTTCACGTACATCACGCTCGTGTCCGCGACGCGCGTCACGGGCTTTTGTTTGATCGTCACCACGCCGTGCACCTTGGCCGGCGTCTCCTTGCCGGGCACGAGCGGTCCCGCGATCTCGACGCGCTTGATCTCGAAGGTCACCCAGCGATTGCCCGCAACGTCGGTGTCCAGGTAGTTCTTGCCGCGCATATCGGCGTCGCGCTTGTCGTTGCCCGTCGTGACGCGGTTCATGTCGACTTGGACGCCGCCCTTGGCGTCCTGTGGCTTCGCCGGATCGAGGGTGAGCGATCCCTGAATCCCCTCCAGCGCGGACGTGCCCACGAACGTCTCGAGCGGCGCATCGCTACGGAAGCTCGCCTGCGAGTATTTCGTGAGGAGCGTGAAGTTGAGCGTCTCGGCCACCGCCGGCGTGGCACACATCAGCATCGTGGCTGCCAGTGCAACGTATCGGCTCATCGCTGTCCCCCGGTGGCCCGGTCGTCGTCCCCTTTCCCGCGCCGAGGGCATTGTGCCCGCGTAAGTGCCGACTTTCAAACGGGTCGCCGCCCGGCTGACCGTCGCGCGCCCCGTGCTATCGTGATGGGCCGGGGATGCCGATGATGCCGTGGCGCGATGCCGTGTCGAGTGTGCCGCTGTGGGCCGTGCTCACGCTGAGCGTGCTGGTTGGCGCGTCGGGCCTCGCGGCCGCCGAGCGCGCGTCCGTCGCCGCCATGTCCGGCGCGGCGATCCTGCAACAGCTCCGCAGCTTCGCGACGCTGGGCAGCGTGCTCTATGTCGCGGCGCACCCGGACGACGAGAATACGCAGGCCATCACGTACCTCGCGCGTGGGCGCGGCTACCGCACCGCGTACCTGTCGCTGACGCGCGGCGACGGCGGCCAGAACCTGCTCGGCCCACAGCTGCGCGAGCAGCTCGGCGTCGCACGCACCCAGGAGCTGCTCGCCGCGCGGCGACTGGACGGCGGCCGCCAGTACTTCACGCGAGCCAGAGACTTCGGCTATTCCAAGCGCGTGCAGGAGACGCTGGACATCTGGGACCGCCAGGCCGTGCTCGGCGACATCGTGCGCGTGATCCGGTCGTTTCGACCGGACGTCGTCATCACCCGCTTTTCGCCGCAGCCGGCCGACACGCACGGCCACCACACCGCCTCCGCCGTCCTCGCCCTCGAGGCATTCAGCGTCGCCGGTGATTCGCACGCGTTTGTCGAGCAGCTCGGCACCCTCGCGCCCTGGCAACCCACGCGCATTCTCCACAACGTCGGCATGCTGGGCGCCGCGGCCCCGCCGACGGCCGACGCCGCGTCGATCGTGACCCTCGACGTCGGCGGCGTCGATCCGGTGCTCGGCGAAACGTTCGCGGAGATCGCCCGGCGCAGCCGCGCGATGCACAAGACCCAGGGATTCGGCATCGAGGGCATGGGACCGCCGCCGAATCGCACGACCACCGAGCGTTTTCTGCTGCTGGCCGGCGCCCCGGCGACGCACGACATCATGGATGGCGTCGACACCACGTGGGCGCGCGTGCCGGGCGGCGCCGAGATCGCGCGCCTGACGGATGCGGCCATCGCCGAGTTCAAGCCGGACGCCCCGGCGGCGAGCGTTCCCGCCCTCCTCGCGATCCGCAGTCGGCTGGCCGCCATCCCCACCGATCCCGTCATCGCCGACAAGCGCGCGCAGCTCGACCGCGTGCTCCAGGCGTGCCTCGGCCTCGAGGTGCAGACGGTCGTCGATCGGGCCGAGGTCGTTCCGGGCGAGACCATGAAGCTGCGTCACACCGCGGTCATGCGCGCCGGACCCACCGTGCGCTGGACGGCCGTGCGGTATCCGAGCGTGCACCGCGCGTTGACGCGGACACTCGCGCTGCGGCCAGGTCAGCCCGCGGTCCGCGACGCCACGCAGGTGCTCCCGTCGACGACACCGACGAGCCAGCCGTACTGGCTGCGTCGCGACGGGACGGTCGGATTGTTCCAGGTCGATGACGCCGCGCTTATCGGGCTCGCGGAGAACCCGCCGGCGTTCCCGATCGAGTACGTCTTCGACATCGAGGGTCAGACGCTCGTCGTCGCCGGCGAGCCGGTCCACCCGGCCACAGACGCGACGACCGCCTCGCCGTCGCGACGGCTCGACGTCATTCCGCCGGTCTCCCTTCACTTCACGCCGAACGTTCGGCTGTTCGCGCCCGGTGCCACGCGGCCCGTCACTGTCGAGCTGACCGCGGCACGACCTGGCGTCGCCGGCTCGCTGCAGCTCGACGCGCCCGGCGGGTGGACGATCGCGCCCGCGGCGCAGCCATTCCGACTGCCGGCCGCAGGCGATCACCAGCGCTTCACGTTCCGGGTGACGGCGCCGACGCCCCTGACCACGGCCGTGCTCGGGGCGAGTGTCGAGGTCAACGGGCGTCGGTTCGATCAGGAGCGCGTCGCGTTGCACTACGAGCACATTCCGTTTCAGCTCTTGCAGCCGGCGGCGCGGCTGAAGGCTGTCGTGGTGGACTTCGCGATCCGTGGCCATCGGGTCGGCTACGTGCCCGGCGCAGGCGACGACGTCGGTGCGGCGCTCGAGGAGATGGGCTACGCCGTCACGTCGCTCACCGGCGCCGATCTCACACCGGAGCGGCTGCGCGGGCTCGACGCCGTGGTCCTCGGGGTGCGCGCGTTCAATACCCGCACGGATCTCGCGGGGGCACTGCCCGCGCTGTTCGCCTTCGTCGACGGCGGGGGCACCCTCCTCGTGCAGTACAACACCGTCGACCGACTCCCCGATAACTTCCTCGCGCCACTCCAACTGCACGTCTCGCGCAGCCGCGTGACGGACGAGCATGCCCCGGTGACGTTCCTGGCGCCGGAGCATCCGGTGCTCGCCGCGCCGAATCGGATCACCGCGGCCGACTTCGACGGCTGGGTACAGGAGCGCGGCCTGTATTTCGCCGATCGGTGGGACGCGAGCTTCACGCCGATTCTTGCGTTTGCCGATGCCGGGGAGCCGCCGCTGACGAGCGGGCTGCTCGTCGCCCGTCACGGCAAGGGATTCGTCGTCTACACGAGCCTGGCGTGGTTCCGTCAGCTCCCCGAAGGAGTCCCCGGCGCGTATCGGTTGTTCGCGAATCTCGTCTCGCTCGGCAAGTGATCCGAGACCCGTTGCCGAATCCGCAGCCCGACACCGAGCCGCCCGGTCTGCCCGGCTTCGCCACCTGGCGCGGCCTCTACGCGTTCGTGCTCGGCTGGTTCGTGCTCGTGCTCGCCCTCCTCGCGCTGTTCACGCGGGTGTTTTCGTGAACCTCGTCGACTGGGTCGTCCTGCTCGGCACCATCGTGGGCATCGCGGCGTACGGCTCGTGGCGGACGCGCCACGTAAGGAGCCTTGCCACCTATCTCAGGGGCAGCCAATCGATCGGCTGGGGCACGATCGGCCTGTCCGTCATGGCGACCCAGGCGAGCGCGATCACGTTCCTCTCGATTCCGGGCCAGGGCTACGAGAGCGGCATCGGGTTCGTGCAGAACTACTTCGGCATGCCGCTGGCGCTCATCATCGTCTCGGCGGTGTTCCTGCCGATGTACCGGCGGCTGAACGTCTACACCGCCTACGAATTCCTCGGCCAGCGCTTCGATCGAAAGACACGGCTGCTCGGCGCCGGCCTCTTCCTGCTGCAGCGCGGACTCGCGGCCGGTGTCACGATCTATGCCCCGGCGATCATCCTGTCCACGGTGCTCGGCTGGCGTCTCGACCTCATCATCATCGGGGCGGGCGCCCTCGTGATCATCTACACGGTCACCGGCGGCAGCGAGGCGGTCGCCCTCACGCACAAGTGGCAGATGGCGGTGATCTTCGGCGGCATGATCACCGCGCTCGTCGTGTTGCTCGCTCGGCTGCCCCCGGGGATGGGATTCGTCGATGCCGCGCACGTGGCCGGCGCGCTGGGCAAGCTCCAGGCCGTTGACGTCTCGCTGGATCCGAGCCGACGCTACACGCTCTGGACGGGACTCTTCGGCGGGCTGTTCCTCTCGCTGTCGTACTTCGGCACCGACCAGTCGCAGGTGCAGCGCTACATCGGCGGCGCGTCGCTCCGCGAAGGCCGGCTGGGCCTCATGTTCAACGCCGTGCTCAAGGTGCCCATGCAGTTCTTCATCCTGCTGCTGGGCGCGCTGCTCTTCGTCTTCTACCAGTTCGACCGGCCGCCGGTGTTCTTCAACCAGTCCGAGTGGCAACGCCATGTGGACGGCGGCGACGGAGCGCGCTTCCGCACGCTGGAGGCCGAGCATGACGCCGCCGTCACGGACACCCAGGCGGCAATCCGCGCGTGGCTCGACGCGCGCGGCACCGAGAACCCCGCCAGCGAGGCCGCGGCTCGTGCCGCGATGCTCTCCGCCAAGGCGCGGGGCGACGCCGTGCGCGCCGAAGTGAGGGCCGCCCTGCAGGCCGCCGATCCGCGCGCGAAGACCCGGGACTCGGATTACGTCTTCATCACGTTCATCC
>JBKOUQ010000045.1:0-12262 GCA_046723475.1 Candidatus Methylomirabilota bacterium
GACCTGGACGGCGCCGGCGTCGACGCGACCGTCAAGCGGCTGCGCGAGCCCGGCGCGGACGCGCTGGGGTTCCGCGCCGACGCGGCCGCACCCGCCGAGATGCGCGCCGTCGTGGACGCCGTGCTCGCTCGCTGGCAGCGCGTGGACGTGCTCGTCAACAACGCCGGTGGCTTCGCGGCGATCCGCGCCACCGAGGACATCACCGACGACGAGTGGGCGTCGATCCTGCGCTCGAACCTGACGACGGCCTTCGTCTGCTCGCGCGCGGTGCTGCCGGTTATGAAGCGGCAGCGGTCCGGCCGCATCGTGAACGTGGCGTCGGTCGTCGCGCGCGCCGGCGCCGTGCGCGTGACGTCACACTATGCCGCGGCGAAGGCCGGCGTGGTCGGGTTCACCCGGCACCTCGCGCTCGAGATCGGTCCCGATGGGATCACGGTGAATGCCGTGGCGCCGGGGACCACGGCCACCGAGCGTGTCAAAGCACTGCGGACGCCGGAAGAGAGCCGCGCGCTCGCGCAGACGATTCCGGTGCGGCGCCTCGGCGAGCCCAGCGAGATCGCCGAGGCGATCCTGTTCCTCGCCTCCGACGCCGCGAGCTTCGTGAACGGCGCCACGCTCGACGTCAACGGCGGCCAGGTGATGGTGTAGCGCTCCCGGAGTCAGGCGGGCAGCGTCTGGAAACCCTCACGGGACGCGGCGTCGCGGAGCCGGTCGTCCAGGCAGACGAACGGGTCCGCTCCGGGAGCGTCCTCAGCCCACGCAAGCGCTGCGGCGAGCTGCAGCGCATCGCCCGCGCGGAGCGGATGGCTGCGCAGAAGCCGTCCCGCGCGATCCCGCAGTACCGCTGTCGGCGTGATCACGTAGGCATCATCGATCAACTCTGCCAACCGCCCCAGCGCGCCCTCGATTGAAGCAGATGGCAACGGCCGCTCGCGGTGGCGACGAAACAGCGCTGATTGACATTCAACTGGCGTGGCCCACCAGATCGCAGGGCGGGGATCCGCCCCGAGCAGGCGGACTAACTCACGAGACCGGGTCGTCACCAACAGCGTCGGCACGATGGCGGAGCTATCCCAGAACAGTCAGCGGCTCTCTTCGCGTTCCTGCAGCAACGCGCTCAGGACACCGTCACCGACCCGGGGTCCTCGCGGCGGCCTGCGAAGCGACGCCCTCACGCCGCCCTTGCCCGGAATCACGACGCCCGCGCGAATCAATCGCTCGAGGCGCGAGTCGGCATGATCCGCTCCACCAAGAGCCACCAGCTTGGCGATCGGTCGTCCGCGTTCGGTGACAATGACCTCCTGACCTCGTCGGGCGATGTCGAGATATCGACTGAGCTGCGCCTTGAGACGGGCCACCCCGACCTTCGTCATGTGACCATTATGGTCAGTTCGAAGGCCGGCGGTCAATGCACCCATGTGGTATGACGATCCCGCGTCGGCGGCGAGCGATCAGCGCCGCGGATGCGATACACTCCACGGCCATGAGCTTCGTCAGCCACGTCGAGTGCACGATCTGCGGCCACCGCCACGACGCCAAGCGCGTGCTCACCGTGTGCGAGCGCTGCGGGCAGATGCTGGCCGTCCGCTACGATCTCGAGCGCGTCAGGGCCAGCGTGACGAAGGATCAGCTGCGCTCACGCCCGCCGGGGATGTACCGCTTTCGCGAGCTGACACCGCTCGACGACGGCGACGAGCCTGTCACACTCGGGGAGGGCGGCACACCGCTGCTCGCACTCCCTCGCCTCGCCGCCCACTTCGGTCTGCGCCACGTGTGGGGAAAGGACGAAGGCCAGAATCCCACCGGGTCGTTCAAGGCGCGCGGTCTCGGCATGGCGATCACGAAAGCGCGCAGCCTCGGCGCGCGTGGATTCGTCATTCCGTCCGCGGGCAACGCCGGCGGCGCCGCGGCGGTGTACGCCGCGCGGTGCGGTCTGCGGTGCGCCGTGATCGTGCCGCGCGGCACGCCCCCGGCGGCGATCTCGGAGGCGGCCATCGCGGGCGCCGCCGTGTTCACGATCGAGGGCTCCATCGCGACGGCCGGCAAGGTCGTGGCGCGGGTCGCGCCGCAGATCGGCTGGTTCGATCTGTCGACGCTGAAGGAGCCGTACCGGCTCGAGGGCAAGAAGACGATGGGGCTCGAGCTGGCCGAGCAGCTCGACTGGACGATGCCCGATGTCCTGTTCTACCCCACGGGCGGCGGCACCGGCCTCGTCGGGATCCCGAAGGCGTACGAAGAGCTGCGCGCGATGGGTTGGGTGTCGGGCGCGCTGCCGCGGATCGTCGCGGTGCAAGCCGAGGGCTGCGCTCCGATCGTGAAAGCGTTCCACGAGGGCGCGGACACCGCGCCGGCCTGGGACAATCCAACGACGCACGCGGCCGGTCTGCGCGTGCCCTCGCCGTTCGCCGGGCGGCAGATGCTGAAGATCCTGCGCGACACGCACGGCGACGCGATCGCCGTGAGCGAGGACGCGATCCGGGACGCCCAGCGGCTCCTCGGCGGCGTGGAAGGCATCTGGACCTCACCCGAGGGCGCGGCGCTCGTCGCGGCGCTGGGCCAGATGCGCGAGCGACGGGTGATCGCCGATGACGCGCGCGTGGTCTTCATGCTCACCGGCGCCGGCATCAAATACGACCCGCCGCCGCTGCCGGCCGCCATCGATTTGCGTGGCTCCGACGACGACGTCGTGGCTGCCGTGCGGTCCGCGCTCGGCGTCTGAGGCTGCCCAATGTGGTAGCATCGGCCACCTACGCGTACTGCTCGCTCAGGAGGCCGGTCTTATGGCGATCGAGATCGGGAAAATCCGCAACATCGGCGTCGTCGGTCACGGCGGCGTTGGCAAAACATCCCTCGTCGAAGCCCTGCTGTTCACCGCCGGCGCCGTCACGCGGCTCGGGAAAGTCGACGACGGCAGCACGACGACGGACTTCGACCCCGATGAGGTCAAGCGCAAGATCTCGATCAACACCTCGGTGGCCTACTGTGATTGGAAGGGCCATCACATCAACATCGTCGACACCCCGGGTTACGGCGACTTCATCGCGGACGCGCGCGCCGGTCTGCGCGTGGTCGAAGCCGCGCTCGTCATCGTCGACGCGGTGGCAGGCGTGCAGGTGCAGACTGAGAAGGTGTGGAAGTTCGCGACCGAGTACGATCTGCCGCGCGCCGTCATCGTCAATCGCCTCGATCGTGAGCGAGCGGATTTCTTCCGCACGCTCGAGTCGCTGACGCGCCGGCTCAAGGGCCGCATCGTCCCGCTGCACATCCCCATCGGCGAGGAGAGCGGCTTCAAGGGCTACGTCGACCTCGCCAAGATGAAGGCGTTCGTCTACGCCGACGGCAAGTCGACCGAGACCGCGATCCCGGCCGACGTCGCCGATCGCGCGCGCGAGTGGCGCGAGAAGCTCGTCGAGGCGGCGGCCGAGACCGACGACGATCTGCTCGCGAAATACCTCGAAGAGGGCGCCCTCGACGAGTCGTCGATGCTCAAGGCGCTCAAGAGCGGCATCACCGAGGGCAAGATCATCCCGGTGCTCTGCGCGTGCGCGAGCAAGGCGATCGGCAGCCACCCACTCCTCGACATGATCGTGCAGGAGTTCCCGTCGCCGGCCGATCGCGGCGAGATCAGCGGCACCGATGTCAAAGCCAAGCAGGCGGCGACGCGGCCGGTCGACGCCAAGCAGCCGCCTGTCGCCCTCGTGTTCAAGACGCTGTCGGATCCGCACATCGGCAAATTGTCGCTGTTCCGCGTGATGACGGGGACGGTGCGCGCCGATTCCACGCTCGTCAATCCCGGACGCGGCGCCCGTGAGCGGATGGGGCACGTCGCGTGGCTGCAGGGCAAGACGCAGAAAGCCGTGGCCGACCTGGGCCCCGGCGAGATCGGCGTCGCGCAGAAGCTGAAGGAGACGCAGACCGGCGACACGCTGTGCGACGAAGCGCACCCCTTCGAGCTGGCCCGCATCACGTTCCCGGAGCCGGCCATCAACTTCGCGGTCCAGCCGAAGACGCGCGGCGACGAGGACAAGATCTCGAACGCGCTGTCGCGCATCGCCGAGGAAGACCCGACGGTGCATCATCACTTCGACCCGGAGACCAAGCAGCTCCTGATCTCCGGCGTCGGCAGCATGCACGTCGAGATGACCGTCGAGCGCATGAAGCGCAAGTACAACGTCGACGTGTCGCTGCTGCCGCCGCGCATCCCCTACAAGGAGACGGTGAAGGGGCGGGCCGAGGGCCAGGGCAAATACAAGAAGCAGACGGGCGGGCGGGGCCAGTACGGCGACACGTGGCTGCGCGTCGAGCCGCTGACCCGCGGCGGCGGGTTCGAGTTCGTGGACGACATCTTCGGCGGCGCCGTGCCGCGCAACTTCATCCCATCGGTGGAGAAGGGTGTGCGCGACTGCATGAAGAAAGGCATTCTCGCGGGCTATCCCGTCGTCGACATGAAGGTCACGCTGTACGACGGTTCGTACCACGACGTCGACTCGTCGGACATGGCGTTCCAGATCGCGGCGTCGATGGGTTTGCAGAAGGTCTTCATGGAGGCTCATCCGATCCTGCTGGAGCCGGTGGTGAACGTCGAGGTCACCACGCCCGCCGACGTGACCGGCGACATCATCGGCGACCTGAACTCGCGGCGTGGCCGCATCGTCGGCATGGAGCCCGCGGGCGAGACCGCGACCGTACGCGCGCAGGCGCCCATGGCCGAGATGCTGACCTACGAGTCGAGCCTGCGGTCCATGACGGGCGGCCGCGGCGGGTACTCGATGGAGTTCTCGCACTACGAGGAAGTGCCGCCGTTCATCGCCGAGAAGGTCATCAAGGAGGTCAAGGCCGAAAAGGAAAAGGCGGAGAAGCACTAGGCCTACGCCCTAGAATGGACGTCGCATGATCTTTCAGCAGCTCCTGAACGAGGAATCGGGTTGTTTGTCCTATCTGATCGGCTGTGCCCAGGCCGGGCGCGCCGTCGTGATCGACCCCGGTCGCGATCGCGTGCACGACTATCTGCGCATCGCGCGCAAGAAGGCGCTCCGCATCACCGACGTGATCGAGACGCACACCCACGCCGATCACATCTCCGGCAATCGCGATCTCGTCACCGCCACGCAGGCAACCATCCATCTGCATCGCGCCGCGGGCGCGACGTTTGCCCACGAGGCCCATGCCGACGGTGAGACGATTCGGCTCGGCAACATCGAGCTGAAGATCTGCCACACCCCCGGGCATACGCCGGACTCGATTTGCGTGCTGGTGACCGATCACGCGCGCGCGGCGGAGCCGTGGTTCATGCTCACCGGCGACACGCTGTTCGTCGGCTCCGTGGGCCGTCCCGATCTCGGAGGCGCCTCGGCGGCGGCGGACCTGTGGGACAGCCTGCGCCGCGTGCTCATCCCGCTGCCCGACGGCGTGGAGGTCTACCCCGCGCACGGCGCGGGCTCGGCGTGTGGCGGTGGCGCGATGAGCGCGAAGGCGGCGTCGACCATCGGCTTCGAGCGCCGGTTCAATCCCGCGTTTCGCTACGACGACAAGTCGCGGTTCGTGGACTTCATCATGCAGGGCATCCCGCCCAAGCCGGCCGCGTTCGAAACGATCGTCGCCAAGAATCGTGGTCTGTTGCCGCTGACGGCGGCCAAGCCCCGTCCGATGAGCGCGCGCGAGGCGTGGGACGCGGTGCAGGCGGGCGCGACGATTCTCGACCTGCGCGATCCGGGCACGCACGGCGAGGCGCATCCGGCGGGCGCGCTCAACGTATGGATCGACGGCCCACAGTTCGCCGAGCGCGTGGCCGGCTTCGTCACGCCCGGGGCGCGCGTGGTGCTGCTGGCGCAGGCGCCGTCCGACGTCGACCGCGCGGTGCAGGCGCTGTCGCGTGTCGGTGTCGATGACGTCGTCGGCCATGTGCAGTGGGGGATGATCGACTGGCGCGACGCCGGCCTGCCGGTGGAGTCGGTGCCACAGATCACCGCCTACGACTTGCACACGATGCTCGAATCCGGCGAGGTCGTCGTCGTCGACGTCCGCGAGCCGTTCGAGTGGCTCGATGGCCATGTGCCCGGTGCGCTCCACGTACCGATGTTCGAGGCGCTCGCGCGTGCAGACGAGCTGCCGGCCGATCGTCCCAAAGCAGTCGTGTGCGCCGGTGGCTTGCGCTCGAGCACGACGATCAGCGCGCTCAAGCGGCGCGTGCCGGGCCCGTGGCTCAACGTCACGGGCGGCATGGCGGCCTGGACCAAGGCGGGTTACGGCGTCACCAAAGCGTAGCGCGTGATGGCGTCCGCACTGCGCGCGCAGTGGCACGCGCTCGTCGGCCGCGCATGGCCGGTGTGGGGCGCGGCCATCCTCGTCGCGACCGTCAACGTTTTCCTCTTCGCCTTCGATCGCCCATGGACGGCGTCCGACGGGTTGCGGAACTGGGGCGACTGGGTGCTGACCGGCGCCGGCATCGTGCACCGCGCCGATCTTTTGCCGCCGTGGCTCTATTCGGGCTCGCTGCTCAACCTCGGAATACTTGTCGGTGGCGCCGCGGCCGCACTGTGCGCGCGGGAGTTTGCGATTCGCGTGCCCGCGCGCGGCGAGCTGATCAAGGGCGGCGCGGGCGGCATCCTCATGGGCCTCGGCGCGACCCTCGCGTTCGGGTGCAACATCGGAGGCTTTTTCTCCGCGGTAAGCGCGCTCAGCCTCGCGGGATTCGCCATGATGGTCGGGCTCGCGCTCGGGGCGTTCGTCGGGCTGCGCTATCTCCTCTGGGAGACCGCGCATCGTCCCGGCTGGTCCAGCGGCCGTGGGCGAACGTGGGCCCGCGCGGCGCGCGACGCCAGCCGGCAGCCGCTCGTCGGCGTCTTCCTGGTCGCGGTCCTGATCGCCGCCCCGTTCGCGTACGCGGCGGCCGGGTACGCCCAGCGTGGGCTCTTCTTGATATTCGGTGGCGTGCTCGGCGTCATCTTCCAGCGCTCGCGATTCTGTCTCGTGCGCGCGTTCCGCGAGCCGTTTCTCACCGGCGATGCCGAGCACACGCGCGCCGCCGCGCTCGCGCTGATCGTGAGCACGCTCGGCTTCGCGATTCTGAAGTTCACCGACCTCAAGGACAAGGGCGACTGGGTGTTTGCCGCCGCGGGCGTGGGCGGCCTGCTGGGCGGCACGCTGTTCGGCATCGGCATGACCGTCGCGGGCGGGTGCGGCGCCGGCTCGATCTGGCGCGCCGGCGAAGGGCAGGTGAAGCTCTGGGCGGCCGTCGTGTGCTTTGCGCTCGGCGCGTCGTGTGCGCGACTGATTCTCGGCGGCGTGCTCGGCAAGCTCGGCATCGCCGTGTTCTTGCCGTCCGCGCTCGGATGGGGCGCCGCGATCATGCTCGTCATCGCGGTCAGCGCGGCATGGGCCCTGGCGGCGACGTGGAACGAGGACGCGAGAAAATTCACCGCTCCCGACTGAACCACTGTACCTTCGTGGCTTTGGCGAGCGTGCTGTTCGAATAAAGGAGCGGCGTCTGCGCTACGGGTTCGTGATCGATCACCGCAAGTGCATCGGCTGCCACGCGTGCACCGTGGCGTGCAAGGAAGAGAACCAGGTGCCGCTCGGCACGTTTCGCACCTGGGTGAAGTACGTCGAGAAGGGCGCTTGGCCACACACGCGGCGGTATTTCTCGGTCCTGCGCTGCAATCACTGCGACGACGCGCCGTGCGTCACGATCTGCCCCACCGTTGCGCTGTACCGGCGCGCCGACGGCGTCGTCGACCTCGATGGCGAGCGCTGCATCGGCTGCAAGTCGTGCATGCAGGGCTGCCCCTACGATGCGCTCTACATCGACCCGAACACGAACACCGCGGCGAAGTGCCATTACTGCGCCCACCGCCTCGAGGTCGGCCTCGAGCCCGCCTGCGTGATCGTCTGCCCCGAGCGCGCGATCATTGCCGGCGATCTGGACGATCGGCGCACGGAGATTGCGCGGCTCGTCGCGTGCGAGCAGGTCGAGGTCCGCAAGCCCGAGCAGGGCACCCGGCCGAAGGTCTACTACATCGGTGCCGAGTCGTCGGCACTGGCTCCGGCGCTGCAGCGCCCGGCCTCGACGTATCTGTGGGGACAGCGGCCCGCGGCCGAGGCGGACCTCGTCACCATGGTGGCGGCGCTGCACGATGCAGGCGTCGACGGCGCCCTCGCGCGCCCGGTCTACGACGCCCCGCACGTTGCACGGCCGTGGGGGTGGAAGGTCGGCGCGTATTTGTGGACGAAGTCGGTCGCGGCGGGCGCGCTGCTCGTCGCCGCGCTGACGGGCTCAGCCTGGTGGGGCACGATCCTGACGATCACCGCACCGGCAATCAGCCTGTTATTCGTGCTACTTACAACTGCACTGCTCGTGTTGGATCTCAAGCGTCCGGAGCGCTTCCTCTATATTCTGTCCAGGCCCAACCGGCGGTCATGGCTCGTGTGGGGGGCGTGGATCCTGATCGCGTTCGGCGTGGCGGCCACCGCGTGGCTGGCCGCGGGCCTCACCGGTCACGCGATACCGGACCTGGCGCGGCTGCCCGTCGCGCTGCTCGCCATCGCCACGGCCGGCTACAGCGCGTTCCTGTTCGGCCAGGCCGAAGGCCGTGATTTCTGGCAGAGTCCGCTCGTGCTGCCGCATCTGATCGTTTCGGCGTACGTTGCGGGATGCGCGGCGCTGACGATCGCGTCGATCGCATGGCCGGGGACGCTGCCGGTGCCCGGCTTCCCGCGGCATCGTGCGCTCGACGTCGATCAGTTGCTGGTGGGCCCGCTGTTTCTCGCGCTGCTCGCGCACGGGGCGCTCTTGCTGATGGAGGTGTTGAGCCGCCATCCCGTCCGCGACGCGGCGCTCGCCGCGCGCCTGCTGACGCACGGCGCGTATCGCGCGCGCTTCTGGGGCGGCGTGCTGGTGCTCGGCACGCTTGTGCCGATGCTCGCGCTCCTCGCCGCCGTCATGCTCGACGTCCTCGCGCTCCGCGCGCTCGCAGCTCTCCTCGCGTTGGCCGGTCTCTGGTTGTGGGAAGACATATGGGTCAAAGCCGGCCAATCCATCCCCCTGAGCTGATGCCGATGCGTGACCGACGCGCCGACCGACGGCCGCGGGGTGCGACGTCGACGAGAGCGCCGTATGGCGAGCCGTGTCGCCGCACGAAGCGCAGGACGGGACGAGCGACGCCGGCATCGATTGGCTGGCCGCCGAGCCACCCCCTGTGGGGGATGGGGGGTGAGCGAGTCCCGTCCGAGCGAGTTGCGGCGTACAGGCGAGCCATTTCGGCGCGAATGGCGACGTCGCACCCCGCGGCCGTCGGTCGGCGCGTCGGGCGCGCGGTGGCAGGCCAGCGATGACGCCGACGAGCCCCGAACCGCTGCATCCGATGGCGCGCGACCTCACGCCGCGCGAGGGCGGGCTCTCGGCGTATCCGCCGGTCGACCGCTGGGACGACTGGCAGGAGCTCGATCCGCGTGCGTGGCCGCGAAAGGTTCCGCGACGTTACGAGCTCATTCCGACTATCTGCTTCAACTGCGAGGCGGGGTGCGGGCTGCTCGCGTATGTCGACAAGGAGACGCTCCGCATCCAGAAGTTCGAGGGCAATCCGGTGCATCCGGGCAGCCGAGGCCGTAACTGCGCCAAAGGGCCCGCGACGCTCAACCAGGTGCAGGATCCCGAGCGCATCCTCTATCCCCTGCGACGCACGGGACCGCGCGGAGGCGGACAGTGGGAGCGCGTGACGTGGGACGAGGCGCTCGACGACATCGCGGGACGGATCCGCAAGGCGCTCGTGGAGGGACGACCGAAAGAAGTGATGTATCACCTTGGCCGACCCGGGCACGAGCTCGTCTATCTGCAGCGCGTGTTCCACGCCTGGGGCATCGACGGTCACAACAGCCACACGAACGTCTGCTCGGCGGGCGCGCGCGCCGGATATGCCTTCTGGCACGGCATGGATCGGCCCTCGCCCGACCACGCCAATGCGCGTTTCATCCTGCTGCTGTCGTCGCACCTCGAGACCGGGCACTACTTCAACCCGCACGCGCAGCGGATCATCGAGGCGAAGATGCGCGGCGCGAAGATCGCCGTCATCGACTCGCGGCTGTCGAACACCGCGTCCATGGCCGACTTTTGGCTCTCGCCGTGGCCGGGCACCGAGGCCGCCATCCTGCTCGCCATCGCGCGGTTGCTCGTGCGCGAGCGGCGCTACGATCGCGCCTTCGTCGAGAAGTGGACGAACTGGGACGAGTACCTGCGCGAGGAGCGCCCGGATCTGCCGCCGACCTTCGACAGCTTCCACCGCGCACTCGAAGAGCTGTACGCGCCGTACACGCCCGAGTTCGCGGCCGACGAGAGCGGCGTGCCGGCGGCGACGATCGTCGAGCTCGCGCGGGCGATCGGCGACGCGGGGGGCGCGCTCGCCACGCACATCTGGCGCAACACGGCCGCGGGCAATCTCGGGGGCTGGCAGGTCGCACGCGCCCTGGAGCTCCTCGTCGTGCTGATGGGCGCGGTGTCGACTCCGGGCGGTACGGCGCCGAGCGCGTGGAACAAGGCGATTCCCGCACCGCCGATGATGCCGCCGGCGGGCAAGGTCTGGAGCGAGCTGCTGATGCCGCGCGAGTATCCGCTCGCATTTTTCGAGATGTCGTTCCTGCTCCCTCACTTTTTGCGCGAGGGCCGCGGCAAGCTCGCCATGTACTTCACGCGCGTGTACAACCCGGTGTGGACCAACCCGGACGGGATGTCGTGGATCGAGATGCTCACCGACGAGGCGAAGATCGAGCGCCACGCCTGCCTGACGCCGGTCTGGAGCGAGACCGCGTGGTTCGCCGATTACGTACTGCCGATGGGCCACGCCTCCGAGCGCCACGATCTCATGTCGCAGGAGACGCACGCCGCACGCTGGATCGGCTTTCGTCAGCCGGTGCTCCGTGTTGCGCTGGAAAAGCGTGGTAAGACGTTCGACCTCACGTGGCAGGCGCACGAGGCGGCCGGGCTCGGCCAGGTCTGGGAAGAGGACGAGTTCTGGATCGAGCTGTCCTGGCGGATCGATCCGGACGGTGCGCTCGGCATCCGAAAATATTTCGAGTCGCCGTATCGGCCGGGCGAGAAGGTGCGCATCGAAGAGATCTACCGCTGGATGTTCGAAAACAGCGTGCCGGGGCTGCCGGCGGAGGCGGCGAAGGAAGGCCTCACGCCGCTCGCGTACATGCGCAAGTACGGCGCATATCTCGTCGAGGACCACGTGTACCGCTCCTACGAGACGCCGCAGGAGGGCGGTGTCGTCGTCGACGGCGTCGCGCGCGTCGGCTTCCCCACGCCGTCGAAAAAGCTCGAGTTCTACTCGAAGACACTGAAGGACTGGAAGTGGCCCGAGCACGCGGTGCCCGGCTACATCCGCAGCCACGTCCACTGGTCCAACATCGATCGCGACCGAGGCGAGATGGTGCTGCTGCCGACCTTCCGGCTGCCGACGCTGATCCACACGCGCTCGGGCAACGCCAAGTGGCTCTACGAAATCTCGCACACGAACCCGCTCTGGCTGCATCCCGAAGACGCCGGGCGTTTGGGCGTCACGACGGGTGAGCTCCTGAAGATCGCGACGGCGATCGGCTGGTTCGTCGACAAGGTCTGGGTGACCGAGGCGATCCGGCCCGGCGTGGTGGCGTGCTCGCATCACCTCGGGCGCTGGCGGCTGTCCGAGACCGCGGGCGGCGAGCGCTGGTCCACCGCGCTCGTCGACCTTCAGCGCGAGGCGCCCGGCCGCTGGCGCATGCGACAGATTCACGGCATCACGCCGTTCGAGAGTGCCGACCCGGACTCCGAGCGGGTCTGGTGGCAGGATGCCGGCGTGCACCAGAACCTGACATTTCCCGTGCAGCCCGATCCGATCAGCGGCCAGCATTGCTGGCACCAGAAGGTGGCCGTGTCCCGTCCCGGCCCGGATGAGCGCTACGGCGACATCTTCGTCGACACCGCGAAATCGTTCGAGGTCTACCGGCAATGGCTCGCGCTGGCGCGCCCGGCGCCGGGGCCGGGGAACCTGCGGCGGCCGCTCTGGCTGCCGCGCGCGTTCAAGCCCGACGCATCGGCGTTTCGGCTGGAGTCGTAGGCACGGCCGCGTTCGGGATGGTAGAGACCGCGAGTCGTAGTAGAAAGGACCGCACAGGAGGACGCATGGCAGAACCGATCACCCGCCGCGCCGCACTCGGCACGCTGGGCGCCATCGGCGTCGGCGTCGCGGCCGGGACGCTCGCTCGGCCCGCCGGCGCCGCGGCCCAGGAC
>JBKOUQ010000278.1:0-18442 GCA_046723475.1 Candidatus Methylomirabilota bacterium
GATATAGCCGAGCGCCTCTCGCGGCATGCCGATGCCGGTGTCCGCGACCATCAGCGTCAGAGAGTCGCCGTCACGCCGGGCCCGTACCGCGATCGATCCCTCATCGGTGAACTTCGCCGCGTTGCTGAGCAGGTTGAGCAAGATCTGCTTCAGCTTATCTCGATCGGTGAAGAGGGGGGGGAGATCGGCGTCGATCTCGGTCACCAGACGGACGCGATCGTGCTTGAGCAACGGCTCGACGGTCGCCGCGGCGACCTGCACCACGTCCTTCACGTTGAAGTGGACAGGCACGACTTCCATCCGGCCGGCCTCGATCTTGGACAGGTCGAGCAGGCCGTTGATGAGCGTGAGCAGATGGTCGGCGCTGATCAGCACCTTCTTCAAGTTCTCGCGTTGCAGCGCCGGAAGCTCGGCGCCGGTCTTGCGGATCACGAGGCGGGTGAATCCGATGATCGCGTTCATGGGGGTCCGGAGCTCGTGGCTCACGTTGGCGAGGAACTGGGATTTCAGACGATTGGCTTCCTCGAGCTGTTCGTTGAGCGTGACGAGCTCCTGGGTGCGCTCGGCCACCTTGTGCTCGAGACCCGTATACGCCTCCTGCAACCGAGCCGTCATCCGGTTGAATTCATCGGCGAGGGCTTCGAGCTCGTCACCGGTGTGCACGCGGAGACGAAAGCCGAGGTCCCCACTGCCGATCCGCTGGACACCGTCGCGCAGGCTCTGCAGCGGCCGCAAGATGCGCCGGGCGACGAGCACGCTGGCCAGCATCGCCATGGCGAGCCCGACGAGCAGCAACATGGCCGTGCGCCGGATCGAGGCGTAGAGCGGGCGGAACACCTCGTCGGCGGGGCGCTCGATGAAGACCACCCAATCGACGTCCGGCAGGGCGGCGTGCGAGCTGAACACCTTCTCGCCTTGCCAGTTCCGCGTGAGGGTGCCCTTCGAGCTGACACCCGCCGTCGCAGAGCTCAGCGCGGCGGCCACCTGCTCGAGATGCGTCACGTTGTTTCGCTGCAGCACGAAGCTCGCGCGCGGATGCGCGAGCAGGTCGCCGGCCCGACTGACGACGTAGGCGTAGCCGCTCTCGCTCTCGGCGAGACGGGCCACGACGTTCTCGCCGACATAAATGAGACTGATCTCCGCCATCAAGACGCCGACCACCTCACCGGCCAGGCGCTCGATCGGCACGGCGATCGTCATGAACGGCTCCGAGTCCCGCACGAAGTGCACGGGACCGAAATAGCTTCCGCCGCTCCGCGCGCGCTGGAAGGCCGGTGAGGCCGCGAAGTCGCGCTGCCCCGGCGGCAGCACGGACCGAAGCCTCGACACCTGCGCGCGAAGCTGGCCGCGCGCATCGACGGCGATGACTTCCGTGACGGCGGGGACGACGAGCAGCAGTCGCTCGAGCTCGAACTTGAAATCCGGCGTGAGGCCCGTGGGTGTGACGGCGCGGCTTCGCGTGGCGGCCGTGATCGACCCGTGCAGCTCCTGGATATATTGCCCCAGCCGCTGGGCGGCGGCAGCGGCCGCCTCCTGCTGCAGGCTCGCGATGCCTTCCTGGATCTCGTTGTAGCGAAAATAGATCTCCCACACGCCGCTCGTCACGAGGCCGCCGGCGAGCAACACGAACGAGATCGCAAAGTAATGCCGCAGTAACCGCCCGCGCCGCCGCGCCGACCCTAGTGGTGCCGCTCGCGCCATAGCGCCCAGATCTCCTTGTCGAACCGCTCGTTGACGTCGCGATACCGGCTGCGCGCGATCGCATCGTCGTAGATGTTCGTGACCGGCGGATCGAAGAACGAACGGATTCCTCCCGTGAGCTGCACGGCGAGCTCCGCGGTCGATCCGGGTGGGCCATGGACCTTGTACTTCGGCACGACGGAGAAGAGCCCGCGCTCCATCAGCAGCTGCTGCCCGCGCGCCGACAGCAGGAAGCTCAGGAACAGCTTGGCCATCCGCGGATGCTTGGCACCCGCCAGCACGGCGAACGGCTCGGGCGTCACAAACGCGTACTTCGGCGCCACGAATCGGATGTCGAACCCCGCCAGCTTCTCCTCGAACGCATAGTAGGAGGGGACGCCGAATCCCAGCGCGAAGTCACCGCGCGCGACGACCGTGGGCACCTCGCGGCTTGATGTCACGAACGTCCCGGTGTTGGCGGCGAGCCGTTTCAACCACGGCCACCCCGCGGCGTCGCCTTTCGCTTGCAGGATGACCTGATACGTGGCGTGGCTCGATGACGAGCGTGTCGGTGTGCATTGCGCGATCTGTCCCTTGAGCCTCGGATTGAGCACATCGTCCCAGTCCTGCGGCTCGGCAACGCCCAGCCGCTTCAGGAGCCGCGGACTGAACACCAGGCCGTAGACCTCGAGTGCCGTGCCGACCCACCAGCGGTCGGGATGCTTCAGCGCAATGGCCTTCGGTGTGCCGAGCGTCGCCGGAATCGAGTTCCAGACATCCGCCGGGACGTCGAATTTCGCCAGCAGCTTGCGGGTCGCGAGATCGTCGAAGAGCGCCGGTTCGCCGCCCCAGAACACGTCGGCGTCGGGCTGTCCGTTCCACGCGACGATGGCCTGATGCGACACGGGCGTGCCGGCGCGCAACACACGCGTCTTGACGACCACGCCCGCTTTCTCGCGCACGTGCTCGACGAACTCCGCGAGCATCGTATCGACCACGAACGCCGACATCGGCGTCTGCACCACGAGCTCCTCTCCGGTCGCGGAGGTCGCGCCGGCGGGCTCGACGACGAACATCGTGGCAAGGAGCGCGATCAGCAGCCGGCTCGTGTTCATCCCCATCTGTCGAGGCACACCGTAGCGAGCCGGTCGACGCCTGGTCAAGTGATAGAACTGCGACGGCGCGTTTCTTTATGTGTCAGCGAGATCGATGAGCAGCGCCGCGTGGTCGCTGAGCCGGTCGCGCCGGCCGCGGCTGGCCGCGCCGCCCCAGACGTACGCCGCGTCCTTCAAGCGCGCAAGCAGCGGCGCGTTGACGAAAGCCTGATCGATCCGAAAGCCGTTGCGCCCGTTCGGCGAATACCACGTGTAGGCGCGCATGTCGACGCGAAGGTGACGAAAGGCGTCGGACCAGCCGCAGCCGGCAAGCGCATCGATCCAGCCCTCCTCGCGTACGCTGAAGACGGGCACCTCTTCATCGAGACCCCGCCGGCCCGAGTTCGTGTCGCCGATGAAGAGCGCGGGGCCGAGCCGCCACCGGTTGGCGCAGCCCAGCACCGCCTCCAGAAATGGATACTTGCGGCCGCTGACCCGGTTGGGCACATGCATGGCGCCGAGCACGAGCGGCGTCGGCGCGGCCACGTCGACGAGCAGCCAGCGACAGCGCTCCCGGGGCTCGGCACGCAGCCGCAGACGACGCAGCGGCCAGCGAGACGCTACGAGGATCGCATTCCGCTGCATCGTGCGCGGGTCGCAGGTCGCGAGCTGATGCGCGAAGCCATTCGCCGCGAGCCGAGCGGCAAGGCGCACGCTCGGCGGCGTCGCGCGAAACTCGGACAGCGCGATGACGTCCGGTTGCCAGCGGGTGAGCTGTCGGGCGATCGCGTCGGCACGCACGCCGCCGCCCGCCCGGATGTTCCACGCGACGACGCGCACGGACGCGCGCCTCCGACCTCAGCGCGGCTCGAACGTGACCGTGCCGAACATCGCCGCGCTGCGCGACCGCGTGTCGTTCGAGTGCGCCTCGAAGCCGACCCATTTTATCGGCCGCGGCGCCTTCCCGAAGAGGCGCCGATAGTCGGACAGGACGTCGCGCCGCTCGCGCACCCACTGGCCGACGCCGCTCTGCCCGGATCGGACGACAATGAGCACGCGTTCGAAGATCTCGAATTCGTCCGGGCGCAGCTCGGTGCCGACCGGCGCGTCGGTGTCCCAGAGGTAGAGAATGCCCTTCATGCCTTCGAACATCAGCATGATGCGCGCCCCCTGGTCGTTGCGCTTGGGGTCACGGACGTCAGCGTGATCGGGCAGCTGTAGCGCCTTCCACTCCCACGCAAGCCACGGCGTCGCATTCACGTCGATCTTCATCGGGCGGCCGATGCGCAGGGCTTCGCTATTGGTGCGCAGGAGCAGTGCGCGTCGGCCGTCATCCAGGACAACGGCGGGCGCCTCTTTGAACTTCGACGAC
This sequence comes from Candidatus Methylomirabilota bacterium, assembly GCA_046723475.1. Classification (GTDB taxonomy): domain Bacteria; phylum Methylomirabilota; class Methylomirabilia; order Rokubacteriales; family CSP1-6; genus AR12. The sequence goes on from JBKOUQ010000278.1 coordinate 4,147, forward strand.
GCGGTGAAGGGGTACACACGCCACACCGACAGGTCGACCGGTCCCGCCGGCAGGGCGTTCCAGTTGTCCACGCGGACAGGGCCTTGAGCCGCCGCTCCAACGAGCACCACGGCGGCGAGCAGCACAACGACCGTGCGCGCGGACGTGCCGATCACGCTCGCAGCGCGAATTTCTGGAAGGTGTGGCAGTCGGCCGGAGCGAGACCGCGGCTGACGGCAAACGTCCACGTGACTTCCGCGACGTACACGGAAGCCTTGCTGTCCACGGCCAGCCCGTGCGGTGCGGCGAAACTGCCGGGCTTCGTGGCCTCGGGCGTGCCCCAGCGCGCGAGCAAACGACCGTCGCGGTCGAACACGCTGACGCGTCCGTGCTTCGGCTCCTGCGTGACGCCGTGGCGACGCGAGACCTGGCCCTTGTGCCACCACAGCTCCGACACGTAGGCGCGGCCCTGGGCGTCGAAGACGAGATGCGTCGGCCGCTGGGTGTCCGTCCACTCGGAAAGGTACTCGCCATCGGGGCTGAAGATCTGGATGCGATCGCTCTCGCGATCGCACACGAACACGCGTCCGTCGGCGGCGACGGCGATGCCATGCGGCAGGTAGAACTGGCCGGGGCCCGTGCCCGGCTCGCCCCACGACCGCTTCAGAGTGCCGGTCGGCGAGAACTGGTGCACGCGGCAGTTGCCGTAGCCATCGGAGACGTACAGGTCGCCGTTGGGACCGATCGCGAGGTTCGTCGGACGATTGAACGGACCGCCCGGCCGCGTGATCGTCATGTAGTCCTTGCCGTCGTAGCCGGTGTCGGACGGCGTGTTGAGCGTTCCGAGCGTCTTCAGAAGTTTTCCCTGCGGCGTGAACTGCCGCACGGTGTGGTTGCCGTCATCGGTGGCCCACACCGTGCCGTCCGGCGCGATCGAGATACCGTGGGTGCGATACGTGAAGTCGCCCTCGCCCCACGATCGCAGAAAGTTGCCACGATCGTCGTAGGCGATGATCGGATGGTCGCTGCGGCAGATGAGAAACACGCGGTCTTCGCCGTCGACGGCGACGCCCGCCACGTCGCGATGCTCGAATCCCTTCGGCAGCTGCTCCCAGCCCTCGACGATCTCGTATCTCATCGTCCGCCTCCTGGCGCGATTCTACCGCGGCTGCCTTGCACGCTTCCGCCCGATCGTATACCGTGGCGGCGCCCAGGAGGCGCCCATGCGGCAAACGGGGACGGCAGCGTTCGTGATCGTGCTGACGGTGCTGGCATTCGTCGCGTCGGCGGGCGCGCAGCCGGCCGGAACGCTGCTCGTCGGTCTCGTGGCCGAGCCCGTCAATCTCGACCCCGCGCAGGTCACCGACCTGAATTCCAACCGGGTCGGGCGACGCATCGCCGAGACCCTCGTGACATTCCCCGACGAGAGCACCCAGATCGTTCCCGGTCTGGCCGAGTCGTGGACGATCAGCAAGGACGGGCTGAAGTACACGTTCAAGCTGCGGCGCAACGTCCGGTTCCACGACGGCAGCCCCTTCGACGCCGAAGCCGTGAAGTTCTCGATCGAGCGACAGATTCTCGCCGAGCATCCGGCCAACAAGCTCGGCAAATATCCCTTCGCGAATTATTTTTTCGGCAACGTGAAAGCCGTCGAGGTCGTCGACCCGCACACCGTCGAGTTCATTCTGAAAGAGCCGCGCGCCTCCTTCCTCGCGGTGCTGACCGCCGGCGCGGCGTCGATCGTGAGCCCGACCGCGGTGAAGAAGCTGGGCGCGGATTATCCGCTCAGCCCTGTCGGCACCGGCCCGTTCAAGTTCGCCTCCTGGGACCGTGGCCAGCGCGTGGTGCTCGAGAAGAACGCCGGCTACTGGAAGCATCCGGTCAACGTCGACCGAGTCATCTACCGGCCCATCGTCGAGGACCAGGCGCGGCTCACCGAGCTGCTCACGGGCGCGCTCGACCTGGTCGTCGGCGCGCCGCCCGACGCCGTCGCGCAGCTCGAGAACAACCCGCGCGTCACGCTGGTGAAGCAGGTCGGCGCGCACGTCTGGTACCTCGGCATCAACAACCAGAAGAAGCCGTTCGACGACAAGCGTGTCCGGCAGGCGCTGAACTACGCCGTCAACAAGGACGCGATCGTGCGTGACGTGCTCAAGGGCACCGGCTCCCCGTCGCGCGGCCCCGTGCTACCGAACACCTGGGGTGCCGATCCGGCGCTCAAGGCGTATCCGTACGATCCGGAGCGTGCGAAGAAGCTGCTCGCGGAGGCGGGCTATCCGAGCGGATTCTCCACGACGTTGTGGGTGCCGGAATCGGGCTCGGGCATGCAGTCGCCCGTCGCGATGTCGACGGTGATCCAGTCGAATCTGAAGGCCGTCGGCGTCAACGTCACGCTGCAGACCATGGAGTGGGGCGCGTATCTCGCCAAGCTTCGCAGCAAAGAGCAAGACCTGTTCGCGCTGTCGTGGATGGCGGGCAACGAAGATCCCGACATGGTGATGTACCCGCTGCTGCACTCGACCCAGTGGACGCCCAACGGGCCGAACCGTGCGCTGTACAAGAACGACAAGTACGACGAGCTGCTGCACCAGGCGCGATTGACGACCGACCAGAAGAAGCGTGCCGAGCTCTACCGGGAGGCGCAGCGCCTTCTCGTCGACGACGCGCCGTGGATCTTCGTCGATCACGAGATCCAGACGGCCGCGTTCGCCAAGCGCGTGCAAGGGTTCAAGCTGCACCCGAGCTTCGACTTGCGGGTCGAGACCATCTCGCTGAAGTGAAGTACTACCTCGCGCGCCGGCTCCTGCTGCTGGTGCCGGTCCTCGCGGGCGTGTCGATCATCATCTTCATGGTGCTGCATCTGGCCCCGGGTGACCCCGCCGAGATCATGCTGGGGTCGCAGGCGACCCAGGAGGATCTCGTTCGCCTGCGCGCGGATCTCGGCCTCAACGAGCCGCTGCACGTGCAGTACCTGCGCTGGGTCGGCCATGTGGCGCGCGGCGACCTTGGCCGCTCGCTGTGGATGAAGCGGCCGGTGCTCGGTGAGGTCCTGACGCGGTTCCGCGCGACGCTCGTTCTCACCGCCACCGCGCTCGTGCTTTCGACCACGATCGGCATCGCTCTTGGGGTGACCGCCGCCATGCGGCCGAATTCGATGCTCGACCGGCTCAGCGCCGTCGCGTCGCTGTTCGGCGCGAGCATGCCGTCGTTCTGGCTGGGCATCGTGCTGATGGTCATCTTCGCGCTCCAGCTCGGCTGGCTGCCCGCCTCGGGAATGTACGCGCCGCACAGCGGCGGCGACGCTCGTGATCTGCTCACGCATCTCATCTTGCCCGCCGTCACGCTGGCCGCGGCGTCGGTCACGATCGTGGCGCGGCTGACGCGCAGCGCGATGCTCGACACACTCGCGCAGGACTACGTGCGCACGGCGCGCGCCAAAGGCGTCAGCAGTGGCGCGGTCGTGCTCCGCCACGCGCTCGGCAACGCGCTCGTGCCGATCGTCACCGTGGTCGGTGTCCAGGCCGGCTATCTGCTCGGTGGCGCGGTGCTCACCGAGACGGTCTTCGCGTGGCCGGGTGTCGGCACGCTCATGGTCCAGGGGATTCTGGCGCGCGATTTCCCGCTCGTGCAGGGGTGCGTGCTCGTCGTGGCGCTGTCGTTCGTGCTCGTGAATCTCGCGGTCGACCTGTTGTACGCGTGGCTCGACCCGCGGATCCGCTATGAGTGATGTCGGCGCGGCGACCGTGCCGATACCGCGTGCGAGCGCGCCGACGCGCCGGCGCTATCGGCTCGGTCGCCTGGCCGGGCGCAACCGACTCGCGCTGGTCGCGGCGGTGGCGCTGCTGCTCGCGGTCGCGGCGGCAGTGCTGGCGCCATGGCTGCCCTTGGCCGATCCCGACGCCGTCGATACGCCGCACCGCCTGCGTCCGCCGCTCAGCGCCGGACACACCCTCGGCACCGACGAGTTCGGGCGCGATTTGCTGGCGCGGCTGGTGTGGGGCGCGCGTGTGTCGCTCACCGCGGGCGTCGCGTCGGCCGCGGCGGCGATGGTGCTCGGCGTCACGCTCGGCATCCTCGGCGGCTTCTACACCGGCTGGATCGAGACGGTCATCATGCGGCTCACCGACATCCTGATGGCGTTTCCGTACGTGCTGCTCGCCATCGCGATCGTCGCCGGGCTCGGGCCCGGACTGCGCAACGCCATGATCGCGATCGCGATCGTCGGCTTTCCGCTGTACACCCGCCTCGTCCGCGGGGCGGTGCTGTCGCTGCGCGAGCGCGAGTTCGTCGAGGCGGCCCGCGCGCTCGGCGCGAGCGACGGCGTCATCCTCGGCCGGCACGTCCTGCCGCACCTGCTGTCGCCGGTGATCGTGGCGTTCAGCCTCGACGTCGGCGCCAAGATTCTCGCCACCGCGGGGCTGTCGTTTCTCGGTCTCGGCACCCAGCCGCCGACGGCGGACTGGGGCAGCATGCTCGCCACCGGACGGCAGTTCGTCATCCTGAGCCCGCACGTGGTGCTGCTGCCGGGGCTCGCGATCTTCGCCGTCGTGCTGGCCCTGAACCTGGTCGGCGACGCCGTGCGCGATCTGCTCGATCCGCGGCGCGTCTAGAGACTCGATGGTATGGTTTCATCCGCGAGGACCCCATGAACATCTTCAAGACCAGGGCGGTGAAGGACGTCGCGGATGTCACGCGCAGCATCCCCGTGATCGACGTCGGGCGGGCGTTCCGTGGCGAGCCGGGCGGGCTCGACGCCGTGGCCCATGACGTGCGGCATGCCTGTGAGAACATCGGCTTCTTCTACCTGGCCGGCCACGGGGTGTCGCCGCGAATCGTGCACGCGGCGTTCCAAGCCTCGCGCGAGTTCCACGCGCTGCCGCTCGACGAAAAGGTCGCGCTCAAGCTCAACGAGAACAACATCGGCTATTTGCCGGTGAACCAGAGCATGCAGCGCGCGTCCACCGTCCACAAGGCGACGCGCCCCAATTTCAACGAGAGCTTCTTCATCAGTCACGAGCGCGGAGCGGACCATCCGGACGTCGTCGCCCGCGTTCCGCTCCGTGGTCGCAATCAGTGGCCGGCGGGCCACGACGGCATGCGCGCGATGATGGTCGCGTACTTCAAGACGATGGAGGCGCTGGGCGAGCGGCTTCTGCCGATCCTGGCGCGATCACTCGACCTGCCGACCGACTTCTTCGCGCCGCACTTCGCCAACGAGGCGCACATCAATCTGCGCTTCCTGCACTACCCGCCGCAGGAATCGGACGACGACGAGCAATTCGGGCAGGGGCCGCACACCGACAACTCGTTCATCACGATGCTCGCGCGCGAAGACGTCCCGGGCCTCGCCGTCCGCCTGCCGAATGGCGACTGGTTGGCGCCGCCCGTGATCGACGGCACCTTCCTCGTGAACCTCGGCAATGTGATGAAGCGGTGGTCGAATGACCGATTCTTGTCGACACCGCACGGGGTGCTCAACGACTCGGGCCGGGACCGCTACTCGATCGCATTCTTCTACAGCCCGACTCCCGACGCGCGCATCGAAGTGCTGCCGACGTGCACGGGTCCCGACAATCCGCCGCGCTACGAGCCGGCGGTGTACCGCGATCTCGTGCTGCAGTTCTACAGCGCGAACTACTTCCACCAGAAGAACTACAGCGGCGCGACCGCGTAGCGGGCGGCGCGGAGGGGGCCGCGCGCTACTTCCCGAACCACTCCCGCAGCGGCTTGACGACCGCGCCGGCCTTCACGAGCCCGTCACGCACGGCGGCCACGATCTTCTCCGCGCCGGGGCTGTCGCCGTGGATGCAGATGGTGTCGATCTTGGCGTCGATCACTTTGCCTGTGATCGTGCGCACCTTCTGCTCCATCACCATGCGGACGGCCTGATCGGCCGCCTTCGCGGGATCCGAGACGAGTGCGTCCTTGCCCAGCTTGCGCGACACGAGCTGGCCGTCGTCGGCGTAGACGCGATCGGCGAAACCCTCGGCGGCGACGCGGCAGCCTTTCACCTTGCGCGCCTCGGCATCGTACTTCGTCATCGCCATCGTCATCAGAATCAGGTTCGGGTCGAGCTCGACGACCTGCTCGGCGGAGGCGCGGCCGAGCGGGAGGTTCTCCTCGAACATGTGGTACTGGATGCCGTGGGCCTTCACGTGTTGCAGCGTGGTCCCGGCGGCCCTGGCGAACGCGCCGAGCGCGCCGACCTGGTAACGGTGGATGTCCTTGATCTCCTGCGGTGACACTTCCATGCGCCGGCGTCCGAAGCCCGTCAGATCGGGCAGCCCGGGATGCGCGCCGATCGCGACACCATGCTGAACGGCGAGCTCGACGGTGCGTCGCATGACGTGCGGATCGCCGCCGTGAAACCCGCACGCAATGTTCGCGGACGTGATGTTCGGCATGATCTCTTCGTCGGCTCCGAGCGTCCAGCGGCCGTAGCTCTCGCCCATGTCGCAATTGATGTCGATGTGCACGCTCATGAATGCCCGCCTCCCTGCGATGCGTTGGCTGCTGGGGAGTATACTGCGCCGCCAGAGGAGGGACCATCATGGGGGCAAAGAGCGAGGCCCTGGCCAAGCAGTTCGAGGCCAAGGTGCAGGAGGCGACGTCGGTCCTCGACAAGCTGAGCGACGCCGACTGGAAGAAGGTGACGGCGGCCGAGAAATGGTCGATCGGCGTCACCGCGCATCACGTCGCGTCGTCGCACGCCGGCATCGCGGGGCTCATCAAGTCCGTGGCCTCGGGGCAGCACAAGGCCTCGATCACGATGGACGATCTGCATGCGATGAACGCGCAGCACGCCAAGGAATACGCGAACGTCGGCAAGACCGAGACCGTCGCGCTGCACAAGAAGAACGCGGCCGATGCGGCCGCCACCGTGCGCGGCCTCGACGACGCCGCCCTGGGACGCTCGGCGGAGGTCCTCAAAGGCATGCCGCCGATGACCGCCGAGCAGATGGTGACGCACATCCTGATCAATCACATCGACGACCACTTCGGCAGCATCCGGAAGACGGTGGGCCCCTCTTAGCGCGTGGACATCGGCGTCTTCGATCATCTCGACCGCCGCAACGTACCGCTCGACGAGCACTACGAGAGTCGCCTCCGGCTGCTCGAGCGGTACGACGCGGCGGGCTTTCACGCGTACCACCTGGCCGAGCACCACGCGACGCCGCTCGGCATGGCGCCGGTGCCGGGCATCTTTCTCGCGGCGGCCACGCAGCGCACGCGGCGCATTCGTCTGGGCCCCTGTGTGTACTGTCTGCCCCTCTACGATCCGCTGCGGCTCATCGAAGAGATCTGCATGCTCGACCACATCTCGCGCGGGCGGTTCGATCTCGGCGTCGGCCGCGGCATCGTGCCCTACGAGATGGCGTACTTCGACCTGCACCCGTTCGAGACCGAGGAGATCTATCAGGAGGCGCTCGAGGTCATCTTGGCCGGGCTGACCAATGACGTGCTCGATCATCGCGGCGCGCGGTACACGTACCGCAAGGTGCCGATGGTGCTCCGACCGTTCCAGACGCCGCATCCGCCGCTGTGGTATGGGCTCGGTCACGACCGCGGCGCGGAGTGGGCGGCCACCAACGGCGTGCACGTGCTGTCGAACCATCCGGCCGAGGGCGCGCGCGACCTGTTCGCGCGCTATCGTGAAGTCTGGTACCGCAAACGTGCCACGGCGCCGATGCCGAAGATCGGCATGACGCGCCACGTGGTCGTGGCCGCGACGGATGCCGAGGCCGAGGCGATCGCGCGCCCCAACTACGCCATCTGGTTCGCCAACCTCACGAAGCTGTGGCGAGACTTCGGCTCCACGCCGATCCGCTTCGCCCGCGACTTCGACGAGGCACGGCAGCGCGGGCTCGCGGTGGCCGGCACCGCGGCGCACGTGCGCGCCGAGCTCGAGCGCCAGGTCGCTACCAGCACGTGTACGTACCTCGTCGTACGCCCGATGTTCGGCGACCTCACCGAGGCGCAAGCCACCGACTCCATCGACCGCTTCTCGAGCGAGGTGCTGCCGCACCTGAACGCACTGAAGCCGGCGGCGTAGGCGTCGCACACCCGTGGACCGCTCACTCCGGGACGACGTGCGCGTCATCGCGCTCATCGGCGCCGGGCACACCGTCAGCCATTTCCTGCAGCTCACGCTGCCGCCGCTGTTTCCGCTGCTCCGCGACGAGCTCGGCGTGTCGTGGGTGGCGCTCGGCGCGATCTCCAGCGTCTTCTACGCGGTGTCCGGACTCGCGCAGCCCGTGGCAGGGTTTGTCGTGGATCGGGTCGGCGCGCGCCGCGTGCTGCTCTCCGGCATGGTGCTCTTCGGCCTCGCGATCGCCGCGGCCGGCATGGCCCCGACGTATGGAGCGTTGCTGCTGATCGCGGCAGTGGCGGGGCTTGGCAACAGCGTGTTCCACCCGGCCGATTATTCGATGCTCAACGCCAGCGTCAGCGCGCGGCGCATTGCGCGCGCCTACAGCCTGCATCAGATCTCGGGCAACGTCGGCTGGGTGCTGGCGCCGCTCCTGGTCGTCAGCGTCACACACGTCGCGGGCTGGCGCGTCGCGCTGGTGGTGGCCGGCGGGGTTGCACTGGCTGCGACCGTGGTCATCGCGCTGCACACCCATGGGTTGGGGGTGCGGATGCCGCCGCTGCCATCGCAGCATGGCGTCGGTCTGAGCGCGGATCTGCGCATGCTCCTCACGGTGCCGATCCTCATGGCGTTCGGGTATTTCATGCTGCTGACGGCCTCGACGAGCGGCATCCAGACGTTCGCCGTGCCCGCCCTCGGCGCGATCTACAACGCGCCGCTCGTGCTGGCCACCGGCGCGCTGACCGTGTATTTGCTCGGCAACGCGACCGGCGTGCTCACCGGCGGCTTCCTCGCCGACCGCGCGACACGCCACGACCTCGTCGCCGCCGCCGGCGTGCTCAGCGCCGCGACGCTCACGATGCTGCTCGCCTCGGGCGCGCTGCCTCTGGGCGCGGTGAGCGCGGTGATGGCGCTCAGCGGCTTCTCGATGGGCTTCACCGGGCCCTCGCGCGACATGCTCGTGCGCGCGGCAACGCCGCGCGGCTCATCGGGCAAGGTCTTCGGCTTCGTCTACTCCGGTCTCGACGTCGGCGCGCTGATTGCGCCGCCCGTGTACGGCTGGCTGCTCGATCGCGGCGCGCCGCGCGCGATGTTCGGGGTGATCGCGGCCATCATGGTCGTGATGATCGCGACGGTCGTCCAGGTGCGGCGACGCGTGGTGCAGGTGCAGCCAGCCCCCGTCGGCGGCGACTGACGCGCGCCGCCGTGCGGCGACGGGCGGCCGCTGTTCGGCCGCGAGCGTCTCCCGTGGCGCGCCGTTATGGCGAGCCGTCGTCGCCGCACGAAGCGCAGGACGGGACGAGCGACGCCGGCATCGATTGGCTGGTTGCCGCGCAACCCCCATCGGGGGATGGGGGGTGAGCGAGTCCCGTCCGAGCGAGTCGCGGCGTACAGGCGAGCCATCCGGCGCGCGACGGGAGACACTCGCGGCGGGACGGCGGCCCGCATCGTCGCCGAGACGCGCGCGCGTCAGTCGACGCCGAAGTCGTAGATCTTGCCGCCGCCCGCGCCGCCCGCGAATCCTTGCGTGACGATGAACCCGTACTCACCCTGACCGAGCGGCTCGCGCGGCTTGATGCGGAAGAACCCGCGCGGATCTTTTTCGAAATCGACCTCCACGATGTCCTGGGTGCGCACACCCTGGCTCACCGTGCCGCCGAACGGCATGAAGGCGCCGCTCGAGAACTTCAGATTGCGATCGTCGTGACTGTCGCCCGGCTTGAGCCGCACCAGCGGCACCTCGTTGGGTGCCCACGTGCTGAGGAACACGGGCTGACGGTCGACGACACGGTACTCCGCCTTGCGGCGCTTGAGCACGATCTCGCTCTTCGTCTGGAAGAATGCGACGTTCGTCTCCACGGAGGCGACCGCGGCGGCGAGCTCGATGTATTGATCGCCGCGGACGTGGAAGACGCCGTCGCGGCCCTGAATGCTGCGCACGGCCCCGACCGTCGGCGTGGTCGTCGCCGCGGGCGCGCTCGTGGCGGCGCCACCGGGTCCCGAGGCCGAGACCATCGCCTCGATGATCTGGTCCGACAAGCCCGCGGACTTCAGCCCGACCAGTGACTGCGTTTTGGTGTCGAACTTCGACTGACTGCTGCGGATCTTCGCCAGGATGACGGCATCGGACAGGCCCGCTTTCTTCATGGCGATGACGGATTCGTTGGTGAGCACCTCCTGTGCGGTCGCCGTGACCGCAAACAGGACGATGCACACTCCGATGAGCGCACGGACGAGCTGCCCCGGCATGATCGATCCTCCCTTGTGCGTTAACCAGCGATGATGCGGTTCTTCTGCGCGCCGAGCTTCGTGATGCCCATCTCGAGGACGTCGCCGGGCTCGAGATAGCGCGGCGGCTTCATGCCATGCGCGACGCCGGCCGGTGTCCCCGTGGAGATCAGGTCCCCCGCGCGCAGCGACATGAACTGACTGACGTAGGCCACCAGCGTGCGAACGCTGAAAATCATGTCCTTGGTGTGCCCACGCTGACGCGACTCGCCGTTGACCGTCGTCCACACCTCGAGCGTCTGTGGATCGCCGAGCTCATCCGCGGTGACGAGCCACGGGCCGATCGGTGCGAAGGTGTCGGCGCTCTTGCCCTTGGTCGTCGTCCCGCCCCGCTCCATCTGGAAGGCGCGCTCGGAGACGTCGTCGACGATCGTGTAGGCGGCGACGTGCTTCATCGCATCCGCCTCGGAGACGTTGCGCGCATCGCGCCCGATGACCGCGGCAAGCTCGACCTCGTAGTCGAGCTTTGTCGCGCCAGGCGGGCGCACGATGGTGTCGTACGGCCCGTTGATCGCGCTGTTGGCTTTGATGAACAGCGTCGGCTCGTCGGGGGCGGGACGGCCGACCTCCCGCGCGTGGTCGCTGTAATTGAGGCCGATGCAGACCATCTTGCCGATGCGGGCGAGCGGACACCCCAGGCGCGGCCGACCGCGGACGATCGGCAACCGCTCGATCTTGGCCGCGCGTAGGCGCTTGAGTCCGGCCGGCGACAGCACCTCCGGTGTGATGTCCTTTACCACGCGCGAGAGGTCGCGCACCGCACCCGCCGCGTCGATGACACCCGGTCGCTCCGCGCCCGCACGTCCGTAGCGGACGAGCTTCATGCGGCCACCGCCGGGCGGCGGCGTCCGACCCCGGAGGCCTGCTCCACCGCGTGCGCGAGCTGCAGCACGCTCCAATCGTGCTCGTGGCGTCCGACGATCTGCAGCCCGACGGGCAAGCCCTCCGGCGTGAAGCCACCCGGGATCGAGATCGCGGGCAACCCGGTCACGGTGATGTCCGAGCACGTGCGCATCCAGTCGATGTACGTCGGTAGCTCGACGCCTTCGATCGCCGTCACGTACGGCTGGGTGACGTCGAAGGGCGGCACCTGCGTGGTGGGCAACACGAGGAACTCGTAACGCTCCATGAACTCGCGCACGCGGTGATAGAGCGCGGTGCGCTTCACCTCGGCCTCGCTCATCTCGCGGGCGGTGAGCTTCAGTCCCTGCTCGGTGTTCCAGATCACGGTGTCCTTGATTTGATGGCGCTGCTCGACCACCAGACGACCGTAGCGCGTGGCGAACGCGAACGCGCGCAGCACCTGGAACACCTCGCGCGCGTCCCGCATGTCGGGCTCCGCGTCGTCGACGACGCAGCCGAGACCCTCGAGCACCGCGCGCTGTCCCGCGAGCGCGGTCGTCACGCGCCGATCGATCGGCAGGTCGCCCAGAGCACGACTCCACGCGACGCGCACGCCGCGGAAATTGCGCTCGAGCGGTCGGCGGAACAGGTCGCCGGGCTCCGCGATCGCGATCGGTGAGCGCGGGTCCGGGCCGGCGATGGCGCTGAGCATCAGCGCCACGTCCGCGACCGTGCGCGCCATTGGCCCCTGCACGCTGAGCGCGCTCCACGCCATCTCGCGCGGCCACATGGGCACCCGTCCCGGCGAGGTGCGGAAGCCGACGATGTTGCAAAACGCCGCCGGATTGCGCAGCGAGCCACCCGTGTCACTGCCGTCGGCGATCGGCACCATGCCGCACGCGAGCGACACCGCGGCGCCGCCCGAGGAGCCGCCGCATGTTTTCGAGACGTCGTAGGGATTCAGCGTGCGCCCGAACACGTCGTTGAACGTCTGCGATCCCGCTCCGAACTCCGGCGTGTTGGTCTTGCCCATCGTGACCGCGCCCGCTGCGCGCAGTCGCTCGATGATCAGCCCGTCGACGTCGGGGACGTGGTCGCGATAGATCGGCGAGCCGAACGTCGTGCGAATGCCGCGCGTCGGCACGAGATCCTTGTGGGCGACCGGCAGCCCGAACAGCGGCCCCGCGGCCACGCCTCGCGCCAACGCCGCGTCCTTGGCGCGGGCGTCGTCGAGGGCGCGCTCCGCGGTGAGCGTCACGATGGCGTTCACTTTCGGGTTGACGCGCTCGATCTGCGCGAGATGCGCGCGGACGACTTCGGTGACCGAGACCTCGCGGCGTCGAATGCGGTCCGCGAGCTCGATCGCCGTGAGGAAGCAGAGATCCGTCATGGCGGCAGACGTTACGACGTGTCCGCACCGACGGTCAACCGTGATGTGGCGACGGCAGTTCAACCGTTGATTTGGCCCGGGCACGTGCGTATGGCACGAACCCTGCTGACCTCCGCGCGGGGTCGCGCCGCGTCGGGCGCTCCCGGAAAGCGCTGTGGCTTTCGTCGCGGCGCTTTCGTCCGCAGATCGACGTACTGCCTCGACATCGGAGGATCGGGTGAACGACATCTTGGCTGTGATTGTCGGCACGGCGCCCGTCACGTTGGCGCTGATGTGCGGCACGGCGCCCGTCACGTTGGCGCTGGTGTGGCGAAACGCGGCGGCTCGGCGACGCGAGCATGCCGATACGGTCGCGGCGATGGCGCGCGCGGCGGTGGATCGCGCGCTCGGCGGCCAGTCACTCGTCGCGGTGACGGTGGATCCGGTGACGCCGTGGGCCCCCGGCCGCCTGCATCTGTCGGCGCCCGACGGCTACCGCCAGCTCGTGGACGACGCATATCTGGACGTCGCGCAGCGGCTGCCGCGTGCCTACGACCTGGTGATCCATGGCTGCTGAGGCGGCCGGCCGCGGCATGACGCGGGTCCTCGTCGCGATCTTCGAGCATGACGAAAGCCGCGGGCTGATGCACCTGCCGCGGCTCATCGGGCTGGCGCGCCTGCAGGATGCCGGCGTGCGCGTCGCGTACTTCCGCCGCATCCCGCGGGATCGCACCGATCGATACGACCGCATCGTGGCCGATCGCTGCCGTGAGATGGTCCGGATCGAGCGGGCGATGCGCGAGGCGGTGGCGGACGTCGTGCGCGCGGCGGGTCGCGCACCGGTCGAGTGCGTCGTGCGGTTCGGCGCGCCCCTCGCCGAGGTGACGCGCGAAGCCGAGGCGTTTGCCGCCGACACCGTCGCATTCGCTCCCGGCGGCAGCGCACGCGCGCGCTGGCGCGCGTGGCGCGTGCGGCGACGGATTGCGTCCTACCTCGGGCTACGCGTGCTCATGGTCGAAGGCGCGGACGGCGGGCCGCGGCCGCGCGCGATGGCAATGCGTCCGGCGGCGATCATCGACGAATAACCTCACCGCCTGGCGGCGCGCTTGCGACCACCGCGCGCGGCATTCGCGAGCGCGCCGCTACACGCGTCCGGTGAGCAAGAGAATGATCAAAACCAGCAAGACCAGTCCGAGCCCACCGCTCGGATAGTATCCCCAGCCGCTGCTGTACGGCCACGTCGGCAGCGCACCGACCAGCAGAAGAATCACGATGATCACCAGAATCGTCATCATGGCGCAGCACCTCCCGGCCTGGATTTCCGCAAGAACGGCGCCACCGGTGACTCTGCACGCGTGTGCAGCGCGCTCGACATCGGGTGGGCACGCACGACTCGGGGTGGGCACGCACGACTCGCTGGCACTGCGGTTGCTCTGCTTTCGAACCGGAGGAGCGGCCATGGCGAACCGACGCAGAGCGACGATTCCGATGCCGGATCCGACGAGCCTGACCGAAACGGCGATCGACGCCGGGGTCCGGGCGGTCGAGGCGACGGCTGCCATCGCGCGCGGCCTCGCGCGCGGCGCGATGACGGCGGCGCGCGCGATGAGTCAGGGCGCCTCCGAAGCGACCAACGACACGACGCGAACCACCGAGCGCGTGGTTCGCGACGCGGGCGAGCGCGCCAAGCGCGTGACGCCGCGTGCGACACCACGGCCCGTGCGGCC
>JBKOUQ010000235.1:0-4924 GCA_046723475.1 Candidatus Methylomirabilota bacterium
CGCGGCGCTGAAGCACCTGTCGTTCGGCAAGCACGTCGCGGTCATCACCGACGCGCGCTTCTCCGGCGTGTCGACCGGTGCGTGCATCGGCCACGTCGGGCCCGAGGCGCTGGCGGGCGGACCGATCGGCAAGGTTCGAGACGGCGACACGATCCGCATCGTCGTCGAGCGCAATCGGCTCGAGGGGTCGATCGACTTCATTGGTGAGAACGGCCGAACGTTTTCGCCCGATGAGGGCGCGCGTGTGCTCGCCGGACGTGCGCCGCGGCCCGATCTATCCGCCGATCCCGACATCGCCGACGACACGCGGCTGTGGGCGGCTCTGCAGCAGGCCGGTGGTGGGACGTGGGGCGGGTGCGTCTACGACGTCGACGCGATCGTCGCCGCGCTGCGACGGTGACCCCGGCGGCACAGGCGAGCCCAGATATAGGCGAAGCGCTCGTCGCGCTATCGGAAGTTGCGGAGCGAAGTCGCCGCGCTACAGTCGAGTCGTGATCACGGCCGGACCCTCGTCCACGGAAGCCCTGATCGAAGCACTGTGCGACGCGCGGCGCGTCGAGCTCGCGCTGCTCGACGATCTCGACGACGCGCAGATGCTCGGTGCGCGCGCGCACTTCCTGGAGCCGCCGATCTGGGAGATGGGCCATGTCGGCTGGTTCCAAGAATACTGGCTGCTGCGGCGGCTGGATGGCGCCGAGCCCCTGCTGCCGGGCGCGGATGCGATCTACGACTCGTTCAACGTTTCGTACACACGCCGCTGGGACCATTCGTTTCCGTCGCGCGCGGCCACGCTCGCGTACATCACCGAGGTCCTGGGGCGCAGCGTCGCGCGCCTGGAATCGCGCGAGGCGAACGCCGACGAGACGTACTTCTACACGCTGGCCGCCCAGCACGAGGACATGCACGCCGAGAATTTAACCGCGATCTTACAGACGCTCGCGCACACGCGGCCCGCATCGCTGCGCGCCGAGGAGATATCGTCGTCTGTGGACGACGCGTTTCGGCCCGGTGACGTCGCCGTGCCCGGTGGCACGTTCATGCTCGGCGCCGATCCCGAAGAGCCGTTCGTGTTCGACAACGAGAAGTGGGCGCATCCCGTCGAGGTCGCGCCATTCCGGATCGCCACGACGCCGGTGACCAACGCGGAGTTCCAGGCGTTCGTCGACGACGGTGGCTATCGGCATCGCGAGTGCTGGGGACGGCGCGGTTGGGACTGGCGACGGCGCGAGGGCGCGGAGCATCCGCTGTTCTGGCAGCGCGACGGCGGCCGCTGGTTCGAGCGCCGGTTCGAGCTGCTCGTGCCGCTCGAGCCGTGGCATCCGGTCGTACACGTCAACTGGTATGAGGCCGAGGCGTACTGCCGGTGGGCGGGACGGCGGCTGCCGACCGAGGCGGAGTGGGAGCTCGCAGCGGCACTCGATCCGGCGTCCGGTCGCAAGCGTCGCTTTCCGTGGGGCGACGGCCCCCCGACGTCCGAATGCGCCAATCTGGACTACCGCGCCGGTGGCACCGTCGACGTGCGTGCGCTCCCCGCGGGCGACAGTCCGGTCGGATGTCGGCAGATGATCGGCAACGTGTGGGAGTGGGTGGCGGACACCTTCGAGCCGTACCCGGGGTTCGTGTGCGACCCGTACAAGGAGTATTCGGAGCCGCACTTCGGCGCCAAGAACGTGCTCAAGGGCGGGTGCTGGGCGACGCGGTCGCGCCTGATCCGCGCGACCTGGCGAAACTTCTTCAAGCGGCATCGCCGGAACATCTTCGCCGGGTTCCGAACCGCGGAGCGGTAGCTCACCGTTGACCACGCGGCGCGCCGGGCATTAGCTCGCCGACGCCGCCGCGCGCAGCGCGCGCGGGACGACGACGCGGTCGAGCGCCTCGAAGGCCGCGTGAATGATCAGCGCCATCACGGCGGCGGGGATGGCGCCGGCCAGGATCGTGCCGACATCGTTGAGCGCGAGGCCCGTGACGATGAGTGTGCCATAGCCACCGCCACCGATGAACGCGGCGAGCGTTGCGGTGCCGACGGTGAGGACGGCCGACGTCTTGATCCCGGCCATGATCGTCATCGACGCCAGCGGCAGCTCGATCCACGCCAGTCGGCGCCAGCCCCGCACACCGAGCACCGTCGTCATCTCGATCAGCCGCGAATCGAGGCTGCTGATCCCCGCGTGCGTGGTCCGCACGATCGGCAGTAGCGCGTAGAGCGACAACGCCACGAGCGCCGGCACGCGACCGATGCCGAACAACGGGATCATGAACGACAGCAGCGCGAGCGCTGGAATCGTCTGGAAGAGCCCTACACCCGCGAGCTCTACCTGCGCCAGTCGTCGGCGGCGCGCGGCCAGGATACCGAGCGGAAGCCCGATGAGCACCGCGACCGCGAGCGAGATCGCGACCAGCTCCAGGTGCTCGAGCGTCAGTGTGGCAAGCTGACGCGCCCGCTGTGGAGACGCGGTGCTCGACCGGCCGAGAAACGTCGCCGCCGCCTCCGCGAACGAGCGGTGCTCGAGGTCTGCGAGCGCGTTGAGCCGCGCCATCGTCGCGGTGTCGAGTCGACCCCCCAGCCGACGCTGCAGCGCGGCCCATGTGCGCGGGAATCGCTCGACGAGTGCGCGGCGCGCCAGCAGCACGGCGGCGTACTCGGGAAAGAAGTGTCGATCGTCGTCGAGCAGCACGAGGTCCATGCGTGCGAGCTGCCCATCGGTCGAGAACACGTCGATGATGTCCAGGCTGCCGGCGACGAGCGCCGGGTACGTCAGCGCGTGCTCCAGGATGCGCACGTCGGGGAAGCGGAGCCCATAGTGCTGCTGCAGGCCCGGCCAACCGTCGGCTCGCTCGAGGAAGCCGGCATCGAAGCCCGCGCGCAGCTCCGGATGGCGGGCGAGATCGCCGATGGTCCGCAGGCCGAGTCGCGTGGCCGACTCGCGACGCACGGCGAGCGCGTAGGTGTTGTCGAACCCCAGCGGCTCGCTCACGATGACGCTTTGCGCCGCGAGGGGTGCGCGCATCGCGTCGACCGACGTGAGCGCCGGCGTCTTGAGGATCGCCTGAGCGATCGTGCCGGTGTACTCGGGATACACGTCGATGTGTCCCGCGGCGAGCGCCCCCCACGCCAGGCCGGTGCCGCCGAGGCCGAAGCGGCGCTCGGCGCGCGCCTCGCCGGTCTCGTCGACGATCTGCGCGACGATCTCCGCGAGGATGTAGCTCTCGGTGAACGATTTGGAGCCCACGCGCACGCTCGGCGGCTCCGCGCGAGCCGCGGCGGCGGCAACCAGCAGCGCGAGCGTGGCAAGCCGGAGCGCGGCGCGGCGTCTCACCGGCCGAGGTCGCGCGTCATTTCCGGCGGCGGAGCTTGCGCGCTCAGGAATTCGGAGACGAACGGATCCGCGGGGCGGTGCGCGAGGTCGGCGAGCGTGCCCTGCTGTACGACCCGGCCTTCACTCAAGAGCGTGATGGCGGCCCCGAACACGAACGCTTCACGGACGTCGTGCGTGACCAGCACGACCGTCTTCGAGAGCTCCGCGAAGATCCGCACGAGCTGGTTTTGAAGGCTGGCGCGGATGATGGGATCGAGCGCGCCCAGCGGCTCGTCGAGGAGCAGGATCGGAGGATCGAGCATGAGCGCGCGCATCAAGCTCACGCGCTGCGCCTGCCCGCCGCTCAGCTCGTGCGGGTAGCGACGCATCAGCTCGGGTTCGAGGTCCACCAGCGCGGCGAGCGCCTGGAGCCGCGACGTCTGGCGTTCCATGCTCCAGCCGGCCGCGCGCGCCGGGAGCGTCACGTTTCGGGCCGCGGTGAGGTGCGGGTACAGCGCGCCGCCCTGCACGACGTAGCCGATCTGCGCCAGGCGCGCGCTGCGGGGGAGATTGTCGTCGACGTGCACCTCGCCGGCATCCGGCCGAAGGAGCCCGAGGACGAGTTTGAGGATCGTCGACTTGCCGGAACCGCTCGAGCCGAGCAGCACGTGCGTGCGGCCCGGCTCGACGGTGAGCGAGATGCCGTCGAGCGCGACGTGCGAGCCGAATCGCTTGGTGACGTGCCGAAGGACGATCACGGCTAGCGGCCGATGCCGCGAGCCATCAGCACCGCCATCAGCGGCATCAACGCGAGGAGCGCGACTTCCACGTGAATCAGCCGCCGCGCGGTGGCGATCTCCGCCGGCGGCGGCAGCGTGTCGGACTCGGTGAGCCGCCGGCGCCAGCGCAAGAACGACGTCGTCGGCTTGATCGACAGCACGGCGACCGCGACGTACAGCGCCAGCTTCGCGATGAAGAACGGATTGGGCAGGTAAAAGCCGATGCCCTTGGCATACCAGAAGAGCCGCAGCAGCCCTGTGGCAAGCGCCAGCAGCGCGCCGGCGAAGAACACGATGTCCAGACGCCGCAAGAGTCGAACCTGCTCGGCCTGCAGCGGCGGCCGGCACACCACCATCTCGGCGACGAGAAAGCCCGCGAGCAGTACGATCGCGAGGTAGTGCAGGTAGGCGACGAGCGACTCCATCGGGCGCGATCCTATCCCGGCTCGCCGCGGTGCGCGAGCCACAGCCCGAAGGCGACGCAGATCAGCCCGGCCGCGGCGGGCAGGGTCACCGCTTCGTGCAGAAACAGCGCACCGAGTGCCGCAGCGGTGAACGGGCTCAGCGCGAGGAACACGGTCACCTGAGTGGCCGGCGCGTTGCCGAGCGCCCACAGCCAGAGGACGTAGCCGACCCCGCTGCTGAACCCGATGAAGACGACGGCCGCCCACCCGCGGCCCGTGAACTGCGGCCAGCCGGCAAAGAACCCCTCGCCGGCGGCGAGCACGGCGAGAAACACCACCGACGCCAGCATCGCGAGCGCGCTGACCGGCACGGTGGGGTAGCGCCGCACGTACGGGCGATACAGCACACTGCAGACGGCCGCATTCAGGGCCTGTCTCTTATACA